>CAIMXI010000390.1 GCA_903845365.1 uncultured Geobacteraceae bacterium | reverse complement strand
TCGTTCCCACGCTCCAGCGTGGGAATGCATCCCCGGACGCTCCAGCGTCCCGGTTTCAAGATGACGCGACGCTGGAGCGTCACAGGCTTCGTTCCCACGCCGGAGCGTGGGAACGATAATCGCGTGGGAACGATAATCGATCCTTCACTTCGTTCAGGATGACAGTTAAACTTGTGTATAACGACGAGCGCAGCGTGTGGGAACGAGGAGGTTTCCACCTCCCTTATGCCTTACGCCACAGAGCCAACCGGCTGCAAAAGCGTCATTATTTTCTGCAACAGTTCAAACGGCAGGATCGGTTTTGCCATTATTTCGAAATTGGGGCCAAACCACTCTCCACGCCAGATTACTTCGTCGGCATGACCACTGACGAAAATGAATTTTACGCTCCTGGACATCTTTCTGATTTCCTCACTCGCAACTTTGCCGCTTTTCCGGGGCATGCAGACATCGGAGACTACCAGATCAATTTTGCCTGTCCAGGCGGCGAACTTCTCCACGGCATCCTGGCCATCTGTGGCGGTAATAACCGTATAGCCGGCTCTGGTCAGAAATGCCGCCATGGCTTCACGCGTATCGTTATCATCTTCGGCAACCATAATTGTCCCGAAATTCTTTTCGGTCTGAAGGCTTTGCTGTTCTACAGGTTCTTCCGCAAAGCTCTCTTCATAATCCACCAGCGGCAGATAGAGCTGAAAGACGCTTCCTTTCCCCGGTTCACTCTGCAGGTCGATAAAACCGCCATGCTGTCTGATGATCCCCTGTATCATCGACAAGCCGAGACCGGTCCCCTTGTTGCGCTCTTTAGTGGTAAAGAACGGATCAAACGCCCTGCGCTTTGTCTGCTCATCCATGCCGCAACCGCTGTCGGTTACCGTGATAATGGCATAACGGCCAACCGTCCCTAAGCCACGAGTGGCAATGAACCGTTCATCGATACTTCCGGCAGTTGTTGCGATGCTGAAGCTGCCGCCGTCCGGCATCGCATCGCGTGCGTTGGTGGCAAGATTTAACAGTACCTGTTCAATCTGCACCGTATCAACATACACGCTAAGAGGATCACCATGAAGCGAAAGGGTGAATGTGATGTTTTCACGGATGATCCGTTTGATGAACGAACCAACGGTTTCAACCAGGGGATTAAGATCCTGATTCTCCTGATTCATCTCCTGTTTACGGCTGTACGCCAGCAGACTGCGGGTAAGTGTGGCAGCCCTCGAAGAGGCTCTGTTGACCTCAGTAAGATAACCGAATCCGATATGTTCCCTATCAATCCCAAGCTGTGCCAGAGTTGCATAGCCATTTATGACACTCAGAATGTTGTTCAAATCATGCGCCAACCCACCGGCCAGCTCACCGATTGACTCTATTTTTTGAGAATGAATCAACTGCTCGTAAACGTTTTTCTTTTCGGTAATATCTTCTTTGATACCTAAATAATTGGTGACTGCCCCGCTACTGTCGCGAAGCGGAGATATCATTACCTTTTCATAAAACAGGCTGCCATCCTTGCGCATGTTGCAGAGCGTCCCCTCCCACTGTTTTCCTGCCGAGATGGACGACCATAGTTTTTGATATGTTTCCGGCGGAGTCAGACCCGATTTCAGAATGCGGGGATTCTGCCCGATAACTTCTTCGGAGCTATAGCCGGTCAGCGTAGTAAAGTATGGATTGACAAATTCAATCGCCCCATTGGTATCGGTAATCACTATTGAGACCGGACACTGCTCGATGGCGGCAGACAGTTTACGTAGTTTGGTTTCGATATTATCTCGCTCGATATACCGGCCAAGCCTGCTGGCGATGGCGTTGAGCAGATGTTGTTCCTCTATAGTAAACGCCCATTCATCGTTTGTCTGCCGGTTCTGAAGGTAGCAGACACTCACCTGCCCGACCACAATGTCATGCACAGTAATGCTGCTCTCCAGCATCCAGGGTGTTTCCCGGAAGTGTGCGGTTTGAAAAAAGAGTCCATCAATTTCAATACTTGCTTCCGTGACCTCGGGAAACTGCCAGGTCGGCGGGATGAGCATAACCGCCTCCGTAAACAGTTTGTCCCGCGATATACCGGCTTCAGAGCACATGTCGATGATACTGTAAAGACATGTCAGTTCCTTCAGGCGCTCGCTCGACGCAATAGTTTTAAGTCTCCGCTCGGTGATGTCCTCCATCGCCAGCAGGATAATGTGTGAACCGATATCTTCGCGGAAAATCTGCCTGGCGTTGAGCATAATGATCTTGCGGCCGATATTTTGAAAAAGATGGTCGACCTCGTAATCGTTAAACACTGTATTCTGAGGGAGGATATTCTCGAGAAGAACCCGCAGCGCAGGGATATTCCACTGCCGGTTACCGAGTTCGTAGATGAAATTTCCGATGGTTTCTGCGGCTGTTACTTTGAAAGTGCTGTAGAAGGCGGCGTTGGCGGAGATAATATGCAGGTTGGAGTCAAGCACCAGCAGTGGTTCGCGCACAGTTTCCACAATGTTTTCGGCGTATTCCAGGGATAACGGACTGGCTGCTGTTATCATGGTTTCGCCTCCAGAACTTCCTCTACCGCAATTTGCAGCTTTAAAAAATCAAGCGGTTTCGGCAGCACCCGGTCTGCGCCCAAAAGCCTGGCCGTGTTCAGGTAATTTTCAATATTAAGCCTCTCCCCGCCGCCGCTCATGACAATGGTTCTGATACGCGGTACGCGCCCTTTAAGAGCCATGAGGAGACCCAGTCCATCCTGTTCAGGCATGACAACATCGGTAATCAGCAGGTCATACCGGTTGTGTTCTATAAGCTTCAATCCCACCTTACCGTTTTCCGCCAGTTCCACCTCGTGGCCATTCTGAACAAGGAATGCATTTACGAGAGTGCGAATATGCCGATCATCATCAATTACCAGAATTTTTGCCATTGGTTTTCTCCTATTGTTACAGTATTTTATTTAGCTGCATCCTTATGCACTTTTCCCACTATAAGCGGCAGACCCGTTACAGTTGCAAGTCAGCAGAGACTCCCCTCCACTTCTCCAACAGCGCCGCCAGCTCCTCTTTTTTCACAGGTTTGGAAATATAATCATCCATCCCCGCCGCGACACAGATTTCGCGGTCTCCCTTCATGGCGTTGGCGGTCATGGCGATGATCGGAACCTTGTGGTTCAATACTTTGGATTCCGGGTCACGAATTACCGCTGTGGCTTCAAAGCCGTTCATCTCCGGCATTTCGCAATCCATCAGGACAACATCATAGTTTACAATCTTCAGCGCCCGCACAGCCTCAAGCCCATTGGCAACTATATCGGCCTTGTAGCCGATTTTACCGAGAATGCTTTGCGCCACTTTCTGGTTGATAAGGTTATCCTCCGCCAGCAGGATGCGGATGCTGCGATTTTCGATTTCCGCCACAATGTGCCTGGTAATGAGTGGCTCCATAATCTCCGGGGTTTGATCTGAAGTGGTCTGATTTGATCTCCCCAGAACAATGGCAATACAGTCGCGAAGCTGTGACTGCCTCACCGGTTTGGGGAGGTACCCGGCAAACCCGATCTGCTGCAGGAGTGTGGCGTCGCCGCGTTGGCTTTGAGCGGTAACCATAATCATCAGGGTTGAGTTAAGCAGCGGATCACCCTTGATCCTCCGGCCAAGTTCCATCCCGTCCATGTCCGGCATTTGCTGATCCAGCAGGGCGACGAGAAATGGATCGTTCAGCCTTGCCGCCTCATGCAGCAGGGCAAGAGCAGATTGAGCTTCAGGAGCGCTTTCGTAGCGGCAGCCCCAATGTTTCAACAGCTCAATCATCAATAAGCGGCTGGTTGCGTTGTCATCCACAACCAGAATCTTTACGCCGGATATTTCAGTGTGCTTTAAAGCCTCAGGGATTTCGGGTCCCCTGGAAATCTGTTTCTCGAAGCGGGCCGTAAACCAGAAGGTGGAGCCTGTCCCCTCCTCGCTGATGACGCCGATACTGCCGCCCATAAGTTCGGTCAACTGTTTGGAAATCGCCAGCCCAAGACCAGTTCCGCCGTATTTACGGGTTGTGGAACCGTCAACCTGGGTAAATCTGGCAAACAGGGCATCAATCCTGTTCGCCGGTATCCCGATGCCGGTATCACTGATCTCAAACTTTATGACCACGGACTTTTCGGCATCCGAATCTACCTTGACGGTGATAACAACTTCACCCTGGTGGGTAAACTTGACAGAGTTTCCTGTCAGATTGGTTATTATCTGACGGAGCCTCCCAGGATCGCCCTTCAGGTTGTGAGGAACTTCAGGGTCGATATGGCAGATAAGCTCCAGACCGGCCTGCTCGGCCTTCATAGAGAGTACTACGGCGGTATCTTCTACTGTTGTCCTGAGATCGAAATCAATCATCTCCATATCCAGTTTGCCGGCCTCAATTTTTGAGAAATCCAGAATGTCGTTGATCAGAACCAGCAGGCCCTCGCCGCTGCTGCGAAGCATTTCTGCGTGTCCCATCTGCTCCTCGTTCAAGCCGGTGTCCATCAAAAGCTCTGTCATGCCGATGACGCCATTCATGGGGGTGCGGATTTCATGACTCATGGAGGCCAGAAACTGGCTCTTGGCAGCGGTTGCGGCATTTGCTGCTATAACTGCTTCAGAGAGTTCAGCATTTTTGTGTTCCAGCATGTCGGAAAGATGTATCAGCTTATTGTTGAGGACACGCAGTTGATCCGCCTGCCTTTTCAGCGTCAGATGCGTATGCACCCGTGCCCGTACGACGACTGGATTGACCGGTTTCATAATGAAATCGACCGCACCGGCTTCGAGTCCTTTGGCTTCTTCATCAGGGCTGTTCTGTGCGGTCACAAAAATAATCGGTATATCTCTGGTCGTAGGGTCGGCTTTCAAACGAACACAAACCTCAATGCCATCCATGACGGGCATAAGGACGTCGAGCAGGATAATATCGGGCGGATTCTTACGGCAGACTTCCAGAGCCTGGCTGCCGCTTGTGGCCATATAAACTTCATGGTCGTGGCTGAATATCTCAAATAACACCTGAATGTTGATCGGCTGGTCATCAACCACCAGCAGGCGGCGTGTCGGTGCCGCAGCTTTGCTGTCGTCCGGCTGTTCCTGCGTAACTGTTTCGGTCTGTTCCGTCATACAACTCCCTCCCTCATTTTACTGCACAATTCCGCCGCAGCGGCGAAATCCAGCCTCTGCATCGCTTCATCCAGTAGGGGCAAAAGATCTTTTGCCCCTACCCCGACTGAAACTTCCAAGCCGGCTTTTGTCTCATAATACCGCTGCATCGCCTTCATGTTTGAAGCGTTCAGCAGAGCCTCCAGCTCCAGCAGAACGGTTATTGCCTCTCCGCTCTCCAAGCCTGCAGCCGCTTCCACCCTTGCAGACGGTGGCTCCAACTCGTCTGCCACATCCTTAAGGACGATGCACGCCTCTTCAAACAGCCGCTCCACCTCCTGAAACTGTGCCGCAGCCCCGGCAGGATCGATACTGCCCCTCAAAGCCGTCTCACCCTCGGCAGCAGCGAGGGAGAGAGCTGTCGCTCCCAGTGCTGCGGAAACACCTTTGATAGTATGGAGGTCATTGGCCGAAAGGTTCTGCCGTAACTGCTCCATGATCGCACCCTGATCTTTCTCAAATGCTCTGGACATTCTGGCATATAGACCCCGGTTGTTCCCTAGACGTTTAAGCGCCGCGTCACAATCAAAACCGGGGCGATTTAAAGTGGGCTGAGAGTCAGCGTCCCTTTCACTCTCAGTTCCGGCAATTTCCGTTTCACTCTCATCTTGTGTCAAGCCACAGTATTTCCGCAGGATGGCAATCAGAGAATCCACATCAAAAGGTTTCCCGACATGATCGTTCATTCCGACCTCAAGGCAGCGCTCCCGGTCAGACTGCATCGCATTGGCGGTCATGGCTATAATCGGCAGTTTCTTCAATCCCAGCACATTACGGATATGCAGGGTCGCCTCGTAGCCATCCATATCCGGCATCTGGATATCCATCAGTACCGCATCGAAAGGCTTTTCTTTGTTAATGGCCTTGACAGCCAGACTTCCGCTCGCAGCAAGCGAGACGGTTGCGCCTTCAGCAGTCAGGATTTCTTCGGCTATCTGCTGGTTCAACTTATTGTCCTCCGCCACCAGCAGGCGCAGACCGGCCAGGCGACGGCTGTTGACTGCAGCGGAGGTGGGCATGTTCGCCAGGGCATGCCGCCCGGATGTCACGTTGCGCACAGCATCATAAATCATGGAGGGGGTAACCGGTTTTACCAGATAACCGTCCAGCGGAGAAGATTCGTCAGCAAAGTGCCCGGCCACATAATCGCGGCCATGAGCGGTAACCAGAATAATTACAGGCACTTTATCCCCATGGAGAAGCCCGCGTATCTGTCTGGTGGTCTCTACACCATCCATGCCCGGCATTTGCCAATCCATAAAAATCGCGTCGAATGACAAACCGGCGCTTGCCCTTGCATTAATGCGGTCTATGGCTTCGGCGCCGCTGGTGGCGGATTCTGCTTCCCAGCCAAATGAGGTGACCATGGCGAGAAGCACCTCACGCGCTATGGTGTTATCATCCACAATCAGGGCAGTGAAAGGAGAGCCGGACGACGCTCCGGACTCTCTCGGTGATTTTCGCCTCTCCACAATCGGAGCATCAAGACAACGCTCCAGGCTGAGGGTAAAGTAAAAAGTACTCCCTTTGCCCAACTCACTTTCCACAGCCAGCACTCCACCCATCATACCGACCAGCTGATTGCTGATTGACAAACCGAGGCCGGTTCCGCCGAAACGGCGGGTAGTGGAGGCCTCGGCCTGCACAAAGCCGGAGAAAATGTTGTTCAGCATATCCGCTGCGATGCCGATGCCGGAATCTCGAACGGCAAACTTAAGCTCAACCCGATCTGCCGTTACGGCAACAGTCTGCACAGATATGACGACCTCGCCCTGTTCGGTGAACTTTATTGCGTTACTCGACAGATTGAGCAGCACCTGCTGAAGTCTCAGGCTATCGCCTTGCAAGGCGTTTGGAATGGTGCTGTCTATGCTGAAAAGCACCTCCACATCCTTGTCATGAACGGCTGAAGAGAGGATTACCGAGAGGTTGCGGAGCAGTTCACTAAGAGCAAATGAGTGGTTTTCCAGTACAAGCTTGCCAGCCTCAATCTTGGAAAAATCAAGGATATCGTTCAGTAGAAAAAGCAGGGTCTGAGATGCTGTCTGTATCTTCTGAGCGTAATCGAGCTGCATTGGTGAAAGCGCCGTCCGCTGCAGCAGGTAGAGCATACCCATCACCGCGTTCATGGGGGTGCGGATTTCGTGGCTCATGTTGGCCAGGAACTCGGATTTGGATCTGCTTGCGGCTTCGGCCTGCTTGATTGCATCTAACATAGCCTCGTCTGCAAGTATCTGATCGGTCATATCACGGTTCGTCCCGATAATCCTGAGCGGTTTGCCGCCGGCATCGTGCAGCACAATCGCATCGGCCTTGATGTGGCGTACTTCTCCGGTCGGCCAGACAACCCTGAAAACGATATCAAAAACCTTTTCTCCATGCGTCGCCTGATGAACCGCAAAATACCAGGCGACGAAATCATCCGGATGCAGGCTTTTTTGCCACGCCATGTCTGTCCCGATAAAATCCTCTTCCTGCATGCCGTACAGGTCAAACATACATTTGTCCCAGATGAGCTTGTTTTCCTGAAGATCGTAGTCCCATATACCGATTTTAGCTGCACTTGTTGCAAGAGAAAGACGCCGGTCAAGTTCACTGATATGTTGAACCGCCTGCTTTAACGCCTGATTTTTCTGGCGCATTATGATGAAAGTCGTGCCGGAGAGAAGAGCGCTGAAGAGGAAGGAGACAGATAGAAAAATAAAAGACTGCTTCCGGTTGTACTCCTTGTTGAATCCGGGCAGCGTTTTGAAGTTGAATTGCCATGTGCAGCCGTGCAACTGCAGAGTGACCGATTTGGTAAAATCGGGCTGATAATCTTCAGGCAGCTTCGGATTATCGGCCTTAATGCTGTTGAACATCAGGTTGTCCGCTGATTTGCTGCCAATCACGCTGATATCGAAAGCGATGTCCTGATCAACCGTTTTTGAAGAGCCATTGACTAAGTCATTCATCCCTATCGGGCTGTAAACAAGCCCGACAAAAGCCGCGCGCCGCTGTTCCACGTTATCCAGCGGCATGCCATGTTTATAGATCGGCACATACATCAGCATGCCGCTCTGCTTCTCCTTTTCGCTCTCCTGCAGCAGAATTATTTTTGCGGCAATCGTGGTGGTGTTGGTATCACGAGCCTTGTCTATAGCAGCCCGGCGCATCGGTTCGGTATACATGTCAAAGCCGAAAGCGCGCTGGTTGCGCCAGTTGAACGGTTCGAGATAGACGATTGAAGTATACACCGGACGCTCACCCGGTGGGCGAATGGTGTATTCAGGGAAGCCTTCTTTACGCGTTTTATTGATATGGGCATCTTTCTCCGCAGGGGTAAGCCATTTGGAAAAGCCGACACCCAGAATGCCGGGGTGATTCTCTTCAAGCTGCAGTGACGCTATATAAAGCCGCCAGTCAGCCCGTGAAGTCTCTTCATTCACACTGAAAAGCCCGGCTGCGCCACGCAGAATCTGTTCATGGGCATGAAACCTCTCGGTTACACTAGCGTAGATGACAGCCGCTTTCTCGGCGAAAATCTCCCCTGCCCGATGTTTCAGGCTCTTGTCATACATGTTCCAGAGAGTTAAGGTGAGAATTAATGACAAAACAAGAACCGCCAGCGGCAGATATTTTATCAGCGGCTGTAACACGCCGGATTTACCGTTGTTTATGGCCGGGGTGCTGCTGCTCGTGCCTGCCGATTTCATAAAAACTCCAATTTGCAGGAGCGTTTTTCAAAACGCGATTGCTGTAATATTCAACAATGCTGGCCATTGCTGCATTAGCGGCAGGATGCCGCTCCTACGAAAATAATTAAATAAATGGTAATTCAGTATTTGCCGAGTCCCTAACTTGCCTCCTCTGCCTCTTTGAGCAGTTCAGCCACAGTCAATCTCAGATTTTCGAAGTCGAGCGGTTTCATCAGGACCTTGTCTGCTTTCATCACTTTCGCCATTCTCATGAGATCGTTTATATCAAGCTTAAATGAACCGCCGGTAATGACAATGGTCTTCAGTTTGGACTGCGTTTTTCGCAACTCCATGAGTACACCGATTCCGTCCTGTTCCGGCATGACAATATCAGAGATCAGCAGGTCATACTGTCTGCTGTCGATCATTTTCAAACCAATCAGGCCGTTTTCTGCTGTTTCGACCTCATGACCGTCGATCACCATGAATTTTTCCAAGAGCATACGCACCTTGTCATCATCATCAATTATAAGTATACGTGCCATTTTCCCTCCATTACCCGTTTAGTGTACAGCTGTTTACAGATATCATGCCAATTCTCGGCTTCTGCGTAATGTACTGATATTGATAAGATTTATGCTAAACCCAATAATCATAAAAACAGCATGGCAAGCGACGTATATTGCAGCGCGAGCGACATTGGTTGGCGCAATCAGCTACTTATAGCGCTACACGCCGCTACCACCCGGTTGCGTCCATCATGCTTGGCCTGATAAAGCGCAGCATCAACCCGCGTCCTCAGGGCATCCCCGTTTTCCCCTTCCTGCAACTCGGCAACACCAAAACTGGCGGTTACAACAGGCGTGGCGGTTCTGGGGAGTTGTTCAAAGCTGCAGCGTAAACGCTCAGCCAAAGCAACGGAGGCCTCACAGGTCGTATTCGGCAGCAGAACCATGAACTCCTCGCCCCCCATGCGGCAGGCGATATCTTCAAAACGCACCATTGATTTCAGTAACTGGGAGAACTCTTTGAGAACCAGATCCCCTACCGAATGACCGAAGGTGTCATTGACATTTTTAAAATGATCAAGATCGATGCTGATCAGCGAGAGAGGTTGACTATGACGCTGCGAAGCGCTTAGAGCCTTGGAAAAATTTTCACTGAAAAAGCGCCTGTTATTCAAGTCGGTCAATTCGTCTGTCACAACAAGCCGTGAGATGGTTTTACTGGTAAGCTCGCGCGCAACGATCAGGCCCAGTTTTTCAGCTATGGCGGTTAACAAGGACAGCTCTTCCGGCAGAAAAATCCGCTCCTCAAGATAGCATACCGTTACCTTGCCAACCTCATTGCCCTCTACAATAATTTTTTCGGTCAGCTTCCATGGAGTTTCCCGGAATAGAGTCGTCTGGGCGTTTCGTCCGTTAATTTCGATATATGCTTCTGCTATGTCGGGAAACTGCCAGGCGGGAGGGATGCGCAGAACTATCCTGTTAAATATCTCCTCAAACGAAATGTCAGGAGCATTGGTTACGGAAATAATGCTGTACAGGCAGGCAAGTTCTCTGGTTCTTGCCTCGAGTGCAAAAAGCGTAGCCTCGGTAAACTCATTCTGTTTTATGAGTGCCGAATTTGCCTGCACAAGTTTGTACGCAACAAACAAACCCCGCGCACAGTTCAGCAATGTCGCAGCAAACATGCAGACGTCGACAGGTTTGAGCGCATAACCGCTGACACCCAGATCAATACTCCGCTTCAAGTACTTGGGCTCATCAAAGGCAGACATGATAATTACCGGAATCGCACGGTCAACGCTGCGGATTTCCTGCACCATGGCCAGACCGTCCATGTAAGGCATCTGAATATCGGTGATGATAATGTCCGGCTTGTGCTGTCGCCAGGCATCAAGACCTTCAACTCCGTTTTTTGCGGTTACAAGTCTGCCGACAATGCGTGACAGAAATTCACTGCAGAGTTCGCGTGAGAACTCTTCATCTTCAACAAACAAAATGGTGAGGCGCCTTAAGTGTTCTTGCGCTTCTACTTCTGAAATGTCTGTAATCATGAATTAACTCCTTGATCCCGATGTCTTTAATGGGTGAATAACATCATCTCACGATTTGCTCTCTTCTTCTGGTACCTGCTGCATACATTTCATTAGCAGTTTGCTGGTCTGACGCAGTCTGCTGGAGAGACATACCGCAATATTCATCAAGAATTTCGACCAGATCTCGAGAGAAAATGTTTTCAACTCATTGAAGCTGGCACGGGTAATCGCGTACACAGTCACATCCGTAGCAGCAACTGCATTGGCCGAACGTGGCAATTCATCGATAATGGTCATTTCGCCCACAGTTTCTCCGGCAGTCAGTTTTGAAATAACCTGTTTGTCAGCTTTGAGAACATTCACGGTGCCGGAAACTATTAGAAACAGAAAGGCTTCTTCATCTCCTTCAGCGTAGATTATCGCCCCTTTTTCAACCCGGTAGCTATGGAAATACTTAATAATATCCCTTACCTCCGAGCTGTCCATCCCCCTGCACAGGCTGGATTTAGCGAGTGTAGTCAGTTTGTCATTATCGGTAACTGATATTTCGGTAAAATTGAATCTTCTCTTCATGGTCTATTCTCCTAAGAAACGGTTACGTTATTTTGGGGCAAGCATCTTCTCCCACTCTTTTCTCTGGACTTCATAACATTCAGGACAGATTCCGTGACTGAACACCGCTTCGGAATGCTCACAGATGTACGTCTCAAGTCGCTGCCATACTTCGTGGTCATCCCTGATTTTTTTGCAGTACGAGCATATAGGTATGATTCCCTCCAGCTTCTTTATGCGGGACAAAACTGTTTCAAGCTGATCCCGCTGTTCACTGATTTGTGTAAATGCGGATTCGGCGGTGGCTTTGGCTATGAGTAATTCTTCTTCGGCCTGCTTGCGCTCAGAGATATCAGTAAAAGTAATCCTGAACTCTCCATCATCCGTTGCAGCACACTGCACATTTGCCCAGAATATGGAGCTGTCACTCCGCATCAGCCGCGTATCCCACTTCTGCACCCCTCCAGCTCCAATCAGCAGTTTGCGCCGCTGCAGAAAATAGTTGTCCTCATCTCCGGGATGGATGAATTTTGACAGTGCATTCCGGAGCAGGATACCTCGATCCACTCCCAGCATGGATGCTGCAGCAAGGTTGGCGTTCACGATCAGACCTGCGTCATTTACCGTCAGATAGCCGACCGGCGCCAGATTATACAGATCAAAGTAGCTGGCTTTTGCAGCTTCCAGCTCTTGCTGCGTGAATCGCAATTCCTCGTTCTGCATCTCCAGCTCAATCTGGTACACCAGCAGTTCGTGGAGTATGTCCTGCGAACCCTCCGGAAATTGCTCTTTCAAGTTTTGCAGGTCATCCAGACGACTCATTTTCTCCGCACTTCGGCGCAGTTCACTGGATGATTCAGGTGGTATGGTTGTCATGGTGTTCTCCTTAAAGTCAAAAGCAACCACCCCCAGCCCCTCCTTAACTACAGGAGGGGAGCTTAAAAGCTCCGCTCCTGTAAGCTTAAAAGCTCCGCTCCAGTAAGCTTAAAAGCCCCCCCTCCTGTAGTTAAGGAGGGGGTTGGGGGGTGGTAAGTTTTTTACTCTACCCCGCTCGCCCGCTCCGATGTCGCAACCGCATACACGCACCCCGCCTCATTTAACAGAGCGCTGGCGGTCAGCCATACCTCCACGATCGTGCCAGATTTGGCGACCCGCTGGGTTCGGTACGGTTCAATTATATCTTTCCGGCTTAACTGCTGAATCCGCTCTAAATCCGCCTCCCGCAACTTTTCAGGTATCAGCTCGCTGATGTTCATCTGTAACGCCTCTGCTTCGCTCCAGCCGTACATTTTTGTTGCCGCCGGATTCCAAGCCAGGATGCGTCCTTTCATATCCTTCAGCACTATGGCATCGTTGGCATCACGCACCACCACTGCCAGTCGGAGC
>CAIMXI010000389.1 GCA_903845365.1 uncultured Geobacteraceae bacterium | reverse complement strand
GCAATATAATAGTCTGCCCTACACAGAAGGAATTTATGCAGGTAATTATATTACAGCCGGTGTGAGGCATAAATCCGACTGGAAATCCCTTAAGAGGCTAGTTCAGCATATGAAAGGTGACTTAAAAGAATTAGATTATAAATATAATCACTTTCCGAGGGGAAGAGTGGAATATTGTAAGCAGACAGAGAAGTTTATCATCTACGGGCCAGAAATTGTGATTAATGATGGCAATACTATGGAATTGATTAAATCCACATTTCGCATAGCAGACCAGGTTTGTGATGCCGTTAAACTCCCTTCTTACGAAGATTACACAGTTTAAAATTCCGAAGGAGTATATTTAATGCATCTGTGTCGAATATCATCACCTCATTGCCTTAATAACAATCTGGTGAAAACTAAGGAGGTGTATTGAAATGTCAAATTACAGAGATGGCGTTGTTAGGGATGGTTCGTCAATTGGTTCAGGTAGCGCATTGGGTAATATTAGAGATGGTATCATCAGAGATGGGTCATCAATAGGCTCTGGAAAAGCTCTTGGTAATGTGAGGGACGGTATTGTTAGGGATGGATCCTCAAAAGGCAGTGGTAGCGCCCTGTTTAACGTTAAGGGTGATGTTGTAAGAAATGGTTCTTCGCTTGGTTCCGGCAGTGGAATTGGAAAAGTGTCTGATTTTACGATTAAAGGCATGGAAAGAGAGCTTGATGCTGAAATTGTTGCCGCTTACCACTTCCTTATTAAAAAAATTGTGTAGCGAGTGGGGGCAACATAGCATAATTATTGATGTTATGGAGAACTAATGCAAACAGATGGTTGGATCGGAGTAGACCTAGATGGCACGTTGGCTGAATTCCATGGTTGGATAAGTGTGGAACACATTGGCAAACCTGTTCCAGAGATGCTCGAACGGGTACGCTCTTGGCTTGACCAGGGTGTTGAAGTACGAATATTTACTGCAAGAGTTGATAGCGGTGCCGTTGCACTCTCGTTAGGCAATGAAACCGGTGAACTGCATATTCACGTTGAAAAGATTCGCAATATCATCCAGGACTGGACAGAAAAACACCTTGGAATCCGACTCCCGGTTACCAATGTCAAAGATTTCAAAATGCTTGAATTATGGGACGATAGAGCGGTAAGGGTTGTTCTTAACAAAGGCTGCCCCTGCTGCGAGCAGTTTCGCTAACTACGGGTTGTTATGACGCAAATTGTCAAATAAATGAGTAGCAGTAGGTGATACTTTGAGATACATACAGAGTTATTTAGTCAACGTGGACGCCAGAACAAAAACTCACATGCGCGGGAGTTGTTTTGTTATCTTGCCACGAGGGAACTAAACTACAGTGGGATAGAGACAGGATCGCTACTCCGGATGGGAAGCTCTTCAGTAACGCGAGCAGCAACACGTGGCGAGGAGTTGTTTATGTGCGAGAGTGCGATCAGGAGATGGTGGCTGGATCGCTTAAAGCACTAAAGCAGGAACGTCCCCCGCAGACGCCCTTGAGGGAACCTTCGAGGGTCACCCATTAAAAGGCTGGTGTCAACGGCAAAAACGCTCCCTATGCAAGAAAATAAATGTTTTCAAGCTTTTCTAATAAGTCACTGACATCATTACCATTACCGTTATTTCTATTATTTCGATGTACTCAGCACCTTTGCTGCATCAGTCACCCATCAGGATCAAGGCTTGTTGTAGTAGTTTTGGAAGTTCAAAAGCCCCTTCCGCGTTTCGCGGACCAGAAAAACTTCGGTTCCAGGCCGTGTCCAATTGGTTGTTTCAGGTCTCGTGGTTGTTAACCAGCCCCTTGGTGGCTCACGGCGTGGGCAGCAAAGACGTCAATAACTTTATGTAATGCTGGGTGGAGCGGCTGCCAATCAGACCTTGTGGTTTTACCAACCCCTATGCAGGCTCACCGCACCAGCCAGTTCCTATGTGAATATTTTTTCAGGCATGAAATCAACTCTGTCTTTCATAACATGGTAAGCAGCCCGTGCCAGTTTATGAGCAAGCGCGGCATGCGCAATCATAAAGTTGGTCTTTCTCAATTTGCGGTTGTAATAGGCTCTGGCCTTATCATCATAACGTCTTGCAAATTCTGCTGCCTCGGAAAAGGCCCAGGAAAGATACTTGTTACCATTTTTCTTGTTTCCCTTCCCCTTGGATTTGCCGTTGCTAACCCATTGTGTGGATACTGCCCGGCAGTATGATGCGTAGTTGCCTACTTTCTCGAAACGCTCAATTGGCCCGGTTTCAAGCATGATGGTCAATCCCAGGATTTTTCCAATACCTGGTATCGTGACCAGTTTTTTGTAGGTGTCTGTAAGCTCAAGTTTCTTTTCAAGAAAGCTCTCAATGGCGTAAATCTGCCGTGTGAAGAAATCTATTGAGTCTTTGCTCACCTGACCGGCAAGAGCCAGATCCTCATTGTCGGCCAGATACGGATGAGCACGGTTTTCACGAAGACGCTTTATGTCGTTGGTTTTCAGCTTAAAACCGCAATTTCTTGTGATGATATTCTGAAGGCTTATCAAAAGTGATGACCTTATGGATACCAAGTGTCCGCGCTTTCTGAGTAGATCACGAATCGGTCTGGTATTCTTCGGGTAAATGTAGCCGGTCGGTAAAATATTCAGTCGCAGCATCTCAGCCAACCAGAAGGCATCATGCTTGTCGTCGGCATACTTCATGCCGGAATATTTCTGGATGGCTGAAGGATTCGCCAGGTGTACGGCGAATCCTTCAGCCATCAGCCCATCGACAAGCCAATACCAGTTGTAGGTGGATTCCACGACAATGCCGACAAGATCATTTCGAAATGGTTCAAACGACCGGACAATTGCCCTTATGTCGTTTGGAGCTGTCTCCTTGAAGATGCGTTTGCCGGTTTCATCAACGATTGCCAAATAGCTGCTGCTTGAATGTAGATCAATTCCAGAGTAAAGTTTCATCGGGCACCTCCTGATAGTGCTTTGCAAGATTGGACATCTTTCCAAGCATATCGGAAGTATTTTGTATCCGTTGATTCAGGGGGGTGCCTTTTAGATGATTATCAGACCTACGCATTTGACAAAACGGTTCCAACTATTACGACAGATCAGAGGATCATCTTGCAAAGTATCTCACATAGTGATACAGTTTTGACATGAGGGTATTCAAAAACAAGTGGTTTAATCACTGGGCGAGCAAGGAAGGTATTTCAGATGCCGCTTTGCTCAATGCTGCGGAGGAGGTCGCATCGGGAAAGATTGACGCTGATTTTGGCGGCTACTTGTTCAAGAAGCGTTTGCCACGGGCAGGGGCAGGAAAACGAGGCGGCTACCGTGTCGTTGTGGGATTCAAAAGGCCAAATACGGAAAGAATCGTTTTTCTGTACGCATTTGCCAAGAACGACAAAACCAACATTACCGTAAAAGAAGAAGCCGCTTTAAGTCTTGCTGCGCAATTTTTTGTAGCAACAACAGATAGCCACGTACAAGATCTTTTAGCGACTGGCTCAATTTGGGAGGTACAATACCATGAGTGAAATACTGAATATTGCACATGAGATGGCTCAAGATATGTTTAAGGTTGGAGCCATGGACGAAATCACCATGCGAGAAATGGACAAGCTTTGCTTGACGCCAAAGCCCCCCATTCAGGCTGAAGATGTCCGGCGCATACGCTCTGAAAGTCATGTAAGCCAAGCAGTGTTTGCTGCAATTCTTGGTATTGGCAAAACTACAGTCCAGCAGTGGGAACAAGGACAGAAGAAACCCAGTGGCCCTGCGCAACGCCTTCTTGATCTTATTGACCGCAAAGGGTTAGCCGCACTTGGCTAACACACCTTGAGAAAGAAGAAAACCATAGAGTCGCGTCTCAGCTTCGGACAGTATAATCGAGTTGAAGACGCGACTTTTTCATTTTTAAAGTACAGATAATCATCAAGGGTCACCCATTTGACAAAACCAGATAAAATCAACGGTGAGAACACCGAATATTCAACCAACGGCAGCACCGGTCAGCGGGGAAAAGCCCCCGCAGAGCCGGTGTGCCTTACCACGTTTATGTGCGAGAGTGCGATCAGGAGATGGTGGCTGAATCGTTTAAAGCACTAAAGCAGGAACGTCCCACACAGGAACGTCCCCCACTGACGCCCCTGAGTTCTGCAAATTCGCAATTCAGCTTGTCAAGCACCCCCCGGTATGCTAGATTCACGAAATTTTAACGCCACAGACACACCATCTATTCGGGGGTTTATTTTGAATCAGTTTTACAAGAATCTCTCACTCTGGCTGGTTATCAGCCTGATGATGATCCTGCTTTTCAACATGTTCAACAAACCGCGACCGACCGCAGAGAAGCTCAACTTCAGCGACTTCATGACTCAGGTCGAAACCGGTAAAATCACTGCTGTTGTCATTCAGGGAAATGATATAACCGGTAAGTTTGAAGGGAAAGACGGCAAGGAATTTCACACCTACAAACCTTATTCTGACGCCGATCTGACGAAAAAGCTGCTTGAAAAGAAGGTTACGATTAATGCCAAACCGGAAGAGGAGAAGTTCTCCTGGTTTTCGATCTTTATCTCCTGGTTTCCGCTTATTCTGCTTGTCGGCGTCTGGATTTTCTTCATGCGTCAAATGCAGATGGGTGGTGGAAAGGCGATGTCGTTTGGCAAAAGCCGCGCAAAGCTGCTGACCGAAACGCAAGGTAAGATAACCTTCGAAGACGTTGCCGGTATTGAAGAGGCCAAGGAAGAGCTGCAAGAGATTATTGCATTTCTTAAGGAACCGAAAAAATTTACCGCTCTGGGCGGAAAAATTCCCAAAGGTGTCCTGCTGGTCGGTCCTCCAGGAACCGGAAAAACATTGTTGGCTCGTGCCGTTGCCGGAGAGGCGGGGGTGCCGTTTTTTTCAATATCCGGATCCGATTTTGTCGAAATGTTTGTCGGTGTCGGTGCCAGCCGTGTTCGTGACCTGTTTTTGCAAGGGAAGAAGAGCGCTCCGTGTATTATTTTTATCGATGAGATTGATGCGGTCGGTCGTCACCGTGGCGCCGGCATGGGGGGCGGGCATGACGAGCGGGAACAGACCCTCAACCAGTTGCTGGTGGAGATGGATGGTTTTGAGTCAAATGAAGGTGTTATCCTGATCGCCGCCACTAACCGCCCCGATGTTCTTGATCCGGCTCTGCTCCGCCCCGGGCGTTTTGACCGACAGGTTGTTGTACCGCGGCCCGATGTCAAGGGGCGTGAAATGATATTGAAAGTTCACTCCAAAAAAGTGCCGCTCTCTCCTGAAGTTGATCTTGCTGTCATCGCCCGTGGTACCCCCGGTTTTTCAGGTGCTGATCTGGCCAATCTGGTAAACGAAGCTGCTCTGCTGGCTGCCCGTCTGAATAAAACCGTTGCTGAGCCGAGTGATTTTGACAGCGCTAAAGATAAGGTTATGATGGGCGCAGAGCGCCGCAGCATGGTGATCTCTGATGAAGAGAAAAAGAGCACCGCCTACCACGAAGCCGGCCACACACTGGTGGCCAAGCTGGTTCCAGGAACTGATCCGATCCACAAGGTTTCAATTATTCCCCGTGGCCGGGCACTCGGTATGACTATGCAGCTTCCGATCGAAGACAAACACAGCTATTCCCGCGAATCGCTGCTGGCGCGCATCGCTGTCCTGATGGGTGGCCGCGCAGCCGAACATCTTATCTTTAATACGTTTACGACTGGCGCCGGTAACGACATTGAGCGTGCTACTGACATGGCGCGGAAAATGGTTTGTGAATGGGGTATGAGCGATAAAATGGGACCGCTCTCTTTCGGTAAAAAGGATGAGTCTATTTTCCTCGGTCGCGAGATGGCGATGCACAAAAATTTCAGCGAGAAAATTGCCGAGCATATTGATGATGAAATCAAGCGGATCGTCGATGAATCTTATGAGCGGGCACTCGGCTTGTTGCGTGAAAATCTTCAGAATCTACATAATCTGTCTGTAATATTGATTGACAAAGAGAACCTGACCGGCGATCAGGTAGATGAGATCATCTCCACCGGCACATTGGTTTGTCCGGAGCCGATTGCGTCGCCTGTGGTCGAACCACCTCCAGCAACTACTGATATAATCGCTTAGCTGTGGTTGGCTTTGCCCCCCGATTGCTGGCGGTTCCGACACCCGAACTGGCTGCGAGAGAGTTGCAGCGAGTAGCTGTTGACAGTTGTGGCATCGCTGAAATGGTTCCCAAGATGCAAACGCTCTCTGTCCATCTGCCGCAACTGGAGTGCCGACAGGCAAACATCCTGAAACAGGAGATGTTGTCTCTTGGTGGAGATGCCGCAGTTGCCCGTGGAACTGTCGCGTGTGCTGTCGACAGAACTGATTGTATCCTGATCGGGACGCCTAAACAGCTAACGCGGCTCTGCCGGAAACTAATCGCTCAGCCTTTTGGTCTGGCTGCGTTGGCAGGCGAGCTTGAAAGTCTGCTGACCCGGACTGTCCGGGCACCCTCTGCATGGCAAACTTCACGCCGCACTTTATCACTCCAGCGCCCCTTAATAATGGGAATCCTGAATATTACCCCGGACTCTTTTTCTGATGGAGGTCGGACCCTCAATCCTTCAGAGGCGTTTGACAGAGCTCTGCAGATGGAGAAGGAGGGCGCTGATATTATTGATATCGGTGGTGAAAGCACACGGCCTGGAGCGGCTCTTATACCTGCAGAAGAAGAGTTGGCACGTATTATTCCGGTTATTGGGCGACTTTCAGCCGTTCTGAAATGTGCCATCTCGGTTGATACCTGGAAAAGTGCTGTCGCCGAACAGGCTCTTGAGGCAGGGGCAGAAATTATAAATGACATAAGTGGTTTCAATTTTGATCCGGAGATGCCAGCCCTGGCTGCTGCAAGTGGAGCCGGAGTCGTATTGATGCATAGCAGAGGCCGACCGGATAAAATGCAACAGAATACGGTGTATGATGATCTGATGCTGGAAGTATTCTCCGGCCTGCTGACCTCAATAGAACGAGCCCGTGGAGCCGGTGTCTCCGACAGATGTATTGCAGTAGATCCGGGCATCGGCTTCGGCAAAGATGCTGCAGGCAATCTTGAACTACTGCGGCGACTATCTGAATTATCCTGTTTCGGGCTGCCGATTTTGACCGGTTCATCCCGCAAGTCCTTTATCGGCAATACACTTAACCGCCCGCATACTGATGACCGCCTATTCGGCACTGCAGCTACTGTAGCACTCTCTGTCGCGCATGGTGCTTCGATTCTGCGTGTGCATGATGTCCGAATGATGCGGGATGTCGCTGATATGACACACGCCATTATGCATAGTTGATGATGCGCAGAGCTCTATTCAAAGGGGAAGTATGGCGCCATTCTTTGACAGCACAAACCTGTCTCAAATCCTCGACAAGCTTATTGTTGTCGGACTTGTCTTTGCGTTTTCTCTCCTGCTCAAAAAGGAAGCGGCCCTTCGTTTTCTTGTAATTCTGTTTTCCCTTATCGCCGCTGAGTTTGTTTCAAATAAACTTGGTCTTATTGCAACAGCTTCCTTTTTTCATCTGCTGCTTACTTCTGCACCGATTATTCTGGCAATCATTTTCCAGAGTGATATTAAACGCGCCCTCTTTTTATTTTTAAAGCGCTATAACTCGGTTGAAAGCGTCTCTCCGGATGTGACGACTACTGTCGATGAATTGTCAAAAGGTATTCATGAATTGGCTGAACGAAGAATTGGCGCCCTGATTGTTATTATCCGCCAGATGTCGATTGACCATCTGATCCAGGTAGGAACCGAAATTGATGCAAAAGTAACCAGCGAACTTCTCAATTCAATTTTTCTCCCCTACTCGCCGATTCATGACGGTGCTGTTATTATCCACCGGGAAAAGATTATCTCCGCCGGCTGCATCCTGCCGCTTTCCCAGAATCCTGACATCGCGAAGAGTTTCGGAACCCGTCACCGTGCGGCGCTTGGAATATCTGAGCAGACCGATGTACTGGTGCTGGTCGTTTCTGAAGAGACGGGGAAAATATCCATCGTCCATGAGGGAAAGATAAACTACGACGCCGATCCGACCGAAATCCGCCGACTTTCCCGTAAGGCGATCGAAGGACGCCGCGCACCGAGGGTGACCGCTGTGCAGGAGCAATGATGTAGACATTTAAGGAGATATTTCGATGAAAAAACTATTCGGAACTGACGGCGTCCGTGGCGTAGCCAACGTGTATCCCATGACGACCGAGATGGCTATGCAGTTGGGGCGAGCTGCCGCCTATATCTTCAAGGGTGGGAGAAAGCGCCGTCACCGTATCGTGATTGGCAAGGATACCCGCCTCTCCGGTTACATGCTTGAAAACGCTCTGGTGGCGGGCATCTGCTCCATGGGGGTTGATGTTCTCCAGGTCGGACCTTTGCCGACTCCTGGCATTGCCAACATCACTTCATCGATGCGCGCCGACGCCGGCGTGGTCATCTCTGCCTCGCACAACGCCTTTCAGGACAATGGCATAAAGTTCTTTTCTGCCGATGGTTTCAAACTGCCGGATGCGCTTGAACTGAAAATAGAAAAACTGATTGAATCCAAGCAGATAGATGCTTTGCGCCCCACGGCTACTGAAGTCGGCAAGGCGTATCGTATCGAGGATGCTGCCGGTCGCTATATCGTTTTTCTCAAGAATACCTTTCCACAGGAGATGGATCTTTCCGGGCTGAAGATTGTGCTGGATTGCGCTAATGGCGCTGCCTACAAGGTAGCACCGGCGGTATTTGAAGAGCTGGGAGCCGAGGTAATCCCTTACGGTGTCAAGCCGAACGGAACCAACATCAACGCCGGGTGCGGCTCCACATATCCTTCTGTTATCAGCGAAGCGGTTAAACTGCACCGCGCCGATATCGGTATCGCTCTTGATGGTGACGCCGACCGTGTGATCGTCTGCGATGAATTTGGCAATGAGGTTGATGGCGATCATATCATGGCCATCTGTGCGAGCGACATGCTGAAACGCAAATTGCTAAAGAAGAAAACTCTGGTTGCAACGGTCATGAGCAACATGGGGCTCGACATCGCTCTGCGTAAATGCGGAGGGAAAATTATCAAAACCGATGTCGGCGATCGTTATGTTGTCGAGGCGATGCGTAATGGTGGGTACAATCTGGGTGGCGAACAGTCCGGGCATATGATCTTTCTCGATTACAACACGACCGGTGACGGCATTATGTCCGCGCTTCAGCTCCTTGCTGTCATGCGACGTGAGGAAAAATCGCTCTCCGAGCTGGCAGAAATCATGATTCCGCTGCCGCAGGTTCTCTGCAATACGCGGGTCAGGGAAAAAATCGACATCTTTTCCATCAGCGATGTGGCGGCAAAGATCAAGGATGTGGAAGCAAAACTGGGTAATGAAGGGCGGGTGCTGATCCGCTACTCCGGCACCGAACCGTTGCTGAGGGTAATGATCGAGGGGCAGGACAAGTACGAGATCACGACATGGGCCAACGAAGTCTGTGATCTGGTGAAGAAACATATCGGGGATAAGTGATGGCTAAACTGGGACTAAATGTTGATCACATAGCAACCGTCCGTCAGGCTCGTGGCGGTGTTGAACCTGATCCTGTGACTGCTGCGGCGATAGGCGAGATGGCAGGGGCTGAAGGAATAACTATTCACCTACGTGAAGACCGACGTCATATCCAGGATCGCGACCTGGAAATACTGCGGCGCACTATAAAAAGTAAACTCAACCTTGAGATGGCGGCGACACAGGAGATGGTTAGAATAGCGCTCTCCACCAAACCGGAACATGTGACTCTGGTTCCGGAAAAACGTCAGGAACTGACCACTGAAGGGGGGCTTGATGTTGTCGTCAACGTCAAACAGATAACCGATACCGTCAAGCGTCTGAAAGATGGTGGCATTGTTGTCAGCCTGTTTGTTGATCCTAATCAGGAACAGATCAAGGCGGCAAAAAAGACGAATGCCGATTATATCGAGATTCATACAGGAGCATACGCTGCAGCGGTCAAATGGGACGAGCAGCAGCACGAACTTGAACATATCGACACGGCGATCAAGCTGGCTCGTAAAGTGGGAATGGGTGTAAATGCCGGTCATGGACTGAATTACGTCAATATTAAGGCAATTGCCGCACTAGGCGGTATTGAGGAATACAACATTGGCCATTCGATTATTTCCAGGGCGATGCTGGTCGGTTTGGATCGGGCAGTGCGCGATATGGTTGAACTGCTCAAGTACGCATGAATGATTAAACCCGCAGCGTAATCGAACTTGATGCCAATGATGAGTGTATCCGCTAGTTGAAGGAGGCAATTGTGGCGGCTGAAGGGAAGAAGGCGGAAACTTTGGCAGGATTCCTGAAATAGGCTGCAATTAAACTCTGCTTTTATGTTTTGTTGACCTCAACAAAACCTGCGCGACAGGTAAAACGGAAGGAGAAAATAATGCCAAACACACTAGCCATTGCACACAAATTTGAGCAGTTTGTTACCCTTCACGGTGATGACCCGTTTATTTCAAAAACAATAGCCAAACTTTTTTCCGCAAGGACTGCCAAACTCAATAAAGAGCTTAAAGATGTACAGCAGGCGCTGAACCGTTTTGAGCGAAGCTACGGGAAATCGTCTGATGTTTTTTTTAGAGAGTACCAGTCAGGAACTGTAGGTGATGGTATGGATTTTATCGAGTGGGCGTCACTTGTCATGATGCGTGACCGTCTCGTGGCCGAACGTGCACTTTTGAAGAGCTGAAATGATAACCTCTCACTTCGATGAAATCCGCCAGTCTCTAATTCTTAGTGAGTTGGTGGCATCTTTCAAAATTATCAGAGAAATGACCGGGAGTAACGATGGTTTTATACGGGTAAAATGTCGACTTACAGACGGCTCAATACTTGAATTTGCTGAATACATCCAGTTAGTAACAGGCAAAATAGTTTGTCAGACATATAGTTATCATTGGCAAACAAGCAGAGGAACACTTCGTAGAAGATGGGATAATGCGCTACATCATCCTGAAATTGCTACTTTTCCAGATCATCAGCATAACGGTGACCTGGTTGTGGAATCAAAACCGATGTCTCTTGCACTTGTGCTGGCCGCTATCGAAAATCGATATACTGCATTATAGGGCTTTTGGAATTCAATGATGATATACGGAATCGGCACTGATATCGTTGCAATTGAGCGTTTTCAGCGTTTTATTGACTCCGGCAATACCGCGATCATTGAGCGGCTTTTCACTGCCGCTGAACGGAGTTGCTGCGAAAAAAGAAAAGATGCCCCGTCCTGTCTTGCGGCGCGATTTGCGGCGAAAGAGGCATTTTTGAAAGCGGTGGGAACCGGTTTGAGGGATGGCATCTCCTGGTTGGATATGGAGGTAGCGAATGATTTTAAGGGAAAACCGGAGCTGAAGCTTTCCGGTAAAGCTGCAGAACTGTTTAAGGAGCGCGGATTGATGCGGATTCATCTGTCTCTCTCTCATGACGGGGGTAATTCAATTGCAATGGTTGTCGTGGAGTCTTAGATGAGAGTAGTCAGCGCAGAAATAATGCAGGACATTGACCGGCAGGCCATTATGGAGTGTGGTATTCCCGGCCTGCAGTTGATGGAGAGTGCCGGATGTCGGTGCGTTGAAGAGATCATCGCAGAGTTTAGCGCCTGCGGGCGATGCGTGGTCATGGCCGGAAAAGGTAACAATGGTGGGGATGGCTACGTAATAGCCCGCCTGCTCGGTGCAAAAGGGTGGCGTGTCAAAGTTATTATCTTTGCCGAGCGTGAACAGATCAGCGGAGATGCGGCAACAAATCTGGAAATGCTTTCGGACTCAGTGGTTAATCACTGTACCGGTGAAGGTCAGTTGTCTGCTCAGTATGGAAAAGATATCCTTCAAGCTGACGTGATTGTCGATGCCCTTTTTGGCACCGGATTGCGTAATAGTGTCAGCGGTCTCTACCGTGAAGCGATCGAATTGATGAATGCGTCAGGTCGCCCGATTGTTGCTGTTGACATCCCTTCAGGTATTGATGGCACAACCGGCCTGGTTCTGGGAACTGCAGTCAGGGCATATATTACCGTTACCTTTGCTTTTGCCAAATTAGGACATGTCCTCTACCCCGGAGCAGAATGTACCGGACGATTGGTTGTGGCGCACATAGGAATTCCCTTGCAACTGATGGAAACAGCCTCCGGTTTTGATTTTCTCAATGAAGATGCCGTGCGCCCACTGCTACAGCGCAGAGATCGTCAGGCTCACAAGGGACATTTCGGGCACTGTCTTATCATCGCCGGTTCTACCGGAAAAACAGGCGCGGCAGCCCTTTCAGCCAACAGCGCTATACGGGCAGGTTCCGGACTGGTAACTCTGGCAGTGGCAGAAAGTATCCATCACATTCTTGAGATGAAAACAACGGAAGTCATGACTTTTCCTCTGCCGGATGGGGGGAAAGGCTATCTCTCCGGTGGCGCTTTTCCGGATATCGAAAAGTTGTCTGCTGGTAAGGGCGCCATAGCCATCGGGCCTGGTCTTGACCTTCGCCAGGGGACACAAGAGTTGGTGCAGAAGCTTGTTGAGACGCTTGATCTGCCGCTGGTTATCGACGCAGACGCCTTGAATGCCCTGGCGGAAGATATAACGGTTATAAAAAGGAAAAAATCGAAACAGGTCATTCTAACGCCGCATCCGGGGGAGATGTCCCGACTTACCGGCAGCCAAATTGCGGATGTTGAAGCGGCACGCATTTCTGTAGCCCAGGAATTTGCCAGCAACTACGACGTATTTGTTGTTCTCAAGGGGGCTCGTACCATTATTGCTTCTCCAACTGGAGAAGTCGCAATTAACGGCAGCGGAAATCCCGGCATGGCTAGCGGCGGCATGGGTGACGTGCTGACCGGCATTCTTGTCTCTTTGCTGGGTCAGGGGTATTCCGCATGGGATGCCTGTAGACTGGGGGTATTTCTTCATGGCTACGCCGGTGATATGGTTGCTGATGAAAAGGGGGAAATCGGTCTGAATGCCACAGATGTTCTTGAAAAACTGCCATATGCCTGCAATACCTTACTAAGGAGAATGCCATGTTGACTGTAGCTGATATTATGACCAGAAATGTAGTTTCGATAAAAGGGACGACTACCGTGCGCGAAATGGCCGGTATATTTGACACCATGCGTTTTGGTACTCTTCCGGTCATTGACGATGCGGGGAATCTGACAGGAATCGTCACCGCTTCAGATCTGGTCGAGCAGGATCGCCCACTGCATATGCCGACGGTGATCTCCCTTTTTGACTGGATTATACCGCTGGAGGGGGAAGAGTCGCTGCAGCGGAATTTAAATAAAATTACGGCACAAACCGCTGCAGAGTTGGCGTCTACGAATGTTGTGACGGTGACGGCTTCCGATTCCGTAAGCAATGCCGCCGAAATCATGAGTAGTAAAAAACTGCACTCGCTCCCGGTGGTCGATGGGAAAAAGCTGGTAGGCATGGTGTCGCGTATTGACATTATCCGCTCAATGAACCGGTAGTGCCAATGTTGCAAATTACAACGGGATCGTCGCTGGCAACGGAACGCCTGGGAGCTTGTATCGGTTCACTGCTCCATCCCGGCTGTTTTGTTGCTTTACAAGGTGATCTGGGCGGCGGCAAAACATGCTTGACCCGAGGAATTGTTGCCTCGCTGGCTCCACAGAGTGCTCATCTTGTCGCAAGCCCGACATACGCAATCATGAATTGCTATCCTGGAGATCCCCCGGTATATCATTTTGATTTCTACCGTTTGGCCGGAGACAACGACATTGCCGAACTCGGTTTTGAAGACCTCTTTTACGGCGTTGGTGTCTGTATTGTTGAATGGTCTGAGCGACTTAACGAACTGTTGCCGGTTGATCTGCTTACAATTTTGTTTGAATATTTGGGAGGCGACCGCCGCATGATTACCATAACAAGCTCTGGAGAGAAGTCAGACGATATTCTCGAACAGTTGCACGGAGAGTTACAAATCAAAAATATCTTTGACCAAACAGATGGTTATCTGGTATAGAGCAGAGCCTGTTGTTACGTATATTCAACCATTACCCAACAAGGAGAAGGAGAGCAGTATGGCGCTTGTAGTGCAAAAGTACGGTGGCACATCGGTCGGATCGACCGACCGTATCAAAAACGTTGCCAAACGCATTATCAAAACGTATGACGCTGGTAACGACGTGATCGTTGTAGTTTCTGCGATGTCGGGAGAAACCAACAAGCTGGTCGCACTCGCCAATGAAATGTGCGAGATACCAGATGGACGCGAATATGACGTGTTGGTTGCGACCGGAGAGCAGGTCACCATCGGGCTACTTTCCATGTATCTCAAATCGCGGGGGTACAAGGCAAAGTCGTATCAGGGGTGGCAGGTCCCGATAATTACCGACTCGACTGCGACTAAAGCCCGTATCGAGAGTATCGATGATAATAACATCCGTGCGGATCTTAAAGAGGGGACAATCATCGTTCTGGCCGGTTTCCAGGGGGTTGACGCTGATGGTAATGTGACCACGCTTGGTCGCGGCGGTTCCGATACGTCGGCTGTTGCAATCGCTGCCGCGCTCAAAGCTGATGTCTGCGAAATTTACACTGACGTTGACGGTGTCTACACGACCGACCCCAACATCTGTAAAGAGGCGCGCAAGATTGAGAAGATTTCGTACGACGAGATGCTGGAACTTGCCAGCTTGGGTGCCAAGGTGCTGCAGATACGTTCGGTGGAGTTTGCCAAAAAATACAACGTGGACGTACACGTCCGCTCGAGTCTTAATGAAAATACCGGTACGATGGTTACCAAGGAGGACAAGGATATGGAAGGAATTCTGGTTTCAGGGGTTGCATACGACAAAAATGAGGCGAAGATTGCAGTCAGGGGCGTTCCTGACAAGCCGGGCATTGCCGCAAAAATACTTACTCCGCTTTCTGACGCTGCTATTTCAGTAGACATGATTGTGCAGAATGTCAGCGATGGCGGTTTGACCGACTTCACCTTTACTGTTACGAAGGCTGATCTGAAACAGGCTCTGTTAATTACGAATACGATCGCCAAGGAAGTGCAGGCCAAGGAAGTACTCTCAGACGAAAATATCAGTAAGATATCGATAGTCGGTCTCGGTATGCGAAGTCATGCAGGCGTTGCTACCATGATGTTCAGCGCGCTTTCCAAGAACGGCATCAATATTCAGATGATTTCGACTTCGGAAATAAAGATATCCGTTGTTATTGATGAAAAATACACCGAACTGGCCGTACGTGTAATGCATGAAACCTTCGGCCTGGCTGGTTAATTTTTTTTCGGAATCGGCGTAACAAATCCGGGGGAGAACATCAACTGCTGTTCTCCCCTTTTTTTATAGGGGAAGCCGGAGATTATGAAGCCAGATGCCAGAAAACAGACGTATTTTATCTGCCGTGGTGATTGTCTTGAGCCGACGGTTTCATCGGTTGTTTCCGAATATCCGCTGCAACTTATCGTAAATGGCCGCGAAATTGCTACCCTGATCGGTTCTCCTCACGATCTCCGCTTTCTTGTTGCCGGCTTTTTGCGTCTGCAGGGGTTTGTCACGTCGCTACAGGATTTTGAGATCTTCAGCGTCTGTGAAGAATTCGGCACCGCCAATGTCAGAATTAAGGGGGAGTTGCCGGAGCGCCTGAAGCCGGTTTTGACTTCGGGGTGCGGAACCGGCATCACTTTTACGCTCCCTGAAGTCAATAAGGCCGATATGACACATCCACGGCAGTCGGTGCGCCACTCTCCGCAGCAGATTTTTACCCTTATGCATGAGCTCACCAAAAAAGCCGATCAGTATCGTTCACACGGAGGCATTCATTCGGCTGCCATCGGTCGCAACGGTGCTTTGCTACTGTATGCCGAAGATCTCGGCAGGCATAATACCTTCGACAGAATTGCCGGTGAAGCTCTTTTTAAAAGTATTGAGATGACTGGTGCAGAACTGGTGACGTCAGGGCGGGTATCAACTGAAATGGTCGCCAAAGCGTCACTGATGGGGATTAGTATCATCGCTTCCCGCACATCTCCTACCGACATGGCGATCAAGCTATGCGATCAGGCAGGAATCTGTCTGGTTGGCTATGTACGTGGCGGGGCGTTTACGGTGTACAGTCATCCGGAGGTTATCGAGGAATTCCCGGGAAGTGAGAAAATTGAAGGTATTACAGGGGTTATCCTTGCCGGAGGCGCATCACGTCGCATGGGAAGTAACAAAGCGCTTCTGGAAGTGGACGGAAATTCGATTATCTCCCGTATCTACCGGACTCTGTCCGGCATGTTTCATGAAGTAATTATAGTAACTAATTCTCCGCTCGATTATGATTTTCTCCCTTGCCGCAAAGTCCCGGATATTTATGCCAATTTTGGTTCGATTGCCGGACTGCACTCTGCGCTGACACACAGCAGCAGCGCACACACGTTTGTAACCGCTTGTGATATGCCGTTTCTCGACCACTCAATTATTCGCTATCTCTGTCATCTGCAGCAAAAAGAGGGATTTGAAGCGACTGTCCCGTATAGTGAAGGGGGACAAGAGCCGCTGCATGGGGTCTATTCATCGGCCTGTAAAGATATTTTCGACGGCGCAATTCAGAGCGGTGAGAGAAAAGTTGTCGATATTCTGAAGAAGATCCATATCCGGGAGGTTACTTATGATGAGGTGCGGAGCATTGGCGGCCAGTCAGCATCATTTCTGAACGTAAATACGCCAGAGGAGTATGATGGGATCAAGTAGGAGATGGAGTGCCGGCAAGCCGTTTGCGTGAGCGCAATTGAGCAAAAAAGGTACTCAGGAGGGCCGAGCATTTGCTTTCTAAAACCCTGGGGACGAGTTCGACGTGGTGATTGAGGCGCGCATCATTGGAAAGATCAAAAAGTGAGCCTGCCGCACCACCTTTAGGGTCAAAGCAGCCGAAAACTACGGTGGGGATGCGAGCCAGTATGATCGCCCCCATGCACATCGTGCAGGGTTCCAGCGTCACATAGAGAACAGTATCAAGCAGCCTCCAGGAACCCAGTTTCCGGGCGGCTTTTTTGATGGCAATCAATTCGGCGTGGCCTGTCGGATCCTGGGTAGTTTCACGCAGGTTATGGCCGCGGGCGATGATTCTACTCTTGTGGGTAATAATGGCGCCGATCGGCACTTCGGCTTTGGACTCTGCCTTGGCAGCTTCAGCGATTGCGTAGCGCATCCACTGCTCGTGGCTGCGTGGAAGGGAGAACCTCTCAGACAACAGAATCCGCCCCCGCCTCAATTTCTTCCCGGACGGTAACCAGCAGTTCGGCGCAGATCACAATCAATTCCTGCCGTAAACTTTCAGATTCCGATGAAAGCTCAATATTTATTGATTCGGCAAAGTATTTAAATTTTGCCACAACATCCTCAAACTGCTCGATACTACAATTCATTTGAGCGCTCCTTTATGCTCCCTGCAAAAAATAGAAAAAGCTGTGCCTTAAACTCGATGTTCAAGTTTTTATTTGTTGACAATCACTGATGTTGTTCTCCAACCAATTTCAAGCAAGTATCGCATGGCGAGCCAGTGAAGGTGTTGCATCCATACGACCGAGATCACGACCGCTCATATGCTTTTT
>CAIMXI010000388.1 GCA_903845365.1 uncultured Geobacteraceae bacterium | reverse complement strand
TGACAAGAAGGAGGCTCTGTTGCGTAGGCTATGGAATAGAGTAACTATTACAGCCGTCATTATTGCAGTTCCTGTCATTGCGTATGGTGATAGTGCAACAATGCGGCAGGCTTTTATTGACACTCCGGATGCCTGCTATCAGGTAGAGCAGCAGAAAGATGATCGTGTTTTTCTCAAGGCCGTTGGGGTTTGTGGTGCAAAGCCAGGGAGAGCTTTTATCAAGTCGAACTCTGACAAGGTGAAAATCAATGTCGAGGGTGAACTCTGGAAGGAGATGTCGCCACAGCCACTCGCCATCCCTGACATCGAGGTTACCCTTAAAAAGGCGGAAGAGCTTTTCAATTCGATCAAGATCCCTTCAAACCCTTCAGAGACCAACATGGTGGCGGCTGCTAAAAGTGTGAACGCATACTATCAGTCGCCAGATTTCCAGAGAAGATTGCTGACAGAAACTAAGCGGATAAAAAAAGAAGTGCTTTGGAGTGCTCTTGAACAGTATTACCCTGACAGTGAAAAAGATATTCCGCCAAATGGGAAATTAGGTGAGGATGAACGCATCTACGTCTTCGTGTCATCCTCAATACCGCTGCAGACCATCAGAAATTATGCCGCTTCAATAGCAAGGTACGGTGATCCGAGGATTATGATGGTATTGCGCGGTTTTGTTGGCGGCGTCGGGAAGATTCAGCCGACAATTGATCTAGTTGGCAGGGTCGTGCAGCGTAATCCGTCATGTAATCCTGTAACAGATGGAGAGTGCGCAATATTGCCTGTGCCGTTTGGAGTGGATCCTCTTCTGTTCCGGCGTTACGGGATTGATCGTGTTCCTGCAGTTGTTTACGCTCGTGGTGTTAAAGCCGAGGACGCCGGTTTAAGTGAAGGCGATGACAAAAATGCCGTTATTGGAGAATATTGGAAAGCCTTTGGTGATGCCAGTCTTGAGTACATTGTTGAGCAGATGCAGAGAGAGTCCGGTTCGCAGGGGCTGCTAAAACTTGTCGGTTCTTCGCGATGAGCAGATTGCCCTTCGTGAGCAGTCTACATGATATGCATGACAGATGACCGCCCACGTTTATCAGGTTACGTCAGCTTCTCGACATAACAGCAAGTTTGTTGTATTGTCCGGTTCATGCAACCTTCCAACGTCATTCAATCATTTATACAGCGCTGGGAAGCCTCCGGTGCTGCTGAACGGGCTAATTATCAACTGTTCCTCTCAGAGCTGTGCGAACTCCTGAATGTCACGCGACCAGAACCGACGCGTCCGGATGACCGGGACAATACCTATGTCTTCGAGCGCAGCGTCACCTTCCGCCATGGCGATGGTAGCACCAGCAATGGCAGGATTGATCTCTACAAGCAGTGGCATTTTGTCTGTGAGGCAAAGCAGGGAAGTGATCAACCCGGCGAGAAATCGCCTCTGGCTGTCAACGAGGAGGGTGTTAGATGGCAAACCGCCAAACGAGGCACCGCCGTACGCGGTACCAAGGGGTGGGATCTGGCCATGGTCAAAGCCAAGGGACAGGCCGAACAGTATGCCCGCGCCCTGCCGTTGAATGAAGGCTGGCCCCCCTTTCTGGTTATCGTTGACGTTGGACACGCCATCGAAATCTACAGTGAATTTTCCTGTACCGGCAAGTCCTACCTGCCGTTTCCCGATCCCCGTTCACATCGTATTCTGCTGGCAGACCTGGAAAGTCACGAAATACGCGAGCGATTGCGCCTGGTATGGAATGATCCGCAC
>CAIMXI010000387.1 GCA_903845365.1 uncultured Geobacteraceae bacterium | reverse complement strand
TCTTCTGTAGTCGCTCAGCAACCCAAACCTTGATTATTGATTGCCTTGGCACTCCAATGCGCCTTGCTTCTTTATCCATCTCCTGGATCATCCAAAGCGGGAAATCGACATTCACCCGCTTTTGTTCCTGTTGCGGGCGACGGGCTTTTGAGAGATCGAGATACTGAGAGATGTCTTCACCGGCATCGAAAACGTTATCCAAATCATTAGCTTTCATAGATAGCAATCTCCTCTTTTCTGGACCGCCGGACTGAGATGATACGGATGCGTCCACCTCGATAACACATTTATGTATTGTTTACTAATCGTTTTACGCACATCGTTAGGGTCTACAAAATGTCATCTTGAAAGCAAAATGGAATAAGATGGTTACACTACCGTGCCATCATATCAAGCTGATAGCGGCTTTTAAGGATATGCAGCAGCGTGTCAACACCCTTAAAAGCAGCGCGGAGCTGGTCCCGTTCCCGATCCATCAACACCATCGGATCGACAAAATTATCCACCGGTCTTCCTGATGACAGAGCGATCAACTGTTTGTTCAAGCGCATCTTTACCAGAAAGGTAAACGCTTCACTGAGAGTTTCCAGATCATGATCCGATACCACATGCAGGTGGTTGAGCCGCTCCAGCTTTGACCATGTTGTACCGCCCGTTATGCCCGACTCAAGGGCGATGAGGCTGATACCTCTCGTCAGGGCAAACACCCCCCCTTTTTTCAAATCCAGCTTCCCGCGCTGGTCACCTTTCTTCTCGACCTGAAACCGACCGAACATGCCGAGCGGCGGTTTAAAGCGAACAATATTGCGGGCCATGCTGGGGAAGAATATTGCATTCCTACGTGTGCATTCACAGATAAATTCCTGCAGTTCAGCCTCAAACGAGACGTCGCCGTACATTACGCGCAAATCCTGGAAAACACCGAAATGCACCGTTGCATCGGCATCGGGGCGATTAATCCACTGCTCAACGAGCTGTTTCCACTCAGACAGGCTGTGGCACCACTCCGGATTACTGGCCATCATGTTGCCAGGACAGAGCGGCACACCGATATTTTCGAGAGCGGTCACAATTTCGTCGGCAAAGCGGCGCACTGCCAAGATGTCGTCACAGGACAGGTCATCGCGGTAAACAATGGCGCTATCCTGATCTGTCCGCAGGGTCTGTTCCTGACGCCCCTCGCTCCCAAGTGAAAGATACGCCGCACCCGATGGCAGCCGAACATTTTGTTTACTGTCTAGAATATAGATAAGACGCTGCGTGAGCGCATCGTTAAAGTGGGAAATCAACTGGATCAGGCTTGGGGTGTCGGCATTGGTTTTGAGGGCGTAGCGGAGCATTCCGGTCATTTTCTGACCAAGAATACGTAATTGATCAATTGAACCGGCTGATTCTATCTCCTGCACAAGATAGAGCGGGCTGCTGGTCTGGATTCGCATCAGATCCGCATCGGTTATGACACCGGTCAGTGTGTTGAATTCATCGACAACTATCAAGCGGTGAATGTTGTGTTTCGCCATAAGAAATATGGCTTTAAACAGGTAGTCACTACTCCGGATAGTGATAAGTTCCGTTTTCATGACGTAACGTACCGTCAACGTCTCAATAGATCCTGTGACCTCGGCTATCAGATTCCGGAGATCCCTCACAGAGACTATGCCGACCGGTTTTCCGTCTGTAACAGCAACAATACCGGAAATATTATGGACCATCATCAACCGTGCCATTTCAATCAGGCTGAGATCAGGTGAGCAGGTCACTACTGACCTATGGCAGACCTCTTTTACCGGTATGAAGAAAAGACTATCCTCAGAAGTCGTTGGCATGTGCTTTCACCCGTTTGTCAGGTTGGTGTAACAGTATGGTCGCGTTATACCCTAATGATGAGTCAAAATCTAATTGTTTCCACCCATTATTTTGGTATCACTGTTATGATAAAAAACAACTATTCATTTGATTTTGTGCAATACCAACGTCATTAATAGCAGAAAAAATCCAAGTAAAACACAATTTACACACGAAATACGAACACTATATACATTTTTTCAGTACATAACTACCTAGCTTTAAAACAGAAAAATTATTTTTACTGAGTTATAAAAAATATGTTGACAATTATGTAACATTGTATTACTAGAACATAGAATAGTTTTTTATAGTTTTATTTCGTAGTAAACTTGTAGTTTCAATCGGTACGGGGCTTGTTATGAAAAGGTTGTGGTCCCACATATTATTATTTGCTCTGTTAGTGGTATCACCGATTTCTTTTACGTCGGCAGATATCCCGAGTGTGTATATTTCCGTTACCATCAATGCCTCGCCTCAAGAAACACGCAAAAACAGTATCACTGTTGCCCACCGCATTGGAAAATTACCCCCATCTATTGTTGTCATCCGCCCCCCTGATTCAGCTATCATTGCAACCCCAGTATTGTCCGTAATAGAAAGTCACCGCGAAATTGAGCATGGTAGAGCCCCCCCTGTTGTCCCCTCCGCATAAACACAAAATCTCCACTACTAACATTTGACAATCAGCAGCAGCTTTACGCGTTGATTAGCGCTTGTAGCCAGACTTCGCCTTTTTGCGTTGTTTGTTACATCTGATTTAATCCTGTCCGCCATTTGTGTATTGCATTACTGCAAAGCATAAAGCTTTATAAAACATATAGTTATGTAATTTAGAGAGATAGGAGTTCTTTATATGAGAGGACCAGAAGTTTACTCCGTTCAGGCTGTTGTAAAGGCCATCGACCTGCTTGAAGCGCTCGCACAAACTGCTGACGGCTCGTCAATTGATGTTTTGAAGAAAAAACTCGGCTTGTCACATGGCAAAGCCTTCCGCCTGCTTGCCACGCTTGAAAACAAGGGGCTGGTAGAGCGCAACAAGAAAAATAACACTTACACCCTTGGCTTACAGGCATTCGGCATGGCGCAGCACATTCTGAAGAGTGACAGCCCGACCAGTAGTGCACATCCGGTTATGGTCGATCTGGCACAGCAGATCATGAAAAGCGATAACCTCATCAAGATGGCACACCCAATGATGGTTGAACTTGCACACAAACTTGACGAAGCTGTTTATTTTACCGTGCTCAATGACGATGAAGTGCTGTTTCTGGATATGGTTGATTCATTTCAGAATATTAAAACCGCTGACTTCGTTGGCAAACGATTCCCGTTCTTCACCAACGCTGCGGGCAAGGTTATCAGGTCAGTCACTTCAATAAACTTTTTTGGCAGAGCCGGAAAAAAGAGCGGCATTAAAAATCCGGAAGTTCTGGAACTTGAGCTTGAAGAGATCCGCCGAAAAGGGTTTGCAGTCGATTTCAACGGTATGGGCGAAGGTATCTGCTCCGTTGCGGTTGTCATCCGTGATTATGCCGGTAAGGTTGTCGGGGCGCTTACGCTGTTGGCTCCCTCTTTTCGCATGCTGCAGGATCGGCTTGATAACGTGGTTATCCCCAGCATGCTCGAAAGCGCCGAAGCGTTGTCAGTAAAATTTGGTTATACACGGGCGTATGCATAAATTTATTCATAGAGGCGCAGTGAGAGTCCAACCACTAACCGCCCGCTGAGCCTGGGCAGGGATGGTCGGCAGCCACCCACACAAGAAAGGAGGTACATGCCACTCAGAACTTTCGGTGTCCATTTTTAAGAAGTTTACATCACACAAGAGGAGGTTTTATGTCAATTCATGCAACCAAAGAGTTACAGGCGTATTGGAAAGAGAATCTGGTTATCATCATTGTTCACCTTGCTATCTGGTTTTTTGTATCATTTTTCTGCGGCATAATGGTTGTTGATCAGCTCGATGCCTACATGATCGGCGGCATGCCACTCGGCTTCTGGTTTGCCAATCAGGGATCAATGATTATTTTTGTTATTCTAATCTGGACGTATGTTTACATGATGAACCAACTGGACATCAAATATGACGTACACGAAGGGTAACAAGCCTATGCACACTGTAATCAGCACTGTTAAAACACTAAATTTACGAGGTGACAATCTATGAGTATTCTTGTATGGACCTGGATCCTGACAGGGAGCAGCTTTGCCCTGTACATCTACATCGCCTACGCAACACGGGCAAAATCAACCGGCGACTTCTACGCTGCCGAGCAGTCTGTTCCTGCCTATATGAACGGTATGGCAACCGGCGCCGACTGGATGTCAGCCGCCTCCTTCATCTCCATGGCCGGTCTTATTTCGTTCATGGGTCGCGACGGCTCCTTTTACCTGATGGGGTGGACCGGAGGCTATGTTCTGCTCGCCATGCTCTTTGGCCCCTATCTGCGTAAATATGGTAAATTTACCATTCCGCAGTTCATGGCCGACCGCTACTACTCGCAATCGATCCGCCTCCTTTCGCTCTGCTGCGCCATCTTCATCTCCTTCACCTACGTGGCCGGGCAGATGCGCGGCGTCGGCGTCGTCTTCTCCCGTTTCATGGGTCTCAGCATCGATTTGGGCGTTGTCGTCGGTATGGCGCTGGTCTTTTTCTACGCCACCCTCGGCGGTATGAAAGGGATCACCTACACCCAGGTTGCCCAGTATGTTGTTCTCATCGTTGCCTACCTGATTCCAGCAATCTTCATCTCCATGCAGCTTACCGGCACCCCGATCCCGCAGTTAGGCCTTGGCTCAACCATCACTGAACAGGGAGCTGCCATACTGAATGACCCTTCCACAAAGGGCAAATATCTGCTCGATGTTCTGAACGGCATCCATAAGGATATCGGTTTTGCCGAGTATACCGGTGGCGCACGTCCCCGTATCGACGTCTGGTTTATCACCATGTCGCTCATGATCGGCACCGCCGGTCTGCCGCACATCCTGATCCGCTTCTTCACCGTACCCAAAATGCGTGATGCCCGTTCATCCGCCGGTTACGCGCTGATCTGCATCGCACTGCTCTACACCACCGCTCCGGCGATTGCTGTTTTTGCCCGCACCAACTTCATCAAATCGATTAACAACGTCGAGTATACCAAGGCACCATCTTGGTTCAAGAACTGGGAAAAAACCAAGCTGGTCGGCTGGAAAGATAAAAACGGCGACGGCATTATGCAGATTCGCAAAGGCAAATGGGATGATCCGAAAAGCGCCAACGAAGTCAAGATTGACCAGGATATAATGGTTCTGGCCAACCCTGAAATCGCCAAGCTCCCCAACTGGGTGGTCGGCCTGATCGGTGCCGGCGGTCTGGCTGCCGCGCTCTCCACCGCAGCCGGTCTGTTGCTGGTTATTTCCGCCGCAATATCACATGACCTGATGAAGGGCATGTTGAAGCCGGACATGGGTGAGAAAGAAGAGCTCTGGTGGGCTCGTGGCGCTGCCGGCGTGGCGGTATGTATTGCCGGTCTGTTCGGTATCTATCCCCCCGGTTTTGTGGCACAGGTTGTCGCCTTCGCCTTCGGTCTGGCGGCGGCTTCCTTCTTCCCCTGTATCCTAATGGGGGTCTTCAATAAGAAGGCCAACAAGGAAGGCGCGCTTGCAGGCATGGCTGTCGGTATTGTTTTCGTTGCCGCCTACATCATCTACTTCAAGTTCGTTAATCCGGCCATCAATAACAAGGATGGCTGGTGGTTCGGCATTTCACCGGAAGGTATCGGCACCGTTGGCGCAGTACTGAACTTCGCGACCATGTGGATCGTCGGCAAGTTCACTCCGGAACCTCCACAGGAGATTCAGGATCTGGTCGGCAGCTTGCGCTACCCTGGCAAGTTGGTCGCACCTCCATCGGCAGGTCACTGATCTGCATCTGTTACCCTCCCCCTGCCTGCGGGGGGAGGTTTTTTTGTAAAACAGGTATCAGCTTATAGGAGTATATGGTATGAATGCAGCATCCACCTCTATGGAGAACAGACAAAACATGATCCTGAAAACATTCCGCACTTTTAATGCCGGTGTAGTGAAATTCGTCATGTGCATCAGATTCCGGGCTGTCGGCGCCACCATGCTGGCGTCATTTGCCGGACTGAGCCTCACCACCAATATTATTCCATCGGCCATATCAATGATGGGCCTGATGGACAGCTTTTCCGCCCGCTGGGAAATGGGTGGTTTTGCCGCTTACTCTATGATGGCCTGGGCTGTCGGCGGCTGGGCGGTGCAGAAAACCGGTGATAAGAGGATGGGAGCTATTGTGCTTGGGGCGGTGGGATTGATAACCGGCCTGCTCTTTACTGGCGTTGGTATCGGCACACAAATGGACCTTTTGCTCACCGGCGGCGGCGCGGCCTTGCTCTATGGCGCAATCGGCGGCATGATTATCGGTGATGCCCTGCGCGACCCTCTTGCTGACCCGAATGACCCGTATGCAAAAATAGGGCGTATCGGGGATCTGGGCATGTTCGATTATTTCAGAAAAGAAAGTAAATATAAGATTTAATTTTTATTTTATGGAGAACACCACATGCTGACCACTATGATTATTGTGTTCATTATTGCCTATGCCGCCATTGCCCTGGAGCATCCGCTCAAGGTTAACAAGTCCGCTTCCGCTCTTATCGGCGCCGGTCTGCTCTGGACGATTTACGCACTTTCAACTGCTGATCATGCTCTGGTGGGGCATCAACTGAACGAATCACTTATGGGTACCGCCCAGATCGTCTTTTTCCTGATGGGGGCGATGACTATTGTTGAGGTGGTTGATGCCCATAACGGCTTTGAGGTCATCACTTCGCGCATCAGGACTACCAGTCTGACTTCACTGCTCTGGCTGGTCGGCTTCATAACTTTTTTTCTGAGTGCCGTACTCGATAACCTGACCACTACCATCCTGATGATCTCCCTGATGAAAAAGCTGCTCGACAGCCATGATGACCGCCTCTTCTTCGCCGGCATCATCGTTATTGCCGCCAATGCCGGTGGTGCCTGGACCCCAATCGGAGACGTGACAACAACTATGCTCTGGATCGGTGGTCAGATCACCACATTGGCTATTATGAAAGGTGTCTTTATCGCCTCGATGATTAACATGATCGTGCCGCTTGCCGTTACAAGCTGGTTTCTTAAAGGCAGAAAAGTTGTAGCTCCCACCGCAAAAGTCGAGGTGCATGGGCACAGAGCAGTTACCACACCCTTTGAGCAGAATCTTATGTTCTGCATGGGACTGGGAACTTTGATCTGCGTGCCGATTTTCAAGACGGTTACACATCTTCCTCCGTTCATGGGGATTCTGTTCGGCCTCGGTATTTTATGGATGGTGGGCGAACTGCTGCACAGCAAAAAGGAGGATGAAGCCAAGGAACATTTGACTCTGGTGCGCGCCCTCAAACAGATCGACATGAGCTCGATTGTCTTCTTCATCGGCATCCTGCTGGCGGTTGCCACCCTGGAGCATACCCACATCCTTACCAATCTCGCAGTCTGGCTGAACAAGACCGTCGGCCGTGAAGATGTAATCGTCACTATTATCGGCCTGGCAAGTGCAGTGGTTGATAACGTGCCGCTGGTAGCCGCATCAATGGGGATGTACAGCCTTACCCAGTATCCGCCCGACAGTTTCCTCTGGGAGTTCATGGCCTATGCTGCCGGCACCGGCGGTTCAATCCTCATCATCGGCTCGGCAGCCGGAGTGGCGGCAATGGGGCTGGAGAAGATCCACTTCTTCTGGTACGCCAAAAGGATCGCCCCACTGGCGCTGATCGGTTACTTTGGCGGCATTGCCGCGTATATCATCCAGTACAGGATGTTTCACTGAGGCCTTTGGAGTAAGTTTCCGGACGTATCATTAAATAGCGACAAACCGCATTATTCTTATGGACTTCTGGTGGCGTTTCAAGTATTGAAGCCCGATCTTTGAGAGGCTGCGAATAGAGTACAATGCAGGATTTTTAAAACTAGCTAAATATAAAGGGAGTGGCAACTTGAAAGCGTTTCACAATTATTCTTCGATTATGAGTAAAATATGTGTACTTCTTTTCTCTGTTTTAATTGTTTCTACATCTATTGTCGGGTGTGTTGACAAAAAAGCAAGAGGTGAAAAAAACAAGGCGGAGCTAATGCAAAAACTCTCTGAGTTGACTGCTCTGCAGGATAAAGCCGTTGCGATGATGGCGGGTGGCCAGGCCGATGAAGCAAAGAAATTTGCCGAGACTACCGTTGTAGAAAAACGCACAGAGTTTTCAAATTTAGTTGAAGAGAAAGCAAAAGATCAAATGATAACACCAGAAATTCAGACTGAAGTTTTAAAAAGTTTAGCGGATAAAGAAAGTGAATATCTGAAAAAATGCCTACTGTTCCAACAAAATAATTAATGGCACATAGAATAGAAGATACGTTGCACATATGACACTGAAAATGATGGCCATCTGCTCCGGGTGGCCATCATTTTTCGTATAGTTCCGGAGGCTAATCTGACTTTATTGAAACGAACAAATCAGCTTTGGAAACTGTATGCGTTCATCGGATCAATGGCGGTTGGTGGCGGCATTACCCTCTTTCAAAGTCTGCTTCCAAGGATAATGGAAAAGGAGGCCATTCCCTATTTCGTCATTGGCGGAATGTTACTTGTAATAGGAGCTTTTGCCTAGGCATATTCTGCAATCAGATGCCCTGAATGCTCATTAAAACTGCTCTGGTATTCACTCACCAAAGAGGGTCTGGGAACCTGGTTTACCTGGCTGATACATCTGGAAGAATGTCCACAGTGTACAAAGCTGAAAGGGTTGGCGACGTCAACACGGAAACGGAAACGGTCGAGCGCAAAGGTATGAATAAAGAGGTACGTTTACCCGGAGTATTGGAACATCAGGCAACCGGCATTTTCCTCAATGCGCTGCTGTTTGCTACTCTTTTTCTGCTCTTTTATTTTGTGTTCATTGCTGTGTTTAAGGAAGAACTGACCGGACTGGTGCGGCTTGGCTGCTGCTGGCTGGGTGCCTATGCACTCACCTGGGTATGTTGCTATCTGGCACAAGGAAAAGCCAGGCTTCTCATCACCATCTTTTTTATCGCTATCCTCTGCGCTGTCATCGTGTTCCTCCCCTGTTGATTTCCTCTGCTATTGGCAAAGTAAGTGCGTTACTGCAATAAGGGGTTGGGCAATTACTACAGACCGGTTCCTTTCCGTCAAATTGTAGCGGCATCGATTTACTGATTGTGTTCATTTTTCGCCCCTGACACCTACAATAAGCGTGGGTGTGTTTTGCCACCTGCAAAAAGTCCTCGTATTTTGAAACGCCATTGACTTCTCACAGTGTCTCAGAAATTTTTCTCCTTCTTTTCGGAATATTAAGTTCTGTTGACATAATCAATTTCGGAGGTACACCCCGTGCGCCCAGCAAATTTACAACGTGCTCAAGACCATAAGAAATCAATGTCAACTCTTTCCCATCAAGTAATTCAAGCCCCTTGACTAAGAGATTATGAACAACTTCAGGTGAATTGATTACTAATTCACGACCTTGCTCCGTCACATCTATATAAACTACTCTGCGATCTGTCTCGGACCTAGTGCGTTTGACAAGCTCTTTTGCTTCCAGTCTGTCCAATATCCCTACCATTGTTGCAGGATGTAGATAAGTACGACGCGCCAAATCGGAGACTTTCATAGGTGAAGTTGCATTGAGTATCTTTACCACCCACAATTGTGGACCGGTAAGACCCGTCTCAATCTCGACTTTTCTAGATTGTTCAGTCAATTCCTGAAAGACTCGCCGAATATCATCGATGATGTCTGCAACCATTGCGGACTTTAACTTCATTTCTACCCCCTAAAAAATATATGCATCACAGATCAAAAATCTATATTTTTTACTTGCGCCAAAAATATAAATTTGTTACAAACGCATATCGTTTGTGTTATTAATTATACGCATAAATAACATTTTACAAGCAGATAAATTCAGCGGAGGCTTTTAAGACTGACGCGTCTCGCATAAATAGCTTTCCCTAATAACTTATTTTTTTCACAAAACATTTCGGGTCCTGTTGATGAAAAAGCAGTTTGCACACATACTAATTTTTTTGTTACTGCTTATTTCGCCGATATCTTTCTCCACGGATAAAATTCGTGATTTTTATGTAAATGCTACAGTGACTTCACCTTTAAAGGAGACCAGAAAAACCAGTATTTTTGTCGCAAACAGAGTAGTAAAATTATTGACTTTAAGTTTTGCATCCAGCCAACCATTCAGGCGTACTGCCTCTCTTCAAAAATCATTTCTTCACGAAGTTTCCCGCATCATAGAACATTCCAGAGCTCCTCCAGTTGCTCACTCCGTCTAATTAGCTTCACATTTAGGCGAACGGCAAAAAAAGAAAATCCCAAAACCAACCCCCCTCAGTCCCCCCTTATCAGGGGGGAAGCCTTGAAGACTCCCCTGATAAGGGGAGATTTAGAGGGGTTAGGTTTGTGTTTGGAAGCTTTATATTTTGCCGTTCGCTGTAGACTTGTAGATGAGAAGCAGGTCCCATCTAACTCTAACAGCCACAGCTCCGGCGTTAACAAGAGTGATGAGGGACAACATGATTGCTGAACAGCTACGTTCAAGCACGGTAAATCGGCATTTACCAGATCCCCATGGAGTAACGTCAAATGTATAATACAATCACGCATGAGCGTTATCAAGATAAGCAGAGGATATTTGATACTTTCGAACCGTCAGCTCCATTTCAAACAGTCGTTTCGCCATTCATTATTTTAGATACAAAAAATAATTCAGCCGTCTCATCCAATCATATTCTAGATAACAACCTTAAGATGGCGCAAGACCTGATTAGACAGAACAACCTACCCCAGGCTGAAATCTATCTGCAAAGGTACCTCGCACTAAACGAGCATAATTTCTTCAGCAGACAGCTTCTTAATGATTTACGCCAGGGCTATGGTTTGTCTGAACCATTTACGCTGTCTGAAAAATCGTCTTCCAGCCGTACTCAAAAAGAGAAGTTTCTGCTCATTAAGGCCTGGGGGTGTGGTTTCTGGAGTGAAGTCCATCATCTGTTAGGGCAGTTGTTATTGGCGGAACTTACGTGCCGCACGCCAATCATACTATGGGGTCGTAACTGTCTCTTCCGTAATGATTTAAACCCTAACCCATTCAGGCATTTTTTCAAAGAGGTTTCACGTATCAAACTACAAAATATTTCGTCATCAGCTACTATTTTTCCGCCGAAGTGGGATTGGAATAATATCCTTGATGAAAACAATAACTTGCGGGAAGGTGAATACTCTCGACTGGCCGCACAATATTTATTTAATCGCCCAGAAACCATGGTAGTAACTGATTTTTACTCAACAATCAGTTCCATAATTCCATGGATCCACCAAAGCTCCCCTTGACGCCCACCAGAACTGACCCTTTTCTGTTCATCAAGACTGACCCTCTGTATGCGCGGTCTATGGGTAGAGATTTTAATAGAGAAGGGCTTAACGATGTAGTCTGTGTGTAATAATGAGGACGATTTGGCGAGGG
>CAIMXI010000386.1 GCA_903845365.1 uncultured Geobacteraceae bacterium | reverse complement strand
TATGATTCAACATGGTAATGGGTTCCTCGCTGCAATTTTGTCTTTCGCAAAACAAGATTACCATGCTTTGAACCCATTACCACTATTTTATTTCCTATCAGTTAGCGGAAACTAAAGTTCATACTTTTTTCCTCATTAATTTTATTAGTTAATCGGGAATCATATTTTCGTATTAATAATACTTGAGGTTCGTAAAAATTTTGACGAGATCTGAAAATTCGATAACCTATGTAGGAGAAGGAAAAACCGGCAGTAACCGAAGAACGAGTAGATGGCATTCCGGTCTTGCTGGCATTTACGAAACGTATGGGCTTTCCTGAACTGCAACAGGTGCATTGATTAAACAAACTGATTCACGGAATTGTGTCTTGACGATGAGCTATGACAAACTAAATCGCATGCAGGGCAAAGCGTCGAGTGGCGTAGGATGCGGCACACAAGTCAGCAATACCTATTCTTACGACACCGTAGAATCAATTGGATCATATTCCATTGGGCGGCGCACAAAAGGTTCCCGAATTGCATCACGTAAAATGTTACTTTACAAACTAACGTTGCATCAAGAAAGATGTTACCTTCCGATCGGTTTTCACCTATCGGAGGAGCATCATGATGAGTCCCAAAAGCAAAAAGGAATTATTAGAAGTTTTACGGCCACGTTACCTGAAAGCGAACAAAGTTGACAAGCAAAAGATGTTGGATGAGTTTACAGCTGCCACTGGATACCATCGAAAATATGCAATCCGTGTTCTAAAAAACCAAGTTCAAAAACACCTTAATAAAAAACCCAAGGGCTACAAAGCCATTTATCGCGGTGAGGTCGTCCAGGCGCTCGAACAAATCTGGGAGATCTATGGGCAAATCTGTTCCAAACGGCTCCAGCCATATTTACCCGAAGGTATAAAAGTGCTGGAACGGTGTCTAGAGATCAAGCTTTCCGAAGACACAAAAGACCTGCTCTTGAAAATTAGTTCTGCCAGCATAGATCGCTGTTTGTATCCCATCAGAATCAAATCGCCGCACGGCTTGAGTACCACCAAACCAGGGAGCCTGCTTAAGAAGCTAATCGCAGTACGCACTTTCACAGAATGGAACGAAGAACAACCCGGTTTCATGGAAATTGACCTTGTGGCACACTGTGGAAACTCCACGGAAGGCCAATATTTGAATACTTTGACCTGTACCGACATATGTACGGGGTGGACGGACATAACGGCCTTGCCACGCCGCTCGCAACATTCAGTTCGTGATGCAATTTCTCTCTTGCGCAAAAGACTACCCTTTGCTTTGCTCGGTATAGATTCAGACAACGGCAGTGAATTCATTAACGATTTGTTGTACCGTTACTGCATAGATGAAGAAATTACTTTTACGCGTTCTCGCCCATATAAGAAAAACGATCAGGCCCATGTCGAGCAAAAGAACTGGTCTGTTGTCCGCCGCACTGTTGGCTACGATCGTTGGGAAACAAACCAGGAGCTTGTCCTGCTCGAAAGTGTCTATGAAGATTTACGGCTTTACATCAACTTCTTTCAACCGTCTCTCAAGCTTATCGCAAAAGAGCGCGTTGGCAATAAGACCATCAAGCGGTATGATACTGCCAAGACACCCTACCAGCGTGTAATTGAACGCACTGATATTTCTTTAGAAGCCAAAGCGCGGCTCACCTATACCTATCTCCAACTCAATCCGGCCGCACTTCGGCGCCAGATTGACCAAAAAACTGCCAACCTTTGGAAAATTTCTCGGTAACATTCAATCTTGATGCAACGATACCACCAAAGTAACATTTTCTCTTGATGCATTACGG
>CAIMXI010000385.1 GCA_903845365.1 uncultured Geobacteraceae bacterium | reverse complement strand
GCGGCTCCTTTTGTCCCGTCAATTCGCCACCCGGTTTTCTGGAGCACCTGGAGTATATGCTCTTGCTCCAACAGGGTGAGGGCCTTTATATCCACCTCCGGCGGCTCCTCTGTTTTGAGGAATGCATCTAACAGATCCAGCAGCTGTATTGAAACCCCCTGGCTGATGATGACCGCCCGCTCGATGACACTTTCCAACTCCCGTACGTTGCCGGGCCAGAGGTGTTTTTGGAGGGCATTCAGAGTCTCTGTTGACACTGTCTCGATCTTTTTACCGATTTTCTTGTTGAATTTGGCAACGAAATGATTGACGAACAGCGGAATGTCTTCCACGCGCTGCCGCAGTGGCGGTATATTAATGGGGAATACATTGAGCCGGTAGAACAGATCTTCACGGAACCTGCCCATGCGGAGCTCTTCTTCCATGTTCCGGTTGGTGGCCGCGATGATCCGGACATCGACTTTAATGGTGTGTGGACTGCCGAGCCGTTCAAACTCGCCGTCTTGAATGACCCGGAGTAGTTTGTGTTGCAGATCCAGCGGAATTTCGCCAATTTCGTCGAGGAAGATGGTGCCGCCGTCGGCCACTTCAAAGCGCCCCATCTGCCGGGTATGAGCCCCGGTGAACGCACCCTTTTCCCGCCCGAAGAGTTCACTTTCGATAAGGTTCTCCGGCAGTGCCGAGCAGTTAACCGTGATCATAGGCCGTCCCTTGCGAATGCTGTGGTCGTGGATGGCTCGCGCCAGCACTCCCTTGCCGGTGCCGGTCTCGCCAAGGAGAAGAACGGTCGCATTCATCGGCGCCACCTGCTCAACCAGCTTAAATACGCGTCTGATGGCACTGCTTTCACCGATGATCTCGCCAAAGTTGAACTGCTGGGCTATCTCCTTCTGTAGATGGATATTTTCTGCCTGGAGCCGGTTTTTCAATTGTTGAATTTCTGCCATCGCCCCCCTGAGAGATTCATCGACCTTCTTCCGCTCGGAGATGTCGACAAAGGTAATCCAGCTTTCCCCATTCTGCGCCGCAGTGTGCTGCAGATATACCCAGAACTGAGAGCCATCGGCTCGTACCAGGCGTATCTCGTACATATTCGGGGCGCTTGAGTCGCGGGGCTCTTTTTGACGCAGGTAGTACATATCCTGGTCATCTGTGAAAATCATCCGTTGGATCGCATGTTTGATCAGCATTCTTCTGTCAACACCCAGCATGGTTGCAGCGGCAATATTAGATTCCTTGATCCGCCCGGATTCATCAATCGTCAGATACCCGACCGGTGCCAGGTCATACAGGTCGAAATAGCGGGCCTGCAAGGCATTCAGTTCCTCATTGGCGAGGCGCAACTCTTCGTTCTGCATCTCCAGCTCTATTTGATGCACCTGTAGTTCGTGGAGGAGTCGCTTTGTTTCCTCAGGCGAGGTAAATTCAGGGATCAAGACTTCGCTTGTCCGGAACAATTCTTCGGCACGCCTGCGCAGATCCTGAGCTGATTCGTTCGATGTGTTAGTCATTGTTGACTCCTGACTTAAATAAAAAACCGGCGCACAAAAAATTCCGTAGCCGGTCGGAAGGCATCAGCCTGATCTACTGATAAAAGAAACGTTTGTCAGGGAGGTTTTCTGTCTGGATGAATGAATAGATGAATGGATGGGCATCAATGTTAATTGGCTCAGGCGGTGGCCGGGTCGTACGCATATCTATGAAAATCGTAGCCACAGGTGACGCCTTTTGGAATGAACGATGTAATCGACAGTACGCCTATTAATCCGATTTGTGTCAATAATAATGCACTAACTCATTATTCACTCGTTCTGATTGTCGATCGAGAGGTTCTAAAATAGCGAGAGATTCATCTACGCCCCTGGTCATCCAGATCTGGGGCTATTTTTTTGCCCATAATCAACCAACAACAACCATCAACACCACCAACAACCCATCACACACAGAAAGGAGAACTCACCATGATCTGGATCGTACTCATCACCATCATTATCGCACTAGCTCCAGTGGCAGGTCAGTTCATGAAACTTTCATCGACTGTTACAGCTACGCGTCAGCTCATTGGCATGTAAGAATCCATCAACAAGTAAGTGTTGTCAGCTCACGTATTTTCCGCAACAGCTCAAACGGCATGATCGGTTTAGCTATTATTTCAACATCGGCTCCAAACTCTCCTTCACGCAAGATTTCATCGCTGGAATGGCCGCTGACAAATAAGAATTTCACGCTTTCAGACATCCCCCTGATTTCATCGCTCGCCGCCTTGCCGCTCTTGTGGGGCATAACAACATCGGAAATAACCAGCTCAATTTCCTCCTTCTGGGCGGCAAATTTTTCCACGGCATCCTGACCATCTATAGCGGTTATGATGGTGTAACCGGCCCGTGTCAAAAAATCTTCCAAAGCGCTGCGGGTATCCGCGTCGTCTTCTGCCACCAGAATTGTCCCTGAAGCCTTCTCTCTCT
>CAIMXI010000384.1 GCA_903845365.1 uncultured Geobacteraceae bacterium | reverse complement strand
GGTCGGTCTCCATAGTGATTTTCATACACCACTATTGTAGACATTATCCGCAATCTAAGCGAGTGACCCTCTTTCGGGGGTCATTCTGCGTTAGAAACCGAAACCCATTTGAGGGGTCATTCTGTATTGGACAAGACTGACGGAATTCAGTTGTCTACAATTTGTAGACAACTGAAATTGCAGTCTGCTGATGGCAAATTTTACGAAACCGACTGTGCCAATACGGAGGGAATTTTCCGCATTATTCAGTCTATCCCTTGTTAATTTGATTAAGAAGGGTTATTTTTAATAAATGGCTTAAAATAAGCAAAATATTTAAAAATAGAGGTATATTCGTATTGTATAGTTGACAAATAGTATTACTATATATAACATAGTGGTATAATATAGTAATATTTTCAAGAGATATGTTTGCAAGAAAAATTTATCCAACTCTCAAAGAGCATTTAAAGAGTCCGCATATAACGGTCTTAACTGGCATGCGCCGAACGGGAAAAACGACAGCTGTAAAATTCTTAATGGGAGAGCTGGATTCGGAAAATAAGCTGTATTTGGATTTCGAGCGCTTGGACAATCGAGACCTTTTTTCTCAGCGAAATTACGATGCGATTGCAAACAGTCTCGGACAGTTGGGTTTGAACTTGGAGAAAAGAGCGTACTTGTTCTTGGACGAGATTCAGTTGGTAAAAAATATTCCCAGCGTGCTCAAATATCTGTATGATCATTACAAGATTAAATTTGTTGTCACTGGGTCAAGTTCATATTATTTGAAAAATTTCTTTTCTGAATCGCTCTCAGGCAGAAAAAAAATCTTTGAGCTCTTTCCTTTGGATTTTTCCGAGTTTCTTGACTTTAAAAGTATCGTCCATAAAGACGGTTCATTCTTTGAGAATGCATTTAACAAAGTTGAGTACGAAAGATTGCTGGGATATTATGATGAGTTCGTTGCTTTTGGTGGCTTTCCCGAAGTTGTGCTCATTGACAAGAACGAAGAAAAAAAGGACTTGCTGTTTGATATTTTGGATTCATATATCAGAATTGATATCAAAACGCTTGCTGATTTTAGAAATTTGGATAATGTGCAAAAACTTTTAAAGATGCTTTCTCAGCGAGTGGGAACAAGAGTTGATTATTCTAAGCTTGCCAGATTGTCAGGAATAAGCAGGGAAACAGTCAAAAACTATATTGATTTCTTCGAGCAGACATATATTATTTCGCGAGTCTCAGTTTTAACGAAAAACCCAGACAGGGAAATAGTGAAGGCGCAGAAGTTATATTTTTGTGACAATGGTCTGCTGGATATTTTGTCTGATATTAACAGTGGATCTAAATTTGAAAATGCCATTTTTTGTCAGCTTCGCTCACATGGCTCAATTCAGTATTACGCAACAAAAAATGGTATGGAAATAGACTTTGTTTTGGATGGCAAGATGGCAATTGAAGTCAAGGAAAGTCCACTGGAACAGGACAGAAAAAAAATGGAGCGAATTTCAGCAATCGCTGGCGTAAAAAATAGTCGACTTGTCGGACGCAATGAGGTTCCAAATTTCGATGATTATATCTGGGGCGGGGAAATCAGATAAATTCACAATGCAAAAATAGTTTTTTGTGCTATACTGAAATTAAGAATTTTTAAGAGCTTAAACTCTTAACGTTCAATATCAACTCAACTTAATTCATTCCATCCTGTTAGGGACTAAGTCCCCAATAGGGGACTTAGTCCCTCTGCGTGAAGTAGTGCTAATTTAGTTATTTCGATATAAATCCTATTATTTTCTTAAAGCGTATGAAAAAAGCGCATGAAATCCTCTCTCTCTCTCTCTCTCTCTCTCTCTCTCTCTCTTAAATAGCAAAAAATCCAAAACCGTGCTCAGACTGGCGCTGATTTTTTTCGGCGTCGGTTTTTTTGTGTTTGGCGCCGGGATTTCAAAAGCGAGTGCAGCAACATATTACGTAAGAGCTGACGGTACAGTAACTTGTGCAAATAAGGCGAATGCAACAAGCCCGAATTCTGTTGGTACGGCTCTTAGTATGGCGCAAGTTAATGCTTGCACTTTTTTAGCTGGTGAGTCAGTTCTTTTTAGCAGCCAAGGTGGAAATTATACAACAACATTGATTTTGCCTTCTGGCGGGTCAGGCGTTGGTACCGAAATTACTTATGGAAAGGTGTTAAATGAAACCCCTGCAATCACGGGCACTTTCAGTCCGATGATAAATACTAATTCAAAATCAAATGTTAAGGTTGTCGGGTTTTCTGTTACATATTCTGGAACAGATGTTAGTGCTAACGGTATTGCGATAACTGGTAATAGTTCATCAAATATAACGATTTCTTCCAGCACAGTTAATATGGGTGGCTATGGTTATGCAGTCAGTTCTGGAGCTAATACATTGTCGAATGTAAACATAAACAGCAACACACTTTTAGGCGGGAGAACGGGTAATCCCTCTCTTTATTTTTATGGAACAAGTTTAAGCAATTTTAGTATAACAAATCACACGGTTACAGAGAGTGGATGGGGAACACGTTTAAAGAATATAAATGGGCTTACTATAAATGGCTTTAATATGTCAGGTTCTCCTTCTGCTACAGGCTTAAGTATAGAGTCGGGTTCCGGTGTTATATCTGTTAGCAACTTAACAATAACTACCACAACAGCGCCAGGCCTGACTATAATTAATTCCAGTGGAGTCACTGTTAGCAACTCATCTTATACTGGTAAGGGATATGGATATTATGTCCAAAGTAATTCCAGCAATATTAGTCTCATAAACGATACATCCGATGGTCTAACCGTAGGAGGAGGATTTTATGAAGTAGATTCTTCAAATGTATCTTATACGGATTGTACGGCAATAAATGGCGGTAGTTATGCACAATTTTCGGCAACAACAAATACTGGAGTAAGTTCGAATATTTCCTATCTCAGGTGCCATGCCGGGAGCCAAAGTATGCCAAACTATAGCAACGGTTTTGTTACGAAGGGTTCAGTAAGCGGGGTTACTTATACAAACTGCACTGCCGATTACAATTCCGCTCTTGGATTTGCTGCATTAGAATCATCTAGTAATGTTACTTATAAATACTGTTCCTCATCGTACAATGGAACGGTTAATATCACCAGTGATGGTGGTGGCTTTTTGCCACACAATACCGCTACAAATGTGAATGTTTATTACTCTATTACCCATCACAATTATAATGAAGGATTTGGTGATGTGAGTAGCGGAGTAAATACGGTTTATAATAGTATTAATTGGGCAAATGGTTATGGGGTAGGTGATATCTTCAAAGGAAGCACAGTTACAACTCCCGCTAACCGAGGTAATATGTATTTTAGTAATATAAACAGTGGTGATCTTTTTAAAAATATAATTTCTGGCGGTAGTAGCAAACCAAGAGAGAGAAGATATATCGGGTCAATATATCCTATGTTCGACTTTAATTTATATAAGCCAGCTGATGATAGTAAGTTTGTCAGTTATGACGGAACAAATGAAATTTCCTGGGCCACTTACCATGCCACAAACGAAACCCATAGCCAAAATGCCGACCCATTACTTCTAAATACTTCCGGTAATTACAATACTGATACTGACTTTCAACTCTCATATCTTTCACCTGGAATTGATGCCGGTACAATTATTGCGGGTATCGCAACTGATTATATTGGCAACCCTATCTATGGTAATCCAGATATTGGTGTTTACGAATATCAACCACCACACACCGTCGGAATCGATAAAATTGATATCGCTGCTGGAGCTCGTATTTATGGCGACGGAAAATTCAGAGACCTCACTGCAACTTCATCCAACATGGCAGACCTGAAAATTGCTCCAGCATCAGGTAGTTTTCCAACTTTCAATGCTACTGATACACGTCCCGAATGGCTAAATATTTCAAATATTACGTGGACTAACACTGGCAATCATCATAAGGCTTGGACAGAAAGTTCAGCTACGTTAGGCGCTGCAATCACACTTCATACCATTGGTGACCTTCAAGCAAATAAGCTGTACAATGTTTCTGTTGATTCCAGTCTTGGACAAAATATCTCCGGTGCCAATGGTACGACGTGCACGAACGGAATTTGTCAGGCCAATGCTCAAGGAAAAATTTCTTTCCTTTATACTGGTGGCTATTCTACTCATACATTTGATGTGATTGAAGGGGATAATAATGCTCCAACCACAACTGCCAATGTAAATACTGGCCTCTACAATTCAACTCAAAATATTACCCTTTCCTGCGATGATGGTTCAGGTGTCGGTTGCGACAAGACCTACTATACGATTGACGGAAACGATCCGACGACCGGCTCGACGCAATATTCATCTCCGATCAGTATTGCTGTCACGACAACGCTTAAGTTTTTTTCTACAGATAAATTCGGTAATACCGAATCAATCAAGACGAAAACCTACACTATCGACACGACCCCTCCAGACACGGTCATTACAACCCAGCCCGATTCAGTGATTAATTCTTCAAATGCCAACTTCAACTTTGAAGCAGATGAAACCTCAACGTTTCAATGCAAGCTGGATAGTGAGGCATATGCAACCTGCACCAGTCCGAAAAGCTACACCGGTCTTGCCGAAGGCAGTCATACGTTTTTCGTGAAAGCGACCGATACGGCGACCAACGAAGACTCGACCCCGGCAGAATATACGTTTGCAGTCGACACGCAAATTCCAACGCTGTCTGATCTTTCTCCGAATGGCACAATGTTTCCGGTTTCGACGACCAGCGTTAATCTTACGATGAGCACCAGTGAAAATGCGATTTGCAGATACGCGACCACTTCCGGAACCGCTTACGGTGCAATGACAATCTTCGACACCACAAACTCAACTTCACATTCGACGCTTGTCACCGGACTCAATCCCGGCACAACCTATGACTACTATGTCAGATGCAAAGACGCAGTGAATGAATCGGCCGAAAGTCATCTTTCCTTCTCGGTAGCTCCGCTTGAAGCGACCACGACGATTGAAAAAATAAAAATTCAAGTCAATCGCGAAACGAATAAATTCAAAGATACGATTAACATTGCTTCAACTAAATTCAAACTCAAAAGTCAGGATCAAAATTTGGCTAATGGAAATGTCGAAATTTACAAGGGAGGCAAACTCTGGAAAACTGTCTCGGCTGATGCGAGTGGCGCCTGGAGTTCGACACTCAAGTTTGGCAAGGATACCAGTCAGAAGATCAAAGTGATGTTCTACGACGTATTCGGAACCTTGATCGGCGACCAATCCGCCACGGTCAAGGTGGATAGCGAGGATCCAAAATTCACCGCGTTTATCACCCCGTACTATTCCATTCGCAAAGGCGATATCCTGTATTGGGAAGCCAAAGACAATGTGAAAGCCGATCATTTCAAGGTCACCTTCAACGGCAAGGTAAAAACCGTCAAGAACGCCAGATTCACCGTGCCACAAGACACACCAAATGGAACGTATGAGATTACGGTCAAGGTCTATGATGCCGTCGGAAATTCAGCGACAAAAAAGACTTGGGTGAGAGTGCGGTAAAGAAAGAGATTTTCACAGATTTGAACTCACGGATTTGTGCGGATCACGGATAAAAAATACTTTTCCAAAAACAATCTCCTATGAGATTGTTTTTGTTAGCAAAAGTGCAGATTTTGTTTTTTTGTGGTATGCTTGAAAAGTAAGTGCGCCAAGAGAAGCTGAGTGTTTACAGTTGGTTCAAATCCAACCTGCTTAAAGGCTAACCACCAGAGCAGTACAGAACTCTGCATGTTAATTCAGTAATGAATTAGTGTGAAGCCAGAGCAATGGACTTGTT
>CAIMXI010000383.1 GCA_903845365.1 uncultured Geobacteraceae bacterium | reverse complement strand
GATTTTAATAGAGAAGGGCTTAACGATGTAGTCTGTGTGTAATAATGAGGACGATTTGGCGAGGGGAAAGTGGTAGCGGAGTTAGGCTTTGGCGGGTTTTTCTTTACCATAGGATGGTGTGCGGAGAGAAGGGCCGTCTAAAGCACCTTCAGGGTCAACTGGTTCAGCAGAGCTCTCTGATATCGACAGTCTCGCTGTCAAAGCCTTGGTGCTCGCTTCGATAAAGTGTGATTTGCAGGCTGACGGGAAATATGGGGCTGTTCTGAAAACCTGGCGCGAGGTTTTCTATGGATTGAGGAAATCGGAGGACGCCGATATTGCGCAGGATACGCTAAAAAAGTCCTTTTCGCGTGCTGTGGAAAGTCTCCAAGAACTCGGACAGACCATAGCGGTGGGAAAGGTCATAACCCTAACTGCACCTGCTCTTCAGGCAGAGATTAGGGATAAAATTGAGTGACGGGACACAGAACGGGACACGGGACACATCCTTAAGGATGTGTCCCGTGTCCCGTTCCCCCTGGTGTGTGGGCATGACCTCCCCCTCAGCGCACGTACTGTCAAGTGAGCTCATATCTGCAGAGAGGCGACGTGGTAACAACTGATGACTTAAGTTGCTGATCTGAATGGTACGCGACTTCATTCATCAATAAATTCAGAAACTAAGTGTGACGAATAGCAGTGGCCGTTTCCGAACAATTATAGTCACTACAGATACTTAACGCTACATAGGTCCTAATATGGCGTCGTCAAAAAATATTTGGGCTTAACATGGAGGATTTATTAATAATCTGCAAGCGGCAGAAATAATTGGGAAATTGGCAAAGGGCATACACCCTTTTAAAGGGTCCAAACTTCCAGAGAAAAGCGTATGCCAACACCCAGACAGCATCCAGGCTTTTCATAAGGCTATTGAAGCACTTGAGCACGCTCAGAGCCCTCTAGAACGGTACGGGAATGGACGAACACGGGCTCGTCATCCGTGGAAATTGAAGGAGGACCATGACTTGGAATGTGGCTCCGTGTCTGGCATTTCAATCCCAACTCTTGCTGATAATCACGGAAGAACCGAAGGCGCAATCATTATGCGGTTGATGAAACTCGGGGTGCTGAATGTAGTCTAGTTCGCCATAGTTTCAGTCCCAGCTTTTTTAGATGCCAACAACAGCTTGAAACTAAATCTTTATGCATCAAAATGTTTAAACTGTTTCATCCTGTTTCATCTCGATTCTAAATCGAGTTATTTAGTAGTGAAAGGAGCCATGAAATGGCAAAGAAAAATAATAGCATAAGCCCAGCTGCTGAAGAGCTGGAGCAGTCAGTAGAGCAGCCAGAAGTGAATTCAGGCCTTAATGTGTACGAAGTTGCCTGGAGCCAAGAGGGACGTCATGAGGCACGTGTGTATGCCTGTTCAAAATTGGAGGCAATCAATAGAGCATTGAATAGAGAGGGGGATAGAGAGGAAAGAAGTTTGAATGTCAACCCTACCCCTTTTGATTTGACTTGCGACTTGATAGAAGCCGCCTCAGATGCTGAAGCTTCTGAGTATGAAGATGAGTCGGAGGTTACTGAAGATGAGTCGGAAGTAGCCGAAGATGAAAAATTGTACAGCGTGGCTTGGATAGAGGACTATTTATTTAGAGAAAAAATAGTTGCTAGCACTAAAATATATGCAATTAATGAAGCAATGCTTATCGCAAAAAAACCTGCATATTGGGCTCGTCCTCATGTAATTGTATGCTATGAAGTAGGTAACGAACATAATGACGATGGTTTTCAAGATGACGGCGGTTATCCAGATAACTATTATACTTGCAATGATTTTGCTGCAGTTGACTAGAAGTATCTTAGCTGAACCAGCATTCTGAATTGAGCACTTCAGCTCAACCCCGCTTTCGTATGATAACTGACAATAACGGGGTTGAGCTGCTGAAGAATCACAGGTCCGAATCATAAGCTGTTTCGTGTCGTGAACCGGATTCCACAAGCGTTACAAATGACTCGACTTAACGATCACTGAAGTTTCAACGACCCAATTTGAGTTGTCCTTCTAAATCATCTATAAACTGGCGTGCAGACCTGCCACTACGTCTGGCATTATCCCGCCACCATTGAAGTGCCTTGTCCTGCAAGATTTCTTCGTCAATTTCGAGCTTCCGCTGTTTTGCATAGTGTTGAACAATTGCCAAATATTCATCCTGATCGATAGCGCAAAATCCCAATGTAATACCAAAACGATCTGACAGAGCCAACTTCTCTCCAATGGCTTCATCTGGATGGATTTCGCTTTCCCCTGTGTTATCTGCCATCGGTTCTGGCATCAGATGGCGACGGTTGGAAGTAGCATATATCAAGATATTTGCAGGACGTTCCTCAATATCGCCGTCGAGTAGAGTCTTGAGTATCCGGAAATCTCCTTCTCCCGCATCGAAAGACAAATCGTCACAAAACAGGATAAATCGGAATGGTTCATCACGTAACTGAGCTGTAATAGCAGGCAGTGACATAATATCCCAGCGTTTAAGCTCAATCATCCTTAGCCCATATTGAGCAAAAGGCTTTAGCAGCCCCTTAACAAGAGATGACTTGCCACAACCACGCTCACCCCACAACAGCACGTTATTTGCAGGTAGAGAATTGACAAACTGCCGAGTATTACGGACCACCTCATCCACTATGTGATCGATTCCAACCAAATCTTTTAGGTCATACATATGCGGGTGAGCAACAGGCACCAGATGACCACCACCACCTTCTGTTTTGCTATTCCAGCGAAACGCAATATATTTATTGAAATCTGGAATTGGGGGTATGTCGGGGTAAACTCGATCAATTATCTTTTCAAGTTTTTCGAGAATAATGTCAATTTTGCTTTGCCTAATCATGTAATGCTCACCTCATATTTAGCGCTTATGTATTAAGCTTGTGTTATGCGCTTGTGTTGAATGGTTGGCTCAGCATCCTCAATACGAATCACTGGCTGTAGCTGTCGCTTACATACAAGCGTCTACATCCGTTTAGTTTAGCCTAATGTAGAGCTACTTCCTTCCTTTCTTTCTTCCATTCTTTCTTTCGGCTTACCTCTAATTTAGCACAGATTCCTGACTATTAGTAATTTGCATATAAGAGGGTTGATTGATTGAAGGTGGCTTACCTGCAAATGAGAGTACTGCATACAGCTGCCATTAACACTACCCCAAACTACCATGAAACAAAAGGAGGATTCAACTATGCAACAGCAAACACAGCTTGAGGAGACAAGCAAACAGCAGCAGCAACCACAGCAATTGGAGCAACCACAACGGCAGTTTAATCAAACCAATCCGCCAGTCGCTAGCCCAGCAAATCTCAAAGCAGCCAAGAGTCAAGCTCCTCGTCGTCACAAGCCTAGAGTTGCACCTAGAGTTCGACTTAGACCCAATCGCCAGGCTAGACCCCAAATGAAGCTTGGAATCAGTCGTCAAGTCAGTTCACAAATTAAGCCTCCAATTAGTACTGGAGCCAAGATCGAAAGTCTAAAACTTGATCCAGCTCAAGCCGGAAGTAAATCGAAAATGCCAGTCAAGCTCAAGTTTAGTAAAGCCAAATCGACAAAACCTGCGGAGTTGCAAGTGGTTAAAAAAGCAAAACGGCCGATAATAATACTCGAGCCAGCGTTACCAGTTCGAACGAAAATTGCACCACAACCTAGCAGTAAAAAACATTCTGAGTCGCTTTATTCAGGTAAATTACTGAAAGATTTAGCCAGAATCGTAAAGGGCAAAGAGGAATTAGTAGTCAGAACGCAAGACCTGATTACGGAGCTTTGTACCGATCTGAAAAAGCCGTGGGCATCTTATAATAGGGGTTCGAACATTTCACCTAATCAGCTTGCCAAATTGTTAAAACTATATGGACTGAGAAGCCAAGGCGTGTGGCTCCGAGGAGTCGGTAGCTTCAAAGGATATAATCGTAAGTGCTTGATAAAAGCCTATAAGCTGACCAGGAGTTCGACCAATGAAAAATAAACTGAAAAATAAGCTGAAACTGAAGATAGTCGGAATCGGAACTTGTGGCTCCATAATCGTCGGCAACTTGATGGAATCCCAGATGCTTCCCGAATTGGATTTCCAAGTAGTAAACTCGGATCGTCAAGTTTTAGATTCTTCAAAAGTGAAATCAAAAATGTATTTAACACCAGATATGATAGAGTTGGATAATGGATCTGCTACAAATGAACTAAT
>CAIMXI010000382.1 GCA_903845365.1 uncultured Geobacteraceae bacterium | reverse complement strand
GGTAGGGAGAGTTACCGAGGAGTTGCGCCGTCTGGAAGTTGGCGACACCATGGGAGTGCGCGGTCCCTATGGCAATTCCTATCCGATTGAAGAGTTCTACGGGAAAAATCTGGTTTTCGTTGCCGGCGGTATTGCACTGCCCCCCTTGCGAACACTGATCTGGAACTGTCTTGATCTGCGTGACAAGTTTGGCAACATCACGGTTGTGTACGGTGCCAGGACCGAAGCCGATCTGGTGTACAAACTTGAGCTGAAAGAGTGGCAGGAACGGAGTGATGTACGCCTGGTTAAAACCGTAGACCCGGGAGGCAACGGCCCTGACTGGGACGGTAGTGTCGGTTTCGTGCCGACAATCCTGGGAGAAGCGGCGCCGTCGGCTGAAAACACCATCGCCCTGGTCTGCGGGCCGCCGATCATGATAAAGTTTACCCTGCCGGTGCTCGAGAAACTCGGGTTTTCAGATGATAATGTCTACACTACTCTGGAAAATCGGATGAAGTGCGGCTTAGGCAAATGCGGTCGCTGCAACGTGGGCAATGTTTACGTCTGCAAGGATGGACCGGTTTTTACCGCCAGACAGGTCAAGGCCATGCCGATGGAATATTGATATGACTACAATCAGAAAAAGTGCCGAAAAAAAACCGGTAACACGCAGAGTGAAACTTGACAAGAGTTCGCCGTCAACAGTCATTACTGTGAGGGTCTCGGAAGAAGAAAAAATGCGCATTGAAAATATCAGGGCAAATTTTGACATAACGCGTTCTGATGTCATGAGAATGGCGTTACAGATGTTGGAACCGATGCTGCATGACTGTTAATTCAGGGAGATATTGGCGTGAACGAGACAAAACTGGTACATTGCAGTAGCGATTCTGATGCGTCAAGGATCGCGTTACGAAATTATCCCACCAAGTTATTTGTAGAGACGACTACGCGATGCAATCTTGGTTGCCTCATGTGCGTCAAGCAAACTGCCGGTTGCGAGATGTACGAAGGCGATATGAGCCCAGAGACCTTTTCAGCACTGACCTCAGCTCTGCCACACCTTGAAGCGCTGATTCTTAACGGTATAGGCGAACCGTTGCTTAACCTCCATCTGGAAACATTTGTCAGTACTGCAAAATCACTTATGCCGAAAACCGGTTGGGTAGGTTTCCAATCCAACGGCATGCTGTTGACAAACCTGAGAGCAGTTGCCCTCGTAAATGCGGGTCTTGACCGCATCTGTCTATCTATCGATGCTGCTTCTCCTGAATTGTTTCAAACACTCAGGGAAGGGAGCGGTCTGGCGGACATTGAGCGAGCCATGGCGGCAATCGACAATGCCAAGCGCTTGTGCAGTCGGCCCGATGTTGCTGTTGGTATCGAGTATGTGGTCATGCGCAAGAATCTGGCTGAACTGCCGACAGCTCTCCGCTGGGCATCTTCACACGGAGCAACCTTCGCTATCGTGACGCATATGCTGCCGTACGAAGAAAAGCACACCAGCGAGGCTGCCTATAGCCGTTGCTCTGCCGAGGCGATTGAACTTTTCAAGCTGTACTCGGCAGAGGCGCATCAGCAGGGATTGGATATATCGAGCTACTTCGAGGCGCGCTGGAAATATACGCGCAGCGTAGATGAGCAGCGCCTGGTGGATCTGGTCGAGGCAATGAAGGCTGAAGCGGCCAGTCGTGAACTTTTCATAGATATGAAAAAATTACTTATGATGGACATTCGCCAGGCTGATGAGGTTGCAGAAGTGTTTGCCATGGCGCAAGAGGTAGCCCAGGAGTGCGGAATCGAACTGCTCCTGCCAGAGATTGCTCTTCTTGAAAAGCGTCACTGCGGTTTTGTCGAGGATGGCGGCGCTTTTGTGTCTGTTGATGGAAATGTCTCTCCATGCTATTTTCTTTGGCACCGATACCGCTGTTATGCGAGCGGTTGGAGTCAACCGGTGAACCCCAAGGTATTTGGAAATGTAGCTGAGCGAGATGTATTGCAGATTTGGAACAGCCAGGAGTATCGATCTTTCAGGGCACAGGTTACCAACTACGATTACCCGGGCTGTTCGAGTTGCAGCCTGGCTCCTTGTGATTATGTGCAGACAGATGACTTTGAACAGGACTGTCATATCGGGAATGTTCCCTGTGGTTCTTGCCTGTGGTGTGCAGGGGTATTTCAGTGTATGAAGTGATACCTTTGACGGAAAATGAAATGTGGGCTGCGGTTATGGCAGCCGATAATAATTGTGACGGACTATTTTTCTATGGTGTCAAAACGACAAAGATATTTTGTCGTCCTTCGTGCAATGCCAAAAGACCGCTGAGAAAAAATGTAACCTTTATTAAAGATGTTACCGACGCCATAAATTACGGTTTTCGGCCCTGTAAAAAGTGTCGACCGGGAGGAGCACACACTTGAACCTGTATTTTCATCATACGGCCATCGGGCGAATCGGTATAGTGGAAGATAATGGCAGCATAACAAATCTTTTTTTTGAAACGGACGCTGTCCCACAAAATGTTGAGATGTGTGAAACAGATCTTATCAAAGAGGCTTTCCGACAGTTGGATGCTTTTCTTGCCGGGGAATTGAAGACGTTTTCCTTGCCGCTTGCTCCACGTGGCACGGAGTTCATGCGTGCAGTTTGGAAGATTCTGTGTGGAGTACCCTACGGAAATACAGCCAGCTACAAAGAAATCGCCATAGCTGCAGGAAATTCAAAAGCAGCTCGCGCGGTAGGGATGGCTAACAACAAGAACCCTATCCCACTGTTCATTCCCTGTCACAGGATTATAGGGACAGACGGAAAGCCGGTTGGATACCGTGGCGGTCTGGATGTTAAAAGGAAATTGCTGGAGCTTGAAAAACATCATGCTTCTGTTTGAGTATGGCCAGATTGAAATTGGACACCTGAAAAAGCGCGACAGGAAGCTTGGCGCGGCAATTGACAGGATCGGAGCTATAGAGCGGGAGATTACCCCCGACCTGTTCACTGCCCTTGTCAAGAGTGTCGTAGCACAGCAGATCTCCAGCAAAGCGGCTGATACGGTGTGGGGCAGATTGTGCGAACAAATTCCGCATGTAACACCCGGCAGCATTGGGTCTACCGGTGTTACAGACATCCAAAAATGCGGCTTGTCGATGCGTAAGGCTCGATACATCAAGGGCCTCGGTGATGCTGCACTCTCCGGCGAACTGAACTTGCAAACTTTATATGAACTTCCGGATGACGAGATTATAAAAAAACTATCATCACTTCATGGCCTCGGTGTCTGGACAGCTGAAATGCTCCTGATCTTCTCGTTATGCCGTCCGGATGTGGTAAGCTGGGGTGACCTGGCCATCCGGCGCGGCATGATGAATCTTTATGAATTGAATAGTCTCAGCAAAGATCAATTTGATCATTACCGG
>CAIMXI010000381.1 GCA_903845365.1 uncultured Geobacteraceae bacterium | reverse complement strand
CGGAGAACCGGTGGCTCCTGCGCTTTGGGCGGAGAACTGAAAGCTCCTGCGGTCAAACTGGAGAACCGCTTGCTCCTCCGGTCAATACGGAGAACCGAAAGCTCCTGCGGTCAAACTGGAGAACCGCTTGCTCCTCCGGTCATTACGGAGAACCGATCATTCCTGCGGTCAATACGGAGAACCGGTGGCTCCTCCAGTCATTACGGAGAACCGGTGGCTCCTGCGCTTTGGGCGGAGAACCGAAAGCTCCTGCGGTCAAACTGGAGAACCGATCATTCCTGCGGTCAATACGGAGAATCGGTGGCTCCTGCGCCGGTGGTTATCCCTCTTCGATCTCTTTGAACCTTCTGTCTGGAATAGCGGTCTTTCTCAAATGCCGGTCACTGATAGCAATATATCTCAAGGTGGTTTTGGGGTCATTGTGTCCCATTGAAAGTTGAACCTGAAGCAAATCAATGTTACGGATAGGCGCCTTGCACCTCGGGCAATGGTCATCACCGCTATCATAAAGGTCGCTGCCATACGTGCCGCGCATCTTGTGGATAAATGCATCTTCTGACTTTATACCGACAGTTGCGGCATATTTTTTAAGGATTGCCTGGACACTCGGGACTGTCAGTCGCTCATACTTCCCGCCATGCAGACGGACAAACAGATAATTGTGAGCCGCCTCTATGCCGTAACGTGCGCTTTGCCACTCCCTCAAAGTCTTTGCCGCCCTCGCTTCAAGGGTAATGGTGCGGTCTTTATTACCTTTGCCGCCAACAATACGAACCCTCATATACTTCCCGGTATCGCTTAAGTGATTTATTTCCAGGTTGCACAGCTCAGACACGCGAGCGCCGGTTGCATAAAGTGTTTTCAGTACTGTCAAGTCACGTAATCCAAGCAGCTCATCAGTTTTCGGTGCAGCAAATAGTTGTCGCAGTTCGGTTGTGCTGAATTTCTCCGGGTCACTTACTTTGATTTTTGGTGTCGGTATGCCGGTGGTAGGGTCATCATCCCGGTGGCCGGCATACTTTAGCCAGCCGAAAAAAGAGCGGAGTGCTGAAAGCTTGCTTGCCCGTGTCTGGTTGGAAATGTTCCCTTGATCGTAATACAGTGATTTCTGCCACTCTTCGACATGAGTCCGGACAATTCCCTTAACGGATTCATTGAAACCCTGATTTGCCAGCCATCGGATAAAAGATCTCACAACATAAGCAGACTGACCGACACCCCGAGCCTGGTTACCCTTTTGAATGAAGCACCATTCCATCCATGCAGAAATCAAAGTTTCTATCTCTTCCATAGAACCCCCATAAAAAGAAGGGGAGAGCCGTGAAGCGCTCCCCCTGTTGTGTTGTGTTTCAGCCTTGGTATTTACTCTGATTCGGCATCTGGCGAGGTATCGAGAAACCCCTTCAGCCTTGCAATCTGACTCTGATCGTACTTAATACGATTCTGTAAATCAGTTGCTACCTTCTCGCAAGCGTCAATCCGGCCATTGAGAAATATAATCTTCTGGATTGCATCAGTGCGCACGCTCATATTGTCCCCTCTTAGTAGTCAATCGCATTCAGCTTTTCGTTATCATCAATGAAGTCAAGAACGTGCAGCACTTGCGCTACAGACTTGTTTGCAAGTTCCGGCGGGAAACTGACAACAAATCCAAGTTTGTCACCGATAATGGAAAACATCTGTAAAAGTGTGGTTGCACGGGCTTTGTCCGCAAGTTCAAAATCAGGCATCAGCTTTGATTGCTCTCGGGTGAGCGTGTCCATCGTGACTAAGAGCTGGTATTGTCTTTCTTCCCGAGATAAGTGTTTGACCACGGTCGGGCCTGTTTCGTAACGGATTTTATCAAATTGAGCATTTACGTGGTCGGGTAGAGAGTTTTTTTGCATAGCTTTCTGCCTCCTTTTTAATAGGTTTATGTTGTTCGGTTATACTGCTTTTTGTACCTTCAACCACGTTACCGATGAATTCCTTTTCATCATCGGCTAACGTGATCTTGGACACTCTGTCTATCCTGCCTTTACGTGCCATGTGACACCTCACTATTTCGGAACTATTTCGGAATCAGCGGGTTAAAGCTCTCATCAGGTGCCTGACAATGTACTTCAGCACCCTTACTGCCGGGGGTTTTAAGTGAAGCGCCATGTTGCGCGCCCAGCCACACAAGGGAGCCTTCAAGAGCCTCGGCTTTGCCTTGGTATTCGTGATATAGCGTTTTGCCCGTAGAATCGAAAATAGGAATTCGTTTTTCAGCAGAAAAGCCGATTGAAGCAAAATCGAATATCCCGGCATCCAAACGAGCGGCATCTTGCTCTGTGAGCGCCTTCCGAGGGATATAAAACCACGGGCAAAGGAATTGAACCTCATAATTTCCATCTGGCATTAAGAGGGTTTCACCGGTCTCCATGTTGGCCTGAGATACATTCATCTTTTCAATGACAGCATCAAAAAACTTGCCGATTGCAGCGCGGCTAACATTCCGATCGTGGTCAAACAACAGGGTTTTACGGACGATGGTTGCAAGGAATCCCTGAAGAACTTCCTCAGAGAAACGCTCGTTGTCTCGGTCAATGGCATTGTGAGCCAGCCGCATTTGACCAACAATAATTTCATCAGCAGAATGTTCTCGCTTTGCAAGCTGGTTAATTTTTGCCAACTGCAAAGCATCGGGTGCCGCAAGCTTTGGAGTGCTGCCGGAGGTGGCTTTGCTGCATACCGCCAGTCCAGCCGACAACCTTTTGATTCCGGCGGCATTGCCAGGGATTAAGGGGTTATTTGATTTTACCGCAGCCTGTGATTGTCTCGCATTTCCTCCCGGTATCAGCGGGTTTGTTCCGTAATTCATGGTGTAATCTCCTGTGTAGTTTTATTTGGCATGGTTAGCGGCTAGATGACATAGCCGGGGTCTCGCATGCCTTGCCCCTGCGAACCCATCCTGAAGGCGTTGGCAACCTGAAAATATGAATTGCCAACTTTTAGCCGGATTATGGGTTGCTCTCTCCTCCGGCGAAAATACGATTACTGCTGTTTTTCTATAAGCTGCTGCCTGTGGTTCTCCAAAATCCTATAAACAGAGGTAACGCCGATCTTCAGGGTCTTGGCAATTTTGGCTTTCGATACTCCCTGGACGGAAAGCGTGACAACCTGTTCGGACTTTGCCTGAGCGGTCGGCTTGCGGCCTTTGTAACGGCCAGCATCTTTCGCCAGCCGGATACCTTCAAGTTGGCGCTCCAACATCAAAGAACGCTCAAATTCTGCGATTGAAGCCAGAACACTCAAGATCAATTTACCGGTGGCGGTGGTGGTGTCGATGTTGGCATTCAGTACCCGAAATCCAACTTCTTTCTTCTCGAGCTGGTCAACGATCTCAAGCAGGTCTTTTGTAGATCGCGCAATCCGATCTAATTTACAGCAGACAACGACATCACCGGCCCTGATATAATCCATCATCAGTTGAAATTGTGGTCGGTTGTCACATTTGGAGCCGGACACCTTCTCTTCAAAAAGCTTGTCATATCCAGCAACCTGGAGTTGTTGACGCTGGACGGTTAAATCCTGATCTGAAGTTGAAACCCTTGCGTAAGCTACAGTTGCCATGATTTTCCCCCTTAACGGTAACCGTACCGTTTATGATTAGTGCCGCGATAACCAGAGCAGCGAAGCAAAAAATCCTCGACAGTTGGCAAACTGTTCTGATAGCGGGTCGCTACACAATGCAGTCTTTGACGTGGAATCAAAAGATAGTACCTGCCTGAATCTTCGATTTCGGCAACTGGAACTTTGTTTTTGCACTCCCTTATTTTCTGGATTTCAGCAAGAGCGGTTTTGATATTTTCGGGAAGTGGCTCTTCGATCCGGACAGAGTGAAAATGTTCGGAGCCGTGAGCAAATGGTTTTGATGGTCGCTTGTGTTTTTTCATGTTGTCATCCTTTCATTTTTTTCTACTTATAGCGAATTGTTCACTTTCTACACTTTCTCCCTTTATTCACACGGTCAACTGTTTCACTGCCGCCTTGAAACCGTAGCCGTCTCTCAGCATCAGGACATCAATTTTTTCCTATTTATAGCGAATTGTTCACTTTCTACACTTTCTCCCTTTATTCACATGGTCAACTGTTTCACTGCCGCCCTGAAGCTGTAGCCGTCTCGCTGTATAAGCACATCAAGGGCGTTGTAGGTTTTGCCACAAGGAAAACAGGTAGCTCTGTTCTTGGCTTTGTGCCAGGTAAGAGATGGATGATTATCTGCGTGGCAAAATGCCAGTGCTTGACCGTGTTGGTTAAATTCGATAAGTCGGTCAATAGGGTACGATCTCGCTTGACGAATCATTTCATCAGTAAAGGTGCCGGGTGCTTGGGCTCCCTTCGCCGCCGTTATTTGATAACGCAGCTCCCGAGCTTCAAGATAGAGCTGTTCAAATACTGACTGACAAAAGGGCACAGAGAGTGCGCCGTCATCATCAGCGAGCCATACGGCGTTTTCTGCCAGCTCCTTTACATGCCGCCTGAGATATTCAATCCGATATGTTCGGCTTTCAGCCAGTGTCAAGCCGGTTATTTCAGCCATGCGTGACAGATTCATTGTAGTCGCTCCGCACCTAGTGCGGGTGGGTGGCATTTGCGGCATACATGGTATGGATATTTATCTGTGCCAGCCAGCCAGTAATCGGTGCCTTTACAGCAATAACAGCTCCGAAGAGTTGACCCAGCCAGGGGCGCAAAGGCAGACATTTTATTTTCGTTTCCAGTGGAATTGTTCACTTTCTACACTTCCTACATGATCTTTGCCGCTTCCCATATCAAGTGGCGCTTGTGTTGACCGCCTTCAGCAACTGTTAATTCCATATCCTTCAGCCAGGTTGACAGCCTTTTATTCTGTCGGGTGTCGAGGCGCATATCATCAGGTAACATCTCGTTAAGTCGCTCCCTGATACGTGTCAGTAGCAACTTGCCGTCAGTCACTTCTCCCTGGAGAGATTGCAGCGCCTTACGCAATACCGGATGATAGGGATTTCGCTCATCCTGGACATCCTTGATAAGTTTGAGCGCCTGACCTGCAAAGTAATCGGTCAATGCTATGGCATTTTCCACGGTGGTTTTAGAAACGTACGTTTCGATAACTTCGTTGTGCGGGTATGCCTCCATGACGTGAAGGATTGTCATAAATTTCAGGCAGTATGTGCGAAGTTTGGGGAGGTATCCGCGATACTTCGATGAAACAAAAGGCTCTGCCTCCGCGTAACGATCATGAAATGACTTCCAAGCTTCGAGTGCCGCCGAGTCAAGCCTTAGTCTGGTAGCTTTGATGATTTCCGTTTCCGGGTCTGTTTTTAGTTCAATTCCATAAACCCACTTAATGAAGTCATCCCATTTGTTGACGGCTTCATCACTGATAAAATCGAGGGTGAATCTTGGTGTAGTGGATTCCACAACCAGCGGTAAAATCCGATAAATTGTGCCGTTAACAAAATCAGAGGAACCGAAGACTTGGGACAAAATTCCGTGCTGCATGCCGCCGATCCACGCCATACCGGAGTTTGAAACATAACCGCACTTCCCTACACGGTCGGCTTTAATGGCACCGGCATTGAAAAGACTCAGAATCTGTTCTTTGTCGTTACCGTCCCCTTTGTACTGATTAAGTCCCTTGAACAGGCCAGCCAGCTCATCAAAGAATCCAATCAGTCCCCTCGCCCACGCCTGAAATATCGGGATTAGCGATTCAATGGTAAAATTGGTTGTGTAGAAGTGCCGCATCTGTGGCGGGGCGGGAGGTGGGTCGTTGTTCTTCTTGTCGGCTTTGTAGGCTGCCATTTCGTTGTTGTATTCCGACATCTCGACATCGAACCGTTTTTTTTCGACTCCCTGCATCTCTTTAACCGGCTTCAACAGTGCATCCATCGCGTGACTCTTGCCTGTGCCGGTATCGGCGAACAGTCCCAGCCAGAGAAAACAAACAGTTTCCCAGCCTTTTTTTAGTTGCAAAGACAGAGTGTTACCAATAGCGCCACTGGTAATGGTCAACATGCACATGACCATGATTTCAGGGCGTACCTGGAGAGCTTTCGCGTATTCGGTAGCCAGGTCTTGAAAAGATTTTGGGATGATATGAAAGGGAAAGTTTGTTTCAGGAAAACGCCGATGCTCGACATCACTCTGAAGAGACGGCACTGAGTTCTCATCACCTGGTTCGATTACATCGGTTTCGCCAAGAAGTGCCAGCAACTTGATTTTTGAAACATCAGAAGCAAACTTAATGTTGCGCTCAGTTGCGATGCGTTTCAGGTCAAATAATGATTTTGTGGAGAGGCTCATAGCGCATCTCCCATCATCACAGCACGCCTGGAGACATGGACAAGCTCTTGCCGTGCCTCCAAAATTGCCTTAACCGGTATAGGCAAGGGTTGCCGTTTCTCAAAAGCTTCAAGTAATTTTTCTGTCTCGGGAATTGCTGGGAAACTGAATAGACACCGCTGGACATTGCCGGGGCGACGGGTGGTCTCGATATCGTAGCCAGCCGCTTTGACAACAGCAGCCTGGTTTATACATCGTGTTGAAATTTGCAAAGACATTGTGCGTTCCCTCCTAAATTGATTGACTTTTAGAGAGGAGCGGGGTAGCCTTAATCACGTTTCGAGCTACCTCGCTCCCCTCTTACCACCGCCCCTTTCCAGTTTGCCCTGGGAAGGGGTTTTGCTTTCGGCTCGAATTGAAACGCCGATCATACGTGTGACCGCAGCGAGTTTTCATGAGCGTACTTGTCCAGCTCTGACTTAAAGTAACGAATCGCGCCTCTTTTGTTGCCAATTCTAAAAAAAACTGGCCCGATCCTGTTCATGCGAAATTTCGCCAGGCTCTGAGGCTTGATTTTCCAGTAAGCCGCTGCCTCTGCTTCAGTAAAAATTTCATCTATGGTGTTCTCTGGCACGATTTAACCCCCTTCTATGTTGTCGCTCTGGTATTCATATCCCGTTTCAGTGCACTGTTCTGGCAGAACCTTGACGCCCACCAGAACTGACCCTTTTCTGTTCATCAAGACTGACCCTCTGTATGCGCGGTCTATGGGTAGAGATTTTAATAGAGAAGGGCTTAACGATGTAGTCTGTGTGTAATAATGAGGACGATTTGGCGAGGGG
>CAIMXI010000380.1 GCA_903845365.1 uncultured Geobacteraceae bacterium | reverse complement strand
AGACGATGAAGATCCGTTCTAACAATTTGTCCCAAGTTGCTCTGGGGATGCGATTCTCACATTGCAGCTTGGGACAAAAACGCTCGTCCCACCTGAGGAAGGGCGGGAAAGTTTCCCCGGTTCAACGTGGGACGTAACACGTCCTCACGATCAATGGCCTCATGGGCTACCACACTAAGTACGATAGCTACTATGTTTGGCCCGTGCGTTCGACACTTTCTTCCGCCTCAGCACCCACACCCAAAACCGGGCAAACCTCCAGTTACTACTACTGGGATGATGGTGGACTGCAATCGGGTGTTGCCTGGCCAGTGCCCCGCTTTGCAGATAATGGTGATGGCTCGGTGACCGATGATCTGACTGGCCTCGTCTGGTTAAAAAATCCCGCTTGTTTTCCCGCTCAAAACTGGGATAATGCACTGGTTAGCGCCAATACCCTGACAGATGGCATCTGCGGCCTCACGGATGGGTGGCCAGCCGGTGGTTGGCGTCTGCCCAATAGGGACGAACTACTCTCATTGGTTGACTACGGGCGCTCCAATCCGGCGCTTCCTACTGGTCATCCTTTTACATCAGTCCAGTCCGGTAGCTATTGGTCTGCGACAACCAGCGTGTTATATGCAGATAGCGCTTGGGTCGTCAGCATGGGCAATGACTTCGTGAGCTCCAGCAGCGGTAAGGTAGGTAACTATAATGTTTGGCCAGTGCGTTCCGGACAGTATTGGACATTTGGTTCTTTAGTTCTTTATGCAGCAACTACGGATTATGGAACTATCGAAGCTGGCACCATCGGTGCCCCAGTACAGATACGCCTACAAAACAAAGGAGCATCGCCGGTAACAATTACCGCCACAACACTGACCGGTACAGACTCCACTCAGTTTACCGTTGCGCCAAGCGGCAGCAACGCCTGTTCCAGCCTGACACCAGTTCTGGTCGCCGGTACAAACTGCACTTTGGCGGTATCAGCAGCACCGACCTCCAGCGGTGCCAAGATCGCCAGTCTGACTATTACAACTGCCGGTGGTAGTACAGATATTCCGCTAAGTGCTTTTGCTCTGCCGGATGCAACTGCACCAACCATCACCGCCTTCACCATTCCGACCAGCTCACCGCTAACCGTGCCGGTAACAACCTTCACAGCAACAGATAACGTTGCCGTAACTGGATATCTACTCACCGAGACTGCGACAACACCGGCAGCTTCTACCTCCAACTGGAGTGTAACAATACCGACCAGCTACACATTCAGCAATATCCCGGATGGTGTAGCAACTCCAAAGCCCCTTTACGCCTGGGCAAAAGATGCTGCTGGAAATATATCCAATAGCGCTACTGCATCAACAACCATAACTCTCCCAGACGTCACAAAACCTATCGTTACAGCGTTCACCATTCCGGCAACAGGCACGAGCCTAACGGTGCCTATCTCTACCTTGACAGCAACCGATAATGCTGCCGTAACTGGATATCTGCTAACTGAAACCGTAACTGCACCAGTAGCAACGGACGCTGGCTGGGGCGCTACTAAGCCAACCAGCTATACTTTTACTGGTATATCCGAAGGCATCGCAACTCCAAAGACCCTTTATGCATGGGCAAAGGATGCCGCTGGGAATGTTTCACTTTCTCTCTCTGCAATCACAACAATTACCCTATCTGATGCTACTAAACCAACTGTGACAGGATTTACAATACCTGCAACAGGAACCAGTCTGACCATTGCAGTATCGACACTTACAGCAACAGATAACGTTGCCGTCAGCAGTTACTGCATAACAGAGATAAACAGTTCAACCAGTTGTAGCTGGAGTACCACTGCACCAACGAGCTACACCTTCACCACAGCAGGTACCAAAACCTTGTACGCATGGGCTAAGGACGGCGCTGGTAATATCTCAACTAGCCTGAGCGCCAGTGTGGATGTGGATATTACAGGACCAACAATCACGCTTTCCACCCTTGCTGATGGCGCAATCACGAATAACGCAACCATGAATATTTCCGGCACTGTCTCAGATAACGGAGGAGTTGCCAGTCTTACTGTAAATGGCTCAACTGTAACCATCACAAATGGCGGCTTCAGCTATGTGTACACGCTTATAACAGGCACAAATACGATAATAACCGTTGCAACTGACACACTTGGAAACAATACAACCGATACGCGCACTATCATTCTTGATACCACAGCACCAGCTCTTACCATATCCGCTCCTGCAGATAACAGTAAGACCGCTCAGCCTCTGGCAACCATTACCGGTACTATCAGCGAAACATCAACTGTAACAGTCACACTTAACAACGGCACACCTCAGAATGCTTCAATAACTGGTAACAGCTACAGTGCAGTTATCACCCTTGTTAGTGGCCTCAACAACATCACCATCAAGGCAACCGACCTGGCTGGTAATACTTCAAGCGCCGTACGAACAGTTACCTATGATAACACTAATCCGTCTCTAGCAATCACATATCCAAGTCAGGATGTAACCATTAACCAGAACAGTATAACCATAAACGGCACAGTCAGTGACACTCTGACTACAGCATCCGTATCTATTATTTTCAACAACCAGACCTATACACCTACCGTAACCAGTGGAACTTTCTCACAGAAATTTACCATTCCTTCTGTAGGTACATTTACCATCACAGCCACGGCAACAGATGAAGCAGGCAACAGTAGCAGTGTAACAAGGAACGTTATTTACGCTTCCAAGCCGGGCGATTGCGACAACAGCGGTACCGTCACCATCGCCGAAGTCCAAAGCTCCATCAATATGTTTCTGGGGCTAAAATCCGTTGAAGCTTGTGTGGATCAGGATGGTGTTGGAGGCGTATCCATTGCCGAAGTGCAGAAAGTTATAAATAGTTTCCTTGGTTTATTACCCGCTAACGCCGTACCAGTTGCAAACGCAGGTGCAGCTCAAAGCGTTTTGACAGGTGCCGTTGTAACGCTTGATGGCAGTGCAAGTAGTGATGTTGACGGTGATGCACTGACCTATAGCTGGGCAATAACATCAAAACCAGCTGGCAGTTCTATGTCACTCTCAAGTGCAACTGCAGTTAAACCAACTCTTACTGCGGACGTCGCTGGAGCCTATGTACTTACTCTGGTAGTTAACGACGGCAAGGTCAACAGCAGCTTTGCTTCCGTCACTATTACCGCTGCCGTGCCCAATGTAATGCCGGTTGCAAATGCTGGGAATGCTCAGAGTGTAACCACTGGCACAGTTGTGACCCTAGATGGCAGTGCCAGTAGTGATGAAAACGGAGATACGATTTCTTATAGCTGGTCGTTCACTTCAAAGCCAGTTGGAAGCAGTGCTGCTCTATCAAGCTCCACAGTGATCAAGCCTACGTTTACAGCTGATCTTGCAGGTACCTATATTTTGAGCTTGGTTGTAAATGACGGGAAGATTGATAGTAGTGCTTCAACAGTTACAATCAATGCAGCAAAACCAAACACAGCCCCAATTGCAAATGCAGGTAATGCTCAGAGTGTTGCTACAGGTAGAGTTGTTACAATAGACGGTAGCGGAAGCAGTGATGCTGATGGAAATACTCTTACATACCTCTGGGCAATATCATCAAAACCTGCTGGGAGTAGTGCATCACTCTCAAGTGCAACTGCAGTTAAACCAACATTTACACCTGATGTCGCAGGATCTTACATTTTGAACTTGGTCGTTAATGACGGGAAAGTGGATAGTGCAAAGGCAACTGTTACGATAACTGCTGCTAACCCTACTTTGCAATTGTCAGAAAAATCGTCTAGCTATTTTGATCCAGTATTTACAAATGTTTCCATGCCGTACTCTATGACCTCAACTTCACAGATGTCCGCTACAGGTATTCCAGCACCAACAACTGTAACAATAAGCACCTTCAAGCTTACTGCGACTGGAGGCAATTTCACAGTGACAAATCTCTCTGCTACAGACAGTACTGGACGAGTTGTTCCGTATTTCAGTAACTTGAGTAATGGGCAAACCATATCGGCGGGGACACCTTTAACATTCAGCCTTATATCACCGCTAACGAAAAACTATACTGTGAATTTAACCTATACTTTCACAATAGCTGAAACTGGAAAATCATTCACTTACGCCGTGAATCTAAAAACCAACTGAGGCAAGTGTTGCATTATGGTAGAGCAGAAGAGCAAATATAGCCCATGAATAGTTGAACCACATCACGCACTAAAAAAGAGCACTACTCGCTTGAAGAAGTGCTCTTTTTTATTGATCTACTCAGACCGGTATTGGCTACGAATACTTTTTTGTTGAAAAAAGACTGTACACCGAACTGATTGTATCCAGAGAAGAAGACGATCGGCTCTCTGGTATTGAGAGTGGAAACAACAGCGACAGGAGTTAAAAAAGTCCAATGGCAAGGCATATGACAGGCTTATCTATGACGTTTCTGCATTACATGATCAAGATTGGGAATTGTTGAAGGCTGAGTATGAGAGTGGGATCGAATCACCAAGCTTTGATATGGATGCTCATGAAAAGAAGCGCGAAGAACTACAGATCAAGTTCTCTTGTGAGTTCTGGTTCGATATAACCAGTTTTTTTGGCACATGATCAGAGTTGATGCTTTCTCCCACACCAGATTTACATTGATCGCACCTTGACACCATTCATATAAAACCTGTATATTGTGGCAAAACAAAAAAGAACCACCAAATATTGTGTTCAGACAATAACGGTAGCACTTTTTTGTAGACCTAATACGAAGGGTACAGGTCACTTGTCAGATGTTACAGAGAAATACAACCTAACAAGTTGTATTATCATCTACAAGTAAAAAATCTCCTTTCGGGAAAGGATTGGTAATCACATATGGCAACGAGAACCCGCAGTGCAGTATCAGGGCAGTTTGTGCCGAAATCTGAAGCAATAAAGCACCCGAAGACAACCGTAACCGAAAAAGTAAAACCGAAGAAGTAGAGTTAGTAGTGGGCTTAATCCCACCCAGTTTGTAACACGAATGGTCAGTTCCCAGCGGGGCTGACCGTTTACTGATAGTTCAGTATTTAATGGATTATTAAAAGGTTTTTTGGTACATATCTATGTGTTTCAATCATCTCACTAACAAAAAAGAGCACTAATCGCTTGGAGAAGTACTCTTCTTTATTGATCTACCGGTTTTGTCTGTTATCTGTTGGGCTGTTCAACAAGCTTTTCAGCAAGTAAACCTGCCCTGCACACTAAATCAGCAATCCTATCCTGAATGGAATCAATGTCGGCACGAACAGCATTTTCCATCTTAACATACTCTTGAATGTACTGAGCAAGCTCCATATTCACATCAGTAATGGAGGCAATCAGTTCATAAAGTTCCTTACATTCGGAATTGCTGGTTTTGTTGACTACAACAATTTTTGTAGCAGGAGCACTACCTGCAGCAGTGGTACCAGTTTTCTTTACTGGCATCTGTAGGGTGAAATTATCTGGGTCAGTGATCAGTACAAATTTCTTATCTTTGATCTTACTTTTCTTGAGTTCACCAAATACAAGTATATTTGCACCGGTAATTTCTGTCTCGTCTTTGATATTGTACCGCTGGTAAACTGTATCGAAGTAACTCTTGTCCAGATTTGCACAAGCATCATCTGGACCACCTGAGTTCAACCACATTGTGTTTCCAGTTACTTTTGCATATTTGATGTTACCCCAAAATCCGCAATAGCTCCCAAGGTGCTCATCAGTAATATCAGAAAATTTTACAAACAGTTCTGATGCCACATATTCACCACGACCTGGTACCTCAATTATAGCACCAGAACTAATGAACTCTTCCGATTCCATTAGAGATTGCAGCAGAGTATTTAGGTCCATAGTCTGGTTTGTATCTGTCACGATAGCATTACCAAAATTCACAACTATACGTTGACCAGTTGCATTTACTTCATTTCCTACATCCTGAAGATCGTCATGGTTGTTAGCTAAAGTACAACCCTCAGTGTGGCTAGCACCAAAGCAAGCTTCCCTACCATTTTTTGTTACACGTCTGTAGAAAGCTTGCTGACTACATTGGGGGCATATCATTGCTGCTTTAATTAGTTCAAAATGTTCAGCCTCTTCAAAGTTTACTGCTTCATACGTCCTGTTGTTAATAGTACAAATAGCTTTTTTCATTTCCCTTCCTCCATAGATTTCTGAATAAATGATTCAATTTCCGTTCTGGTGAAACGGACCAGTGTTGGACCTATATAGATCGGCTTAGGACCGATCCCCTTTGTTATATAGTTGTCCAATGTTTTGATTGAGATGCGAAGCATCCCTGCAACTTCTTTCTTGTCGAGTAAATTTTCCATTTGTCGACTCCTCCTTCTTTTTTTAGATTATGCACAAGTTGCGCATTTGTAATGTTTAACCATTACATCTGTTAATAACGAAAAAGTTTCGCTACATAGGCGTAAAATTCGATAAAAAATGGAGGGCGGTACTTGGTGCTAGAAAGTTGAAGTTTTTGATTTGATGGGTAGCTGTATTTACAATCCCTACTACTCCCTACCACTCACAGGATGCGCTGATATTATTGAGATAATTGTATTGGGAGTGGTGTTGGGAGTTGTGATTGATTTTGACTCACTACTGTTGTAAAGCCTGATTTAATGCGGAACTACGGGAGTAGTAGGGAGTGGTAGGGAGTTGCAGTAATATATTGACTGGTGATGTCTGGGGTATAATTGAATGCCTGGACACCAGAGATGTAGATATCTACTGTGTTTGTCCAGGCTGTCTGGGATGTCTGGGGTATTTTGAAGTTAAGAAAAAATACTTGTAAGAATACTGGTAGCAGTACTGGTTGAATAAAATGGATTTGGGAATATACCCGGACTGCCCGGACAGGCCGGACAGATTATCTGGAAGTATGTGGTGTAACGTCTTTTTAACTCGCTACTGTTGTAAAGCCTGATTTGATGTGGGACTACGGGTTTGGTAGGGAGTGGTAGGGAGTTGCAGAGGTGGTAAAGTGGTGTATTAGTATTTAGAGAGTTGGAAATGGCATTGACGGCAGTTCATTTTGGGTGGTATCTTCACACCGCTGAATAAGCAAATTCTTATCAGTTGCCTCGGAGGTTTCTACATGCCCCGCCTGCTTATAAGCCTGCTAACTCTCTCCATTCTCCATTTGTTCGTAGCATCGTATTGTTTTGCCATAGACGGCAGTTGCGGCAGCAGCTCTGGCCAGAATCTCACTGCTGCTCCTGCCACTGGTCTCTGTACTACAGGAACGGCAACCTCTGTAACAGGAACCGGGCCGTGGAGTTGGACATGTCAGGGAAGCAACGGCGGTACGACGGCATCATGTTCAGCTAACATTTTGAGCCGTGGCACTTGCGGTAACAGTAACGGGCTGACCTTTTCAGCTGCCCCCACCGCTAACCTCTGCTCGACAGGAACATCAACTCCTCTCACCGGTATAGGGCCTTGGGCTTGGACTTGTAAAGGTAACGGCAGTGACTCCTATTGTTTGGCCTACATAGAATCCCCCCCAACTACCTCTCCCACCAACACAACTTGGCAATCTATTGGTCCATTTGGAGGTGGTGTATTGTCAATTGCGATTGATCCTGCTAATTCTCAAACAATTTTTGCTGGTACACAAAGTTTCATCTATAGATCTACTAATGGTGGTGCATCTTGGAAAGCATCCTCAAACGGCACGAATGTCAATTTTTTTAGGAAAATTGTCATTGATCCTACTGATAACAAGATAGTCTATGCCGTAAATAATAATGGAGTATTCAAGAGTATTGATGGTGGGGATAGCTGGTCTCAAAAAGGTAATGGTATATTAACGTATGCACGAACACTTGCAATTGATCCCACCAACAATCAGATACTCTATGTTGCGACAATTCTTGGAACTGCAGGTTTATATAAGAGCAACAACGGAGGAGAAAGTTGGACTGCGATCAGTATCGGCTTTAACTCAGCATATTCAGCATATTCATTCGCTATTGATCCTACAAATAGTCAAGTGATCTTTGCAGTGACATCTAATCAATTATTTAAAAGCATCAATGGAGGAAGCAGTTGGACGCCAATATTCGCTGTACCTACGAACTTATCTCTTGTAGCGATTGACCCTCGCAACAGCCAAATTATTTACATCGGTAATAATTCCTCCGGTGGAATATCAAAAAGTGTAGACAGTGGTGATACTTGGACGAAAATAATTGGCATAACAGGATCACTAACATCGCTAGTCTTTGATTTGAATAATGGTCTGACAGTCTATGCCGGAACTAACGATTTAGTGTTAAATGGGGTAGTCTCAAAAGGGGGATTATTTAAGAGCATCGATGGTGGAGTGAATTGGGACAAAATTGTGGATTTTTCAATTTTAAGTATTGCTATTGATCCGGCCAATAGCCAGACAGTTTACGCAGGAACGAATGGCACCGAAGGCTTAATTAAAAGCTGTAATTGGGGAGATAGTTGGGCGCCAGTTATCGCTGGTATAACAAACTCTTCTCCAAATTTTTCTATCATTGATCCCTCTGACAGCCAAACAATTTATGCTGCAACGGCAAGTGGCGGCATATACAAAAGCAATAACGAGGGAGCGCAGTGGTTTACTATAAATAGTGGATTGGATTTATCTGGATCATATTATTCGCTCACTTTTGCCCCTGGAAATCATGCAATATTCGCTATTTCTAGTAGGGGCATATTCAAGAGCACTAATGATGGTAGCAGTTGGACTGCTATTAACACGGGCTTAACTGATCTCAGTGTCAAAGCACTTGCCATTGATCCAACTAATAGCCAGACCCTGTATGCTGGAGGTGTTAATGGTGGAGTATTTAAGAGTAGCAACAGTGGAGATAGTTGGAATCCCATTATAACAGGTCTGCCTAATAAAGTGGGTTCTTCAGATGTGCAATCAATTGCTATTGACCCAAAAGACAGCCAAACTTTATATTTAGTGATGCGAGATTACGGAATATTTAAAAGCATTGATGGTGGTGGTACCTGGACGCCAAAAACACCGGGCTTATTACCGGAACTAATGCTACTAGGTCAGTTACCATCGATCCAGCTAATAGCCAGATACTATATATTGGGTCTTTCTCACAGGGAGTGCTAAAAAGTGTTAATGGTGGTGAAAGCTGGATTTCAGTAAATTCCGGCTTAACGGATACCGCGGTTTACTCGCTTGCAATAGATCCAAGCAACAGTCAGACAATCTATGCAGGATCTAGGTATGCATTATTCAAAAGCATTAATGGTGGAAATAGCTGGACTGTTGACAATTTTGGCATGCCAATTACTTCTGTACTTTCTATCTATGTTGACCCCAATAACAGTAAAGCAGTCTATGTTTCCACAGGTGCAGGTGTCTATAAAACAGTTATCAGTAACGATGTACCCATGATCACCAGTTTAACGACCGCTACCTTCAGCGAGGGAAATAATAGCACTTTTCGACTAACATCATCAGGTTGGCCCGCACCGCAATTCAGTGTATACGGAACACTTCCTTCCGGTGTAACATTTGAGACATCTACTGGCACCATCAGCGGCTCCTCGGCCACCGGAACCGCCGGAACCTATCCGCTCTTGATCACAGCCACCAACGGCATCCCACCTGACGCAGTCCGTGGCCTCACGTTAACTGTATTACCCAGCACAACACTCAGTTCCACTATTACATCACCTACAAGCGGAACCAAAGTAACCTCCCTTGCCAGCATAACCGGCAACGCTTCCGGCACTGGCTTAACAAACGTAGAAGTGCAGATAACCGATGGGACTTATTATCTGCAAAGTGACGGCAGCTTTACCTCAACACCAACCTGGCTAATTGCCTCCGGTACAAGCTCCTGGTCATTTAATACCAGCACCGTTTCCTGGCGTGAAGGCATTACCTACACCGTATATTCCCGTGCATCGGATGGTAGCATAACTACTTCACCAGTTACTTCGTCCTTCACTATCCAGGTACCAACGACCAAAACCGGCACCGCCCTCACACTCTCAGATGCTGTATCACTCCGTGCTGGAGGCAGCACCACCATAACTGGAACACTTGTTAAAGCTGACAATACAGCAGCATCGGGACAAACAATAACCTTGCTGATAACGCCACCATCAACAGTAGCTAATCCCAACCCGTCTCCAACTGTCCTGAACGTCACAACCGACAACAATGGTGCTTTTACCAGCGGATTACTTTCACAGTTTGCGGTTTCAGGCGTTTATATGGTACAAGCCCGTTTTGAAGGCAACAGTACGCTTGCCGCCTCCTTCGCCTCCCAGGCTCTCGGTGTCACTCCCTCATCCGGCTACGCAATCATAGTAACTGGCAAAGCATCTGACAACAGCCTGCTCGACATGCATACTGCCACCACTGACAGCATCTACGCCACCTTGGTCAACAAGCGGGGCTTCTTAGCTTCCAACATAAACTACCTCAAAAGCACCACAAGTGCCGCCGTCACCAAACAGCAGATTCAAGACGCCATAACAGTTTGGGCCAAAGGGAAACTAGCTGCATCACCGGCTCCCCTCTATGTCATCATGATAGACCACGGCACACCCAGCGGCTTTGTACTCGGCAGTGAAACCCTGACACCCAATGACCTTGCCGGATGGATAAACACCCTTGAGGCTGACCCTGCCGTCGTCTCTTCCGGCGTACTTACAAACTACAAGCGCAACATCATAATCGGCTCCTGCTACTCCGGCATCTTTGCCCCCGTACTCTCCAAAGCTGGCAGAGTAATAATTACTTCGGCCAGCGCAGACGAACAGTCCATAGCCGGTTTCTCCATATACAACAGCGCCACAGACACAACCATAAGCGGCGGCGAATACTTCATCGACAACCTTTTCAACTACCTCGCCAGAGGCGACAACCTCAAAGACGCCTTCGTCATGGCCCGTGATATGGTGGAACTTCGTGACCCACGCAAAGTACCCGCTGCCAAACATGCCGACACCTACGATACTCTGGCACAACACCCGCTGATGGATGACACCGGAACCGGGCCAAGCTACATTCTTCAAGGGACTACCGGAGATAGTGTCGCCAAGCAAGAGGTCGGCGTTGGCATCCGCACCCTCGGTAATCCTGCTGATATAACCAAAGTCACTGACACCACCACAATAGCAACGACACAGACAGGCGACACTCCCTTATGGTTGCAGGTCAACGACAACAGCAGAATAGCCAAAGCCTGGATGGAGATCCGCACCCCAATCACCGCCGTGAGCAGTAACGGAGGGAGCGGTCAGGTAATTCCGAGACTCCTTACATTGCCTCTCTACTATGATGGCTTGCAATGGAACGGCAGCTACAACTTTCCTAATGCAGGTAAATACAACATCCTCTATTACACCCAGGACAACCAGACTAATGACATAGCACCGGCTAAGAACTCCGTCGTCTACAAGCAATTGGCCAGCAACACAGCACCTAGCAGCTTCACCCTTACCTCACCAAATGACGAAGAGGGGGTCAGCGGCATGTTCCTGCTTGGCTGGCAGAATGTAACCTCAGCCAACAAAGTCACCTACACCCTGCATGTCTCAACAGACCAGAATTTCACAACCGAAGTCTACAAAGAGGAGAATATTCCGCAGAACGCCACTTACATGCCCAGTGACGCTATTAAAGACCCCAAAACGAATAAATACTACTGCCAGAACGGTGATAGTTACTGCTACTGGAAGATAACCGCTATAGACAGCTATGGAGCATCAACCGACAGTAACACCCGCAGTTTCACCGTCGTTTCAACCAATGCGCTTCCTTCGATCATCAAGGGATTTGTGCGTGACAGCATCAACGCCGCTCCCATAGCCGGTGCCAAAGTCGACACCGGAACAGCAACAACCAGCACCCTGTCTAACGGTGCCTACCTTATGACCGTACCAACCGGCACTGTTAACCTCACCGCATCTGCAAGTGGCTATCAGCCGCAGACCCTTAACAACATAACCGCCACAGCAGGTAAAATAACATCTAACGACGTTAACCTCACTCCTGCAGCCGGTAGCAACGGAGTCTGCGGAACGAGTGACAAAGGAACATTTACAACAGCGCCAACGGCCAACCTTTGCACCTACTCCGGTGCCACTCCATCAGTAACCGGAAGCGGACCTTGGAGTTGGATATGCACCGGAACAAACGGAGGCACAAACGCAAGCTGTTCAGCCAACGTGTACCAAGTGGTTTGTCCTGCTGTAATGGATCCTGTATGCGGTGTAAATGGCAAAACCTATTCAAATTCATGTGAAGCAGGAGTGGTAGGAGTTACTGTTGCTCATTCAGGAGTATGTAAACCAGGCGACTGCGACGGCAACGGAACTGTTACCATCGCCGAAGTGCAGAGCGCGATCAATATGTTTTTGGGGTTGAAAACAGTGGAAGTCTGCGTGGATCAGGATAGCAATAGTAGCGTGTCCATAGCCGAAGTGCAGAAGGTGATTAACTCATTCCTCGGGTTGTAGCATTAATACATGTGAGGCTTCCAAATTAGCCCTGTAGCGGATTAACTTTGCTGGCGAATAGTAAGATGTGCAATGACCATTAATAGTGCCTTAAATTAGCTCGACAGCATCAAACATTTTATGCCCTGAACGCGCAACAGGGTATCTCGGGCATGACCATCCCGTTATTGACCGCCCTATAGATGCACTACTTAATTTGATCATGGAAAACTTCTTGGAAGGTTTTTCCTTGTGCCCTTCAGCCTTATCTACGGCGATAAAATTCTGAGACACTAAATTGCGACTTGTACCTATCTGAGCAACCCCATTAACTTGATAAACACCAAAAACTGTATCATCTACAACGACTACCACAACCTTAATTGGTGGTTGGTTCTCTGCCAGGAAGTCATACTTTGAGTTAATTGGTTGTACAAAAGTATAATCGTCTTCAATGCTTGCCCCAGCATGCTTCAGCTTATTGATCATCCGGTTACTGTGTCTTAACAACATTACCTCATCAGTGTTGATCTTCTGTTCCTTTGCAATGAAAGCTCCTAACTTCATATCAGCTCCTGTAATAATGTGTAGGTGAGAGTGACTATTTATTGTAACCGTATTGCGAAAGCCTTTTTCTGGCAATCTCCCTGTCTGCTTCGGTGAATATTCGGCATCTTCATCATCGCCAGCACTTAAACCCATGCGAGACTCAGTGCCATAATTTTTGATAAAGTCGTACATTTCAGGAGTAAACCCGAAAAGAGCTGCTTCACTATATACCTCGCTGCATGCGGTTGGGTTGTTTATTTTTATTCGAAGACATGCGACTTGCACAACGCATGGTATGGTTACGCGGTATGCAGGTCCTGCAATACCTAGTGCAGTCCAAAGGGCAAGTAATGTCATGCCTATAGGGCCAGCGAAAACACTTATCGCTCGGGTAAACGCTGCGTTTGTTGTCAATGACCATCCACTCCCTAAAACGGCTCTTGCACAGGCATTTGAAACAATGACTGATACTTGATATGCCGCAAAGCCACCTAAATTTACCCCAGCTTGGAGAGCCGCGACAAATGCTTGCTTTGATATGTTGGTAGTTTTTAGATCAAGATCTTTAACAAGCGCCTGGAGGTCTTCATGTGACACTTTTTCCACCGAATCAGTAAGAATCTTCATCAATAGGTTCATTTCAATAACATCGACAGCGTCACCAGATTTGTATTTAACCTTCATTTTTTTGCATACATCAGTCAACACTTTCCTATAAGTTACACCCTTACCTCTGCGGAGCACTGTAGTGATTGAATTTGCACCGAAGCATTGAATTTCAGCAGCAATCAAATCCCAATATTGCTGATGATAAGGGAAATATTTTCTATATCTCTCATTCTTTGTGAGTTCTTCGGTAAGCCTTAGCTCTCCTTTTTTGTCAAAGATGATGATGTCTACCAAAATTTTTAGGTCCAAACTGGTGCAATTTTGCAGGAACTCAAGATCATCGTCTTTTAGATAAGCCATTACTTTCTCCCTCTTTTTACAACTCAGAATCTCCTGTCAAATAGAAAAAGGAGTCTTTCGCTTTCTTTAAAACGCCATAGAACTGACCGGCATCCAATTCCAAATACAGTTACCACAAGTCAATGTATACTTTGCAGTACATGCATCAACAATAGCGACAATGTGTATTGAAGAATATCAAAAATCCTTCGGGTACAGAGGGTACATCGGGTACAACTTCATAACAGTCCGGAATTACAGCACAATATCTGTACCCTCAACAGCAAAATCTGTAACCTCTCCTTGAGTACAGGGTACAAAAATATGTATAATTAGTCCCTGACAGAAAAAACCAGTTTTCAAAAATTCGTTCTTCGTTTTATGACGATAAACCGTCTAAAATTAGTATTAAATAATAAAATATTCTGGTTTTTGCTGGCGCACATGTGAATCAGGCTCATTATTCCAGATTTT
>CAIMXI010000379.1 GCA_903845365.1 uncultured Geobacteraceae bacterium | reverse complement strand
GGTTGCCCGTCTTGACCTTGACCGGGTAGATTCTGTCTTGAAAGGTTGGCCTGGGCCGGCGCTGCTCTTCTCACCTCAGGAGATCGTGTTTGCCAGCAACCGCGATGAATGGTTAACGCAACTGGCAGGAGAGAGGAGTCCAGAACAACTTCTGGAGATCCGTGCGCTCAAGCAGTTTGGCAATACCTTTGACAAGGGCACTCCAATAATTCTTCCATTCAACATCAAGAATGATATTGTCAGCTTTAACAGTCGCCGCTACGCAGTCGCCAGAGCGCCCGTGCAGTGGAATGACAAGCATGGAGAGTGGTCACTGACGCTGCTGGGGGATCTTGATGCTCTGATGCCTATCGCCATACGAGTCAAATTAGGAGCAGCAAGCGGTGTCGTGACCATGACACTCGCTACTTTATTCCTGTTCTGGCTCCGCCGTCTGAAGAGCGCCAACGAAGATCGTGTGCGAGCCGAGGCGGAACTGAAAGAGCATGCTAAAAAGCTGGAGAGCGACTCCAGGATCAAATTGAGTCTGTCAAGAATTTCCGTAGAACTTCAGCAATCGGTCTCGCTAGCTGACTTTGCCAGAAAGTTCATGTTTTACGTTACGGATATAATTGCTGTGGAGTACGGAGTATTTTATATTTTCGATGAAGAGAGTCGGCTTTTGACCCCTCTGGTGGGGCATGGCGTCGTAGCTGATGAATTGGAAAAAATTACCATTGGCCAGGGGTTGGTTGGCCAATGCGCTCAGGATAAGGCTCAGATAGAGATATCCAATTCGGCAGACTCGATTGTTCGTATCAAATGGGGTGCCGGAGAGATGGTGCCACAGTCGATCATCTTGCTGCCTGTGATCGAACAGGGGGGGGAACTGCTGGGTGTCATCGTCATGGCGTTGCTTCATCGTATCGATGCTGAAAAACGTCTCTTTCTGGATGCATTGCTGCCGATGGTTGCAATGAACCTGGCAATACAGCAGAGCAACCTGAGTACTAAATCTCTTCTTGAAACGAGCCGGGAACAGGCCGAAATCCTCCGGCAGCAACAGGGAGAGTTGCAGAAATTCTACACTAAGAGTGATGAGGCGAACAAGGCGCTTCAGAGCCGCGTGGAAGAATTGGCCGGTACGCGCAGCGCCATGATGAACATTATGGAAGACCTGGAGATATCAAGAAAAGAGACTGAAAAGCGCAATGCAGAGACTCAACACCTTTTGGAAGAAAGTGTGCAGCAGTTGGATGAGTTGGAGAGGTTCAACCGCCTGACTATCAACCGAGAGGAGAAAATGATCCAGCTTAAGGAGGAGATTAATTCGCTCCTTGAGCAAGCCGGCAAGGAGAAAAAGTATAAGATAGTTGAGTGAAAAATAAATAAAAAGGAGATCAACCATGTTCATGTTTAAAATGAAAAAGATTTGTTCCCTCGCAGTACTGCTGTCTGTATTTATCTCTACTGCCGTTTTTGCCGCTGACAAGAAGACGGTCGGTGTAATCAAGATCGCCTCTCATGCCGCACTGGATGCCGACGAGAAAGGTTTTGAAGCGGCGATGGCTGCCTCCGGGTTCAAGGAGGGGGTCAATGTAATCTATGATCGCCAGAATGCGCAGGGCGATCCGGCAAAGGCTGCTGCAATAGCGCAAAAATTTGTCGATCAGAAAGTGGATCTTGTCCACAGTATAGCTACCCCGACCACGCAGGCAGTTGTCAAGCTGACAAAGAATATCCCGGTTGTTTTTTCCTCTATTACTGATCCGGTAAACGCCGGGATCGTATCTAAGGAGAGCACCCCCGGAAGTAAGACCGGCTCCAATGTGACTGGTGTAAGTGATATGTGGCCGGTAAAGCTTCAGATGGAGCTGTACACTAAAATTGTTCCCAAAGCCAAAAAGTGGGGCACCATTTATAATCCGGCGGAGGCAAACTCTGTCATACATATCAAGGCGATGAAAGAAGCCGCCAAAAAACTGGGAATCGAACTGGTAGAGGTAACAATCGCCAACAAAAATGATGTTGCCGGGGCAGCAGTATCACTTGCCGGAAAGGTGCAAGCCATTGCCATAACATCAGATAACACAGTCTATTCAGATCTGGAGGCTGTTATCAAGATTTGTAACGAAAAAAAGATTCCCCTTTTTGTAGGAGATGAGGGGGGCGTTACAAGGGGGGCGATTGCTGCATACGGACTTGATTACTATCTGGTCGGCTACACTGCTGGAAAAAAGGCGGCGATGATCCTTAAAGGTATGAAACCGGGAGATATCCCTTGGGGACCAGTGGAAAAATTCAGTCTTATCATTAACGAAAAAGCGGCGAAAGCTCAGGGAGTAACCATAGCTCCTGATCTTCTGAAGAAGTCCAGCAAGGTTATAAAATAGAAGGCCTCCCCTATTGTTACAACGTACCAGTACGAGGACAGGCGGTAACTGAATGGGAATACTGAAACCAACAAGCTGGTTGAATAGTTTGACAGATAAATTTTCTGCCCGAAGTGCGCTGAACATCTTTTCAAACGTGCTGGGCAGTGTTCAGTCATTATACGTGGCAGTAGGAATATTGTCGCTTACAATAGCGCTCGGCACTTATCTGGATATAAAAAATGAATCGATGCATATAAGGCGTCTTGAAGTACGGACCGGCCTGGAAAAAATTGGTCGGCTTAACCAGGAGTTGAGTAACATGCTTGTGATGTCACTCTATGAGCAGAATTCTTTGCGTATTGCCAGCTACGATTCTGTAAATGGTGACTTGGCACGGGTAATTTTGAAGGTGACATCCCTCACCAAATCGCAAAAGTATGAGCAGGAGATCTCAGCCTTAAGTGATGATCGAAAAAATCTGCATAGTATTGAAGTAAATGCGATCAAGCTGATGTCAGAGGATAAGTGGGACGAAGCGAAACAGCTCTTGTTCGGTGACGAGTACGTGACGGCTAATAAAACCTCTGAAATTGACAGTCAGATGGCAGAGAGTATTGTGACTGGAGACCTTGACGCCGTATCATTACGATTTAACAGGTTAAGAACAGTGTCCATGTGTGCCAATATAGGCGCTCTTTTGCTGCTGCTCTGGGTCGGCATCATGTTTTCAAGGAAGACCAGAATCAATTTTGCGGAGCAGGTACGCTTGCATGATGAAATTTCCGTCGCCTACGACGGGATGGAGGAGCGGGTGCGGGAACGTACGGCCGATCTTGAGGTGACCACCAGCCGACTTGCAGCAGAGAACGAAGAGCGCCTTAAGTCCGATGCACGCACACGTCTAATACTTAATTCCGCCGGCGAGGGTATCTTTGGCGTTGATACAAGTGAGCGGGTTACCTTCCTTAACGATGCCGCTGCGGGGCTGCTTGGCTATTTTGCCGATGAGCTGATCGGCAGGGAAATTCATGGCATTATCCACCACTCCTACTCTGATGGAACACCGTATCCGAAGAAAGATTGCCCAATGTTCGATGCCTGTACCAAGGGGAATAAAAGGCATATCACAGGTGAGGCGCTCTGGCGAAAAGATGGCTCCCAATTCTTAAGCGAATACACGGCCACACCCATTTCAGACGATAAAGATGCTTTAGTCGGAGCTGTAATCGTATTCCGTGATATAACCAGGCGGAAAAGAAATGAAGAGGAGTTGAAGCAGCGTATGGAGGAACTGGAACGCTTCAATCGCCTTGTTATCGGCCGTGAAGAGAGAATGATTCAGCTTAAGAAGGAAATTAACGAACTTCTGGAGGAGACGGGCAGGGAGAAAAAATACAAAACAGAAGCATAACCCTAACGATCCAGAACCAAGATGTTGTTAAAAAATATGATTTTAAACAAAATATCTTTCGGGATCGCCGAAGAATGTTCCACCGCCGGGAAAGATGCTATCAAACACCACTAGAATGTGATATACTATTGATATATACCAAAAGGAGGCTCACTATGAATAAGACTGCTAAAATATTTCAGAACGGCCGTAGTCAGGCGGTGCGTTTGCCCGCTGAATTCCGGTTTTCTACCCATGAAGTTTTCATTGAGCGTCAAGGCGACTCAATAATTTTACGGCCAAAGCCAGAGAGTTGGGATGACTTTTTCTCGCAGCCCTCAAAGGTACCAACTGATTTTCTATCTGACAGAAACGATATCCTTCCTGAAACACGGGAGTTGTTTTGATGCGCTATATGCTTGATACCAATATCTGTAGTTACATCCTCAAAAATCATCCTGCTTCAGTAAAGCAGAAATTTGAAGTGGCTGGCGCTGGAAATATATGCATTTCAGCAATTGTACTCGCTGAATTACATTACGGTGCTGCTCGCCATCCTAAAGGAATTGTCATACGGCGCGAAATTGATAACTTCTTATCGAGATTGGTTGTTATTCCCTGGGATGAAAACGCCGCAGATCATTATGGGGCAATAAGAGCCTCTTTGGAAAAAAACGGCACTCTTGTAGGTGCCATGGATATGTTGATAGCCGCCCATGCCAGGAGCTGCGGCGCCACACTTGTAACCAACAACCTGAGAGAATTTGAGCGAATAAATGGACTGACGTCTTTAAACTGGGTTTAGTTGTAGGTTGGGGTGAACAGTCCTATCGTGAACCCCAACATTGCTACGTTAACGACTCAAGCAGGTGGCGGCAGACCTCGCGTTGCACACTTTGAAGAAAGGAGCCAGGCACAGAGTGGCAAGGCGATGGTGGTCGCCATGAGCCGCGACATATGCGTTCATCTCTACAACGCCATAATTGCCCTAAGTACCGAGTGGGATGCGTTGAATTAGAGTGCATGTTTTCAAGTGACTGACTGAGTTCAGAAAACGCTGCAGCGGATGGGAATAAATACCCGTATTATTCTGAGCCGTAAAATATTTTTTGTGGAGGTTTTTTATGAGTAAATTTCGTTATTTTACTGCTGGTGAGTCGCATGGGCCGCAGTTGAGTGCAATTATCGAAGGGCTGCCCGCAGGGATGCGCCTTTCTGTTGAAACAGTGAATCATGATCTGGCGCTGCGGCAGATGGGGTATGGTCGTGGTGATCGGATGAAAATAGAAAAGGATACCGCTCAAATCCTTTCCGGAGTGCGCTGGGGTGAGACGATCGGATCTCCGGTGACTCTGGTTGTAAAAAATCGTGACTGGGAAAACTGGAGCGAAAAAATGTCGACTCTTCCCGAATTTCGTGATGATTCCAGCGCCGTGACCCGTCCTCGCCCCGGACATGCTGATTTATCCGGAGCCATGAAATACCACCATAGCGATGTCCGTAACGTGCTGGAGCGCTCAAGTGGACGTGAGACAGCAGCCCGCGTTGCCGTTGGTGCTGTGGCAAAGGCGCTCTTGGCTGAGTTTGGCATTAAAGTGGGCGGCTATGTTACAGAACTTGGTGGTATCACCGCAACTACTCCTGATGAACCACTCGAAGCTCTCTGGCTTTCCGCGGCAGACTCCGAAACATCCTGTTGTGATCCTATAGCGGAAATTGATATGAAGCGTGCTATCGACGCCGCCCAGTCTGGCGGTGACACGTTGGGTGGTGTTGTCGAAGTCCAGGTAATCGGTGTACCACCCGGACTTGGCAGTTATGTGCAGTGGGATCGGAAACTGGATGCACGCCTGGCCATGGCTTTGATGAGCGTTCAGGCTATCAAGGGAGTCGAAGTTGGTATCGGTTTTGAAGCCTCCCGCAGACCCGGGTCGCGGGTGCATGACGAAATTTTCTATAAGGACGGCTATTACCGAAGCAGCAACAATGCCGGTGGTATTGAGGGGGGCATGTCAAACGGCGAGCCAATCGTTATACGTGCCGCCATGAAACCGATTCCTACGCTCTATTCGCCGCTCCGTTCAGTTGATATGGTTACTCATGAACCGTTTGAAGCGACTGTAGAGCGCTCTGATACCTGTGCTGTTCCTGCCGCACTGGTAGTCGCCAAGGCGGTTGTGGCTATTGAAATTGCCAACGCCATGCTGGAAAAATTCGGTGGTGATTCTATTGTTGAAATCCGGCGCAACCTTAAAGGATATCGCGAGCAGATACGAAATGCTTGATAAAATGCTCATTCTGACAGGTTTTATGGGGAGCGGTAAAAGTACGGTCGGCACTATTCTGGCAAAGCGGCTTGGCTACCGGTATGTTGATCTGGATGCTGACATTGTTGCCGATGCCGGATGCTCAATCAACACTATTTTTGCCCGTGATGGTGAACAGGAATTTCGCAAGCTGGAAAGTTCGGTGCTTGAGAAGGTTCTTTCAATAGCCGGGGGAGCGGTTGTTGCCACCGGAGGTGGGGCGGTAATATCTGCTCATAATCGTATGCTGATGCGCAGACGGGGTGTTGTTATCAACCTGAAGGTGACGACGCAACATGTAGTTGCTCGTTTAAAAGGGTGCAACACCCGCCCGCTGTTTGCTGGCGACAGTGCCGCAGAGCGCGCGGAGACACTGTTGAATGATCGTGAACAATTTTATGCCGACGCTGATATTAGAATTGACACGGATGGAAAATCCGTGGAAGATGTCGCCGAAGAGATTCAGTGCCGTTTGAAGGAATTTTTAGCGTGAGTCTGCTGAATGTAAATCTTGCCGAAAGCAGCTACGAAATCGTCATTGAACGAGGTGCTCTTGCTTCGCTTGGGGAGAGATGCCGCGCCGTCGGACTGAAGGGAGTGGCTGCTGTCATCACAAACCCAACCGTTGCTGCGTTGTATGGAGTGTGTGTAATTAGTTCTCTGAAAACATCAGGCTATCCGGTTGCTCTAATTGAAATGCCGGATGGCGAGGAATACAAGAACAGCTCAACGCTCAATCAGATTTATGATGATCTTCTCTTGGCAGGTATTGATCGCAGCTCTTTTGTAGTTGCGCTTGGTGGTGGTGTCGTTGGAGACGTTGCCGGTTATGCAGCGGCTACCTGGATGAGGGGGCTGCCATATGTGCAGGTACCGACCACGCTGTTGGCTCAAGTGGACAGCAGTGTTGGCGGTAAGACCGGCATTGATCACCCGAAGGGTAAAAATCTGATTGGCGCTTTTTATCAACCAAAGCTTGTACTTATTGATGTTAACACGCTGATTACTCTCGATCCGCGCCAGTTTTGTGCTGGACTTGGTGAGGTAATTAAATACTGTGTGGTTTTTAGCCATCAATTTTTTGAATATATAGAAGCTAACATTTATGCAGTTCTGGCGATGGAGCCGAACACCCTGATTGAAATTATCCGTCGCTGTTGCCAAATGAAGGCAGAGGTAGTTGAGATGGACGAAAAAGAGGCCGGTTTACGCGCCATCCTCAATTATGGTCACACTTTTGGTCATGCCTTTGAAGCCATTTCCGGCTACTGTGGTTTGCTACATGGTGAAGCGGTTGCATTAGGAATGGTGCTGGCATCTAAAATTTCGGCCGCTGAAGGGCGTTGCAGTCAGGATGATGTAGCGCGTATTACTGCTTTACTTGTCCGATCCGGATTGCCGGTTGATATTCCAGAGTATGACCGGCAAGAGCTTCTGCACGCAATTGCCTCCGATAAAAAGTCCAGGAGCGGTAATATCACCTTTATTTGTAACCAGGGCATCGGCATGTATGCCATGTCGCACCATACACCTGAAGAACTCCTTATTCTGAGCGGGTTGGAGGCGTGACCATGAAGGATTCAGCTTCATTCCGGACGGATATAAACAACCTTGAAGAACAGCTATCAAAAGCACCGGAATCTCACTGTTTTGCAGCATTGTCAACGCTCTACCTCAAGGCTGGTCTGATTGACGTTGCCCTTCGTGTGGCGCAAGAGGGTGTTGCGAAGCATCCCGATTATCTTGGTGGGCTAAGAGCCCTTGCACTCGCATGTCACGCAAAGGGTTTGAACGATGAGGCTCTAGCTGCGCTCAAACGTGTTACGGCAGCTCTTCCCGAGGATATACCGTCACAAATACTACTGGGGCGTCTACTTGTTGAGGGTGGTGAACAGGATTCAGCAATTCAGGTGTATCGGGTTGCACTGGAGTTTGCTCCCGAAGATCAGGAATGCCTTCTCCAGCTCGAATCTCTTGATAAATCGGTGGGAACAGCAGAACCTCTTTTTATGTTTGATGAAGGTGGCGAAGAGTACGAAGAGATTATTGAGGATCTCGAAATACTGGAAGAATTCGATGAGGAGTATGTTGAAACGGATTCTCTGCCATCCGAAGCTGCTCATGACCCTCTTTCAACGGTTACTCTGGCTGAACTCTATGTTAACCAGGGATTTATTACAAAGGCGCTTGATATTTATCGCGCCATTCTGGTTGAAAATCCGCTGGATCGAACCATTATAGAGCGGCTGTCTGAACTTGAGGCCCGTAACACCGGTTTGCCAGGGCCTGTTGGAATAAGTGATGAATATTTTGAAGATGAAGCTGATGATGCGGCTGTTTTTACAGCACCTGCGGAAGAACTTTTTCAGGCTGTCGCACCGGCTCCGGCAGTGCCTTTAAAGGGGATAGCTGACAATGCTCTTGCAACTCTTGAAGGTTGGCTTGAAAATGTCAGGAGGATTAAGGGGTGTCGCTAAGAGATACACTAAACAGTATTGCCAAGAGCGTTGATGGAACACTGGTCGCACTGATCATGGCCTACGATGGTATTCCGATTGAAGAGGTCACGGCCTTGCACTCTGAATTGGATATTCAGCTATTGTCTGTTGAGTATGCAACGGTGCTTAAAGAAATCAAGCGTGCGGTTAATGTTATCAAAATGGGTGACCTTGAAGAGGTCTCCATAACAACTTCTCGAACCTCAGTTCTTGTCAGAATTTTAAATGATGATATTTTTGCAGCACTTATTTTGAGCCTTGACGGCAATGGCGGTAAGGGGCGCTATATGCTCAAGCTCAAATCATTAGAAATACTTCAGGAGCTCTCCTGACAATGAAATTCATGATACTGCACGGCCCTAATCTGAATTTGCTTGGAAAGCGTGAACCGGCAATCTATGGGAGTATAACCATTGATGATATTAATTCTTCGCTGGTGGAACTCGCTGCTGAATTAGGGTGCGAGCTTGCGTTTTTTCAGTCAAACAGCGAAGGGGAATTAATTAATGCAATCCATGGCTCTGTATTGGAATGCCACGGCATTCTGATCAATCCGGCTGCGTACACCCACACCAGTATTGCAATCCGTGATGCCCTGTCTGCAGTTGGGCTTCCTGTCGTCGAGGTACACCTCTCCAATATCCATCGACGGGAAACATTCCGCCATATCAGCATGGTTGCTCCGGTTGCTGTCGGTCAGATCTGTGGTTTTGGCGGTGACAGTTATCTGCTTGGCTTACGTGCTTTGTATAAATATGTTAAAAACAGTTTGTAGCCAGGGTTTCATTCATGCTATCAAACAGGCGCTTCCATCTAAATCGGTTCTTTGAAGAACATGCGCTTAAAGCGATGCTGTTTACCGATCTCAGGAATATCCGTTTTCTCTGTGGCTTTACCGGTACAGAGGGTGCACTGCTGATATCACCGGATAATGCCTGGTTTTTGTGCGACTCACGCTACACAGCTCAGGCTGCTGAAGAAGTTCAGGGTGTCGAGATCAGGGAATGCGGCGCTGTACGTATTGAAACCATTGCTGCTTTGACTGACGAATTTGGCCTTGACCGGATCGGATTTGAGGCGGCTCACACGACGGTCACCTCCTTCCGTCGCCTGTCTGAAAAGCTGAACGGAATTGAACTGATCGAAGTCGGCGCCACGCTTGACGAAATTCGTATTCGTAAAGATCACGCTGAAACCGAATTGCTCTCTGAAGTTGCCACTCTTTCGTCACGCTCTCTGACGGCGGTTCTTGCTGAAATCAAACCGGGTGTTCGGGAGATTGATATTGCCCTGGCACTTGAACTGGAAATGCGACGCCGGGGTGCAGATGCCAAAGCTTTTGATTTTATTGTTGCGTCAGGGGAGCGTGGTGCCATGCCGCACGGCGTTGCCAGCAAAAAAATCATTCAGGCAGGCGAACTGGTAACAATTGATTTCGGCGCTTTAAAAAACGGTTATCACTCCGATGAAACAGTTACTATTGCCTGCGGAAAACCTGGGCTTCGGGCAGAGGAAATTCATTCGATCGTCAAGGCGGCGCATGATTTAGCTATCACTGCAGTACGGCCTGGTATAAGTTGCAAAGATCTCGATGAAGTCGCCCGTGGCTATATCCGTGAAAAGGGGTACGGTGACAATTTCGGCCATGGCTTGGGACATGGTCTCGGTTTGGAAATTCACGAAATGCCTACGCTTTCCCCACGCAGCACTGCAGTGCTTGATGAGGGAATGGTCATTACTATTGAACCGGGAATTTATATACCAGGCTTTGGCGGGGTTAGAATTGAGGATACCGTTGTAGTGACCGCTAACGGTTGTGATGTTATTACTACTGCCGATAAACAATTGCTTGTTTTGTAATCATGCAGGTGATACTGCAGAACATAAGAGTTGTATTGCTACTTTAGACCAATTGTAAAAGGAGATGAACTGAAATGGATATCAAAGACCTTAGACTGCTGATCAAGCTTGTGACTGAAACAGACATCACTGAATTTGAAATGGATAATTCTGAGGAAAAGATTATTATCAAGCGCGGCCATAAACCGGAATATATTACGGTTGCAGCTCCCTCAGCCCAGCAGTTTGCTCCGGCAGGTTATCAGTCTGCCCCGCTTGCCGCGCCGACCCCTGCGGCGCCTTCTGCCGCTGTCCCCGCTGCCGATGCCGGCGATACAGTCAATTCGCCGATTGTTGGTACCTTCTACGCAGCTCCAGGTCCGGAAGCGGCACCTTACGTGACCGTTGGTCAGGTTGTTGAAAAAGGTCAGGTACTCTGTATTGTGGAAGCGATGAAATTGATGAACGAAATTGAGGCAGAGTGTAAGTGCAAAATTCTAAAAGTCTGTAAAGAAAACGCTCAGGCGGTAGAATTTGGCGATGCTTTGTTTGTCATACAGAAACTCTAATTTATCTTCATAGCGGGGTTCACCTTTATGTTTCATAAAGTACTGATTGCCAATCGTGGCGAGATTGCCGTAAGGATTATACGAGCTTGCAAGGAGTTGGGGATTAAGACTGTTGCGGTCTATTCCCAGGCAGATATCCACTCTCTTCATGTCAAGCTTGCTGATGAGAGTGTCTGCATTGGTCCTCCTCCCAGCATTTTGAGTTATCTCAACATCAATGCCATCATCAGCGCTGCAGAGTTAACCGATGCGGAGGCGATTCACCCCGGTTACGGTTTTCTGTCTGAAAACGCTAAATTTGCCGAAGTCTGTGAAAAATGCGGCATTACTTTTATTGGTCCTACAGCAGAAAGCATGCGTATCATGGGGGACAAAATCAGTGCCCGTCAAGCGGTTATCAAGCAGGGCGTACCGATTCTCCCAGGCACCAAAGAGGGCGTCCATTCGGTTGAGGAAGCTATTAAAGTAGCCAAAGAGATCGGCTTTCCTGTTATCATCAAGGCCACTGCCGGAGGTGGTGGGCGCGGCATGAAAATCGTTCATTCACAGGCAGCCCTGCCCAACGCTTTTGCAACCGCTCGTGCCGAAGCACAGTCCGGCTTTGGTAATCCGGAAGTCTATATCGAAAGATATTGCGAAAAGCCGCGTCATGTCGAGATTCAGATATTGGGCGATAAACATGGCAATGTGATTCACCTTGGAGAGCGTGACTGCTCAATTCAGCGTCGCCATCAAAAGTTGATTGAAGAGGCTCCCTCTACCGTCGTTACGCCTGAAATACGCAAAGCGATGGGAGATGCGGCAGTAAGAGCCGCTGCTGCAGTCGGCTACAACAGCGCCGGTACGGTTGAATTTCTGGTCGACAAACAGAATAATTTCTTCTTTATGGAGATGAATACCCGCATTCAGGTAGAGCATCCTGTGACCGAGATGATTACAGGTGTGGACTTGGTTCGTGAACAGATTCGTTCTGCTGCAGGAATACCGCTGCGATACAAACAGGAAGATATCCAGATTAGAGGACATGCCATAGAGTGCCGAATTAACGCTGAAGATCCGTTCAAATTCACTCCATCTCCCGGCAAGATAACTGCTTATCATCCGCCCGGAGGTTTTGGAGTTCGCGTTGATTCGTTCGTGTATGATCAGTACTCAGTTGTGCCGAATTATGATTCGCTGATAGGAAAGTTGATTGTCCACGCAGATACCCGTGAAGAGGCTATCAAGCGGATGGCTCGTGCACTTGATGAATACCGGATTGAAGGAATTAAAACGACCATCTTTTTCCATAAACGCATCATGGCCCATAAAGATTTTATTGAAGGCGACATTGACACCTCTTTCCTTGAAAGAATAGTGCTGGAGTAACTATCATGGACTTCCCTGAAGAGTTGAAATATTCGAAGGAGCATATCTGGGTCAGGATTGAGAACGATTCTGCAGTTATTGGTATCACTGACTATGCCCAGGAAGAACTTGGAACAATCAGGGGGATTGAGTTACCTGATGAAGGGGACGAAATAGAACAGGATGATCCTATTGGTTCTATTGAGGCTCATAAGACGGTTACCTCGATTTATGCCCCATTCAGCGGGACGGTTCGGAGCATAAATCATGAGGCTATAGATAATCCGGAACTGCTTAACGATGATCCATATGATGGTGCCTGGTTGGCTGAAGTTACGCTTGACTATCCTGAAGAGCTGAAAAACCTTCTATCAGCCGAAGATTATGCAGATTATATCGAAAATAGTGATTAAGAAGTAAGCTAAGTATTTTATACAGGCGAGGTCATGCGATGATTTCGCCTGTTTTTTTAAAAGGAGTTGAACGTGTATTTGCTGATATTGATATTGTCATCTATTTTGTTTTTACCTGTTACAGCATTTACTACAGAGATTACGACCGCGCTCTCTCTGAACGATGCCATCCGTATGGCTGTCGAAAAGAACCTGGATGTGCGGGCTGAACTTTATAATTCAGCAGCGTACGAGGCGGACATCAAGCGAAACCGGGCCATTTATGACCCGATGTTCACAGCTCAAACGAATTATTCTGACGCAACGGTTCCTACTCTAGGTTCGCCGATTTCGGTTGCGGGAAAGGCATTTGAAATTAACGCCGGCCTGAGTCAGTTACTCTGGACAGGAGCCACAGTTTCGGCAGGCTTCAATAACAGTTACACCAACACAAGCAGCAACCCTTATGATTACTGGCAGTCGAGTCTTGGGATTTCTGTGGTTCAACCACTTTTGAAAAACGTTGGCAGGGAAGCAACAGAGATTAATATAAATGTCTCAAGACTGAGCAAGTTTGCTTCTCTCGAACGCTTCAATTCGCGGCTATTGTCTACTGTGGCACAGGTTAGGACTGAATATTACAAACTCCATAGCCTGCGTGAAGAGCGGGATGTTAAAAATATTTCGCTTGAGCTGTCCAGGAAGATTCTTTCTGATACCCAGGCACGGGTCAAAGCTGGCGTCCTCCCTGCTATGGAGATACTAAACGCCGAGTTTGGTGCCGTTTCCCGTGAAAAAGAACTTATCGATGCCGAAAGGGCGGTGAGTGATCAGGTAGATGTTCTCCGCCTGCTGCTCCAGATGGATACTCAAACAGGGGATTTAAAGACGGTCGATACGCCTCCGCGTAACCCGCTAGATGTAAATGAGAAAGATGCAATTCAGAAAGCGTTAAATCGTCCTGATATCCGTGAGCAGAAAAGGAATCTGGAGTTGTATGAACTGCAGACAAAAAATTTCAGCCAGAAGAGTCGTCCCGATTTAATTTTATCAGCTTCAACTCAGTCAGCGGGTCTTAACAATGCCTACCACCGCAATTTTGACAGTATCCTATCAATTGATAATCCAGCCTGGAGTGTTGGCTTGGAATTAAAATATCCTCTTGGAAATGGTGCTGCGGAAAACGACTACCGTAGAAGCAGACTGAAAACGGAGCAGACATCTCTACAGGTACGCAGCCTCGAGGAAATCTCGGCAAAAGAGGTTAAAGCTGCCATACGGGGGCTTGCCGTCGGCTTTAAACAGATTGATGTTGCTGACCGGGGAGCGAATTTTGCGGAGGAGCGACTGCGGGCGTTTGTTCGCAAAAACGAAGTCGGTTTGGCAACAACCAAGGATGTTCTGGACGTTGAAAATGACCTTGCTATTGCCAGGAGTAATCAGATTAAAGCCATTGTCGGGTACGCCAACGCTATGACCACCTATTGGCAGGTGACCGGAGAGTTGCTGGAGAAAGAAGGGATCAGGGTTATTGAGGGAGATGCCGACAAATTGTACTCTGCCATTCGCTGATGCTTAAAATAGGTCAAATTGATTACGCAAATTGTTCCCCGCTTTTTCATGTTTTACGTAAGGAATTCGACTGTTCGGGATATGAGTTTGTTTTTGGTGTCCCCGCTGAGTTAAACGGATTACTTCTGGCCGACAAAGTTGATGTCTGCCCATCATCATCCATTGAATACGCCTACCATCCTGATCGCTATTTGATACTGCCTCAACTTTCAATTTCAAGCATCGGAGCTGTCGCAAGCGTGCTGCTCTTTTCCCCGGTTCCTATTACAAACCTGGGGGGGGGGCTGATCCGACTAAGCTCTGAGTCCGCAACGTCCGTAAACCTTCTTAAGATCCTGATTCGCCAACGGTTTGGCCTCTCATGCAGATATGAAACAGTTCCGTCGGTTACAATTGATGCTGAGGATGACTCATCGGCACTTCTGCTAATCGGCGATTCCGCCCTTAAGATGTCCCTTGAAAAATCTGCACCATATATCTATGACCTTGGTGAATTATGGCATTTATGGACCGGCTACCCGTTTGTTTTTGCTCTCTGGCTCTGTCGGAAGGAGGTGGCCGACGACTCAGCACTACAAAAACTTTGCCTGCAGTTGGTTGAGGCTAAAAATATAGTTTCTGGGCAACTGGAGCAAATTGTTGCAGGAGCAAAAGAAGCAGGATGGATGGGAAAAGAGCGATTACTGGCATATTGGCGGGACAATATTTCGTATCAGCTTGATGAGTATGCTATAACTGGCTTGATGTTATATTACACAAAATGTTTTGAGTGCGGCTTGATCGACGGTGTCCCAAGCCTGCATTTTGTTGATTTTTTGGTTTCAAAAGCAAAGCAAAGTAGCGAAGAGACTCTTTTCATTGGAAAATAGAATCAGAGAGTTTTAGCATAATCTGCAATGATTTTATCATGATCAAAACAGAGTCTCCCTGGTAGAGAATTCAGTTTGTAAACGGCACAATTTACGGCATCATCGGCAGCGCGTGGAGTACCGTGCGCCTTGGCAATGTATACCGTTGAAATGGTATGCATCCGCTGATCCCGCCCAGGATCAGAATAACACCCCAGCAAGCGAATATCTGAAATTTCCAGAGAAGTTTCTTCAAATGCCTCTCTAACAGCAGCTGCCTCAAGAGACTCCCCGTAATCGACAAACCCTCCCGGTAGAGCCCAGCCAAAAGGTTCATGTTTTCGTTCGATTAATACTATGCCATTTCTCATCTCGATTATTATGTCTACCGTCGGAAAAGGATTACGATACTGCTTCACGATTGAAGAGCACGAGGGGCAGGAGAGGGTGGTGAACGACATGAGGCACCTCTGTCAATAAAAAGGGGGGAATATAAATCCCCCCCCATTGAGCATACTGGTAATAAACCCGGAAACTATTTTTTCTTTTTGGCACCAGCGGCTTTTTTGGAAGCTTTGAGCGGGTTGACCTTAAGTTCAGCAATTGAAAAATCCACTTTTACGTGTGAGGCAAAATTGCAGATTCCTCCAATCCATTTTTTTACAGGGGCAGGATAAGCGCTACAGACCTGACCGATACTACCTGTTACAACACGATCACATCCTTCGCAGTTTTCAGCAATAGTCTGGCATGAACCCTCTGGAAATATACACCCCTGTTTTCCCCAAAAAGTACACTCAGTACCTGCAAGTACAGTCTGACACTTCATACATCTTCCTCCTGAATTTGTTCTCTAACTGATTGCCACCATAGCAATTTATAAAGAGAAAAGTCAATGTAAAAATAGCCACAAAATCAGACTGTTCAATAGTGTCGCGGTAGAATCAGGATTTACTGATGGTGAGAAAGTTCTTCAGTAAATCCATGCCAGCCTCAGTCAGAATGGATTCAGGATGGAACTGCACACCCCAAAGAGGGAAAGTTTTGTGTCGTAATCCCATGATTTCACCATTTTCAACCCAGGCGGTAGTTTTAAGGCAATCGGGCAGTGTAGGACGGTCGACTATCAGTGAATGGTACCTTGTTGCTTGAAAAGGGTTGGGCAGATCTTTGAACAGCTCTTTGCCATCATGATGAATTGGGGATGTTTTACCGTGCATAAGGGTGGAACTGCGCACAATGTTACCACCGAAGGCGGCTCCTATAGACTGGTGCCCCAGACAGACACCCATTATGGGGATTTTCCCGGCAAAGCATTTGATTGCCGCAACGGAAATACCAGCCTCTTCAGGCGAGCAAGGCCCTGGAGAGATAACAAGGCGATCTGGCTGAAGAGATTCTATCCCCGCCAGAGTGATTTTGTCATTGCGACGAACTTCTACATCTTCACCGAGCTGGCTGAAATATTGAACAATATTGTAGGTGAAAGAATCATAGTTGTCGATCATTAGTAACATAAAATACCTAACTATCTAAAATTAATAAGTTCAGTAATTGATTTATTGATTTAATACCCGGTGAGATACCCGGTATTTTCGCTGATACCCAAATTGATAGCTCAACATACACGAAACAGCTATATTTCTCAAGGTTTGCGAAGGTATATGGTGATCTCTGAAATGATGTAGGCTGCTTGATTTGGCAGCTCACCCCCACCAATAAATCAACGACTTAGCAAACACAAAAAAAACCGGCGGAGTGCCGGTTTTTTTTGTGCTTAACTAGTCCCTGACAGAAAAAACCAGTTTTCAAAAATTCGTTCTTCGTTTTATGACGATAAACCGTCTAAAATTAGTATTAAATAATAAAATATTCTGGTTTTTGCTGGCGCACATGTGAATCAGGCTCATTATTCCAGATTTT
>CAIMXI010000378.1 GCA_903845365.1 uncultured Geobacteraceae bacterium | reverse complement strand
TCACAGCTATTTCCCGACGACCGATGCAATGGCAATCAACAGGGCTCCGGTAACGATTGCGGCTGCAACGTTGTGCTCGTCAAAAATCTCTGCGTAGATATCGTATTTGGTGCCTCGGAAGAAAAACAGCATGCCGATTGCAACAAACAGTAGCGTCGAAATGTAGATCATTTTCAGCACAATGATCTCTGCCACCGCCATGCTGCTGCCAGGTGCAAAAAAGTATATCGCCGCTATCGTTCCAAGCAAAAACAGCCCTGCAAAAACCTTTTCATCAATCTTTTCCCAAAATGTTTTCATCGTCGCATCTCCCTGTTTATGTTATCTCCAGATTGAACCTTTCTCTCATCTCACTCATTATGCATTCGCCGCATAACACCACTGGATCTCTGCAATCTTCACAGCACGGGCTTATCATTTTTCGCCTTACTATCGTTACGCATTCTGTAGCTGTCTGCTTCACGGCCTCTTGCAGTTGTGATCGCAACTCTTCAATAGTGCATTGCAGGCACTCGGTGGTACTGCCGTGTTTAGTGCAGTAGCCAAGTCGCATGTCCATCATTTCAGCACCATCCAAGTAGCCTTGCAGTCTATATCTCATCGCGCAATATCCTCCACAATATAAACAACTTATTCTCCGTGACCTTTGAGCAGGAGCCATAGTGTAAAAACTCCTACAGGTATGATAAACCAAGCCATTATTTGTATCAGCCAGTCGTAGAGTTCGTGGCTCATCTGATTGACATCCATGCCTTGGCTATCCACTGCCAGTGGTTCGCGACATCAAAAGCTGCTCCGATGATTACGAGAAACATAAATATCATCCAGAGCGGCAAACCTTTGATTCGGTACGTCACAACATTGAGTGAGCTTACAAGCATCTGGAGTATAATTTTTGTTGCCTCCATTTGCTCCGTCAGTTCTTTGTACCCACCAACAGGACATGCTTTGCATTTGTCCATAATATCGGTAAGTCGCCGGTTCATTTCTCTGTGTTTGTCATTATTTTCGGTAGCGGCAGCAGCTAAACTTCTGCAAGGATTATGATCTTCTAGCACATCGTCTAACTGAGTTTTTACATCGTCAATACGCCTGTGCAGCACTTGGTGTGCTGACTCATTGATTCTCTGGTTTTCCTGTATTACTGCCAACCGCTCAAGGACTTCGGACAACTTTTTATTAGTGTCTTTGTGATCGCCGTGCATGTTTGTAATTGCCAGTTCCAGTGACGCTAGCCTAACCTCGGATTTGGCGTGCGACTCTATGGATTTAATTGTGAGCTCTTGAAGGCTGTCCATATTTTTCCACCAATGCCCTTAGTATTTTTAATCCGTCGAGTGCATCGCCTTTTGCCCAAAAATCGACACCTTTGATATGCGCTAACGCTTCCTGTTCTTTTTCAGTCAACCCTGTCGCTACTATAATAGGTAAATCTGGATATAACTCTCTCGCCTGCTCCACAACATCCCAGCCTGTCATTGTCTTACCCAGATTAAGATCGGTGATAAGCAGGTCTGGACGCTCTAATTTAAGCGCGTGCATAAGCTCGTAAGGATCAACGAACGGTTCTGCACAATACAGCGATTGATATCCTTGCGCTGTTGCCAAATAGTCGTCTAAAGCGAATATTCTCATTTTACATCGTCCGTAAGTTTGGAAATCTGGCAGCGAGCCGTGCCTCAATTTCGTAAGGGCAATTTGTGTAACCCCGTGTGAGGCAGAAAAACAGGTACTTCACCATGAACTTAAACCAACCCTCATCGGAAATTTGCTTTTTGTGACAAGCTTCATGAATTTGCCAGGGAAGGTTGTTGTCCACAGCCTCTTTGCCCAGGCTGTAGAGCGTGCAGGTTTTTGATATCGTCACGGCATAACCGTGGGGCGGTTTGATTCCATTCAGTCGCCCCACGATTCCGGCTATCTTGCTGTTGTACCTATCCATCCTACAGCCCAAACTTCGCTTTTTCGCCACGGCCCCAGGCTCGGCACTCTTCGGCATAATCGTTGTAAGCCGTCGATTCGTCGCTCGGTGCCAGGCGCAGCATCTTGATCTCATCTTCCATGCTGTAGAGAAGCCGGATCATTTCAACGATTCGGGTATTGATAAGCCGAATATGGGGGCTGGCTGCTTTGATTGCATCCTTCAAGCTGTCCGTCAGGGTGGCCGGCGCAACATCGATTTCAATCGGCTGATCGGGCAAGGTTGCTTCATCCGGGACATGCACATACGTCACGCCGTTGATGGTTGCCAGCTCGGTGCCGATACGCTGGTGGTTTTCGCCTTCTGGCAGCGCAACTTCAACAGTGCGCAGGGAGTCGATATGCTTTTGGTAGCTGTAAATCATGGTATTTCTCCTTTATGGTGGTGATAAGATACTTGAGGGTGTGGGTGCGTTTCGCATGGCCGAGGATCGAGACGGCACTGTCCATTTTGCCGAGGCGCAGAGCACGGCGGAAAACGAAAAGAGATCGGTTGCGGATGAAGCGCTTGCTTGTCCAGGTACGATAACCGACAAAGTTGATGCCGCGCTTTATCAGTGCAATGGTATGCTTGGAAAGTTCGAGGCCGATTCCGCTAATGAAGGTCACGACCCGCCAAGGGATTCAAGCGCAATTTCTTTCGATATTCCAAAAATTACAAAATCATCGACATAGCGGCAATATCGCGCTGCTTTCAGCTCCCGCTTGATAAAGTGATCCACACTGTTCATATAGATCAGCGCATAAATCTGGCTGAGCAGGTTTCCGATAGGAATACCGACCGGCTCCCCATGATCGGCAAAGAGCATCATCACATCCACAAACCGGCTGTCCTTGATCTTCCGTTCAATCATCATCCTCAAATTGTTCCGGTCAATGCGATAGAAGAACTTGCGGATATCCATTTTCAGGGTATAGCTGTCATAGGGTGAAGCCTGCAAAGCCGCCTGAGCGTAATCAGCGGCGGCATGTGTGCCTTTACCCTTCCGGCAGGCAAAGGACTGGTCAATGAATGTCTTGTTGAAGATCGGATAGATGATTCGGTATATGGCGTGCTGTACTACCAGATCGGAAAAGGACGGGGCAAAGATACGCCGTGCTTTTGGCTCGTAGACCATGAAGGTGTAATATGGTTGCGGCTTGTAACTGCCGTTGTGTAAATCCGTATGCAGTCGTTCCAGATTCCGGCCAAGTCTGCGGGATAACTGGAAACAGGCACGTTTGCCGCTTTTGTTTTTGCTCGCGTCGATATATGCCAGGTACATATTTTCCATGGTGAACGCCTGGTCAAATAAAAAGCCGAGTCGTTTCATGCTATCACTCCTTGACGTTCGAGACTGCAAGCAGCCCTACCAGAAACGAAGTGGTACACCGATTTCGCAGTCAAAGACTGCCGGAAAGCGCCTCCCTTTGTTCCACCATTCGCTTGCGCGATTCGAGGAGAAACAGAGTCGGAACGGAACCCAATGTTATCGTTCGAGTTCGACCGTTCATTGTTCAGATTGAGCGTAAACACGCCAGCATTCGCCGCATTGTTCCAATTGCCGCTGGAGATCAAGCACATGTTAAGACGCCTCCCGTTGGCGGTCGGAAACAATCCAACCGCCGATCATTCTGCCGAGTTCATCAATAAGCCTGCTTATCGCCAGAAAGCGGTGTGCGGCTATATCTTTCCCGGCATTCCCTTTACCATCCTTAAAGGCAAAGTATCCAAGACTGTGAGCCAGGTTGACGAACATGCGGAACTGCTCATGCCTGATATCCAAAAGGCTCAAAGTCGTTTTCTTGTGATACCTCTTCTGTGTCTCCACTATAAGGCCATAAACCTCATACATGGCGGAACGAATAGATTGACAGAGAGCGTATTTCTCGTATTTCGAAAAATGGTTCAGATATACGTTCATCAGCTTTGTCGTCTCCACAAACTTTCTATTCAATTCCGCTTCCGAATGAAAACCCACTGTGCCACTCCAAGGGGTGAGCGCTACCGCGTCACCCCTACATATTTACAAATACAAGGCGGAACGGAACCCAACCGCAACGTTCGAGGCCGACCGTACATTGTCCAGAGCGAGCGCAAACACGCCAGCACCCGCCGCATCGTTCCAAGCGCCGCCGGAGATCAAGCTCAATTCATTTGGCCACGCGGCAGGTTGATTGCACCCATCGTTACCAAATGCGTTTGTCCCACCAGTTCCACCTGCCAGCGCAATCCCTGCCCCGGCTGCATTCCATGCGTTGCCACTTGTGGCTTCACTTAACACCTGTGCAGCGCTACCATAAAGTACCCATCCACCCGCCTTGGTAAGCGATTGATATGTAGTACCCAATGAGTCATACAATGCCGCTATTCCTGTTGCTCCAAAGATATCAGTTGCGCCAGAGTTACCGCCTGTTAGTGATTTTGCCTGCGCGGTGGCCTTGAGGATGTACAGGTTTGTTGCATCGGAAGTCATGCCAGATTGTGTTTCATATAACAGGCCATTCAGGTCGCTCACGCCTGAATTCTGGCCGTTATGAGTTGTGCGGGCAAACAGATTAGCGCTGCCGGTTTTGCCACAACCGGGATATGTGCCGTTACCGTCGGCAACATACAGAATGGCGGTGTCGTTATGATCTCCCAGGGCATTATTGTTGTTGCCTTTCGGGAAATTGTTGGTGGCATGATACCAGGCACAGAAAGTGGTACTGCTGCTGGCTTGTGCGTGAGCATACGACAACAGAGCGAGTGCCGCGTAAATGAATCGAGTATTGCAGAAAAAGTTAGAGCCGCGAGACTTTGCAGCAGCAAGAGCGCCACCAAGATTGTTTGCCGGTGATTGGCCGTTGCCGGTCAGTGCAGAAAATACAGCGGTGGAGAGCGAACCTCGCTGAGCGGATGCTACCGCGAGACCATTTTTCAAACTGGAACCGATACCGCCGTTGTTGCTGACCAGGTACTTGTCAACAAACACGCCGTACTGAACCGCTCCGCCATCATAAAAAGCGCGGTGGAGGGCATAACCTGCGGCGCTGGCAGTTGCAACATCGGCAAAGTAGGCAAAAGGCTTGATATCCACGGCATTGATTGCAAGGCCGTTTGCTCCCGTCCCCCATTTGTAAAAGTACGCCGGAATCCAGCACATCACGGAACCATCGGAAAAAAGATAATTGCCGTAATTGTCGGAAGCGGGATCTTCTGTACCGCTTAGTTTTGCCATACCTGCGGGAAGCGGGCCGGGGCAGATACCGACACCGAAACCCTGTCCGGCTGGGAGGCCGATGTTGTTGATGGGGCCGATTACTCCTGCTCCCAGCGTGAAGCCGTGAGGAAAATTTGGTGGTCCATTGCCACTACTGTTTGTAATGGCGTCTGTTTTTACTGTGCTCATGTTTTTTCTCCTTTTTTAGATTACAACCAGTTGTGCATTACCTAGTAATGTTATGGTTACGCCCGGTGCTATTTCAAAGTCGCCGAATCTTATGGAATTGTATCCATCAGGGATTGTCATGTCGGTGTCTATACGGTTGCGTT
>CAIMXI010000377.1 GCA_903845365.1 uncultured Geobacteraceae bacterium | reverse complement strand
GAAATCCAAGGTGCATGAATTTTCTATCCATATGGAAGAATGGAAAGTTTGTGTCAAATGGTAAGGTCGGTGCCAGCTTAACCACGCCGACAATCATTAAAGGTGCGACCTCTCCTGCTGCCCGCGCCATGGAGAGGATCAAACCGGTCATAATACCGGGCGTTGCCATAGGAAGCAGAATCTTGGTCAAGGTCTGAAACTTGGTGGCCCCCAGCGCCAGCGAACCTTCGCGGATTCCTTTTGGAATTGAGGCAAGCGATTCTTCAGTGGCAACGATCACCACCGGTACCGTCAGGAGAGCAAGAGTCAGACTGGACCAGAGGATACCACCGGTTCCAAAAGTCGGAGTTGGTAATCGTTCCGGAAAGAACAGACTGTCAATGCTTCCGCCGATGCCGTAGACGAAGAAACCGAGGCCAAAAACCCCATAGACAATTGACGGGACACCAGCCAGATTGTTGACGGCAATGCGTACCATGCGTGTCATCAAGCCATCCTTGGCGTATTCTCGCAGATAAATGGCCGCGACTACCCCGAACGGCAGCGAAAACAGACTCATAAGCAGCACCATCATAACCGTACCGAAGATTGCCGGAAAGAGCCCCCCTTCGGTATTGGATTCGCGTGGATCATCCAGGAGCAGTTCGCGGACTCGCTCCAGATATGCGCCACATTTGGCGAAGAACGACATGCTGTTAGGTCGCTGCAAGGCAACGATTTCTATCAGAGAAATATCTTTGCTGCCACCTGCGACATCAGCCATCTGTGCCGTAATCCTGGCTATTTCTGCCAGAGTTGCAGTGGCCTTTTCGTTTAGACTGGTGAATTCTGCCATCGCTTTTTCACGGGTGGCAGATAGTTCACTAATTTCATGGGCGTTCGCTTCTTTGCCGCGATATTCAAGTTTCTGGATTTTCAATCTGAGGCTTTCAGCGGTATAGTTCAGATCTGACATCTGCTTTTTGATTTTTTGAGTATCATCCAGCTTGTTAGCTACAAGTTTCAGAGCCTGTTGCAGATTTTCAAACGGAGTCGCAGCCGTCAGTGTGATCCCTTCAGCGGTAATTCCCTTCAGTGTACCAAAATAGTTGCCATGTTCCCGCCGCTCCAGAAGAACGGCATCAGCAGGCAGAGTACGGGCAGATATATCTTTCTCGTCGATCCAGCGAAAATCCTGGCCAAATACATCCCGGTTGCCGACTTTAAGCTGCAATCGCCGGTTGCCGTTGATGGGGTTCTTCTCCTGCTGCGTAATCTGTCCGAGCAGTGAAGAACCATCCTTCAGCTCGAATTTAACGAGAGCCTGTGGCCAAAAATAGCCAAGTCCATTGGTCATTACGGTACCAACCAGCGTGAGGCTCATGACCAATATGACAGCCAGAGCAGCACCAGTTGCCAAAACATAAGGTTCGCCTGTTTTCCAGAACAGTTTCATGCGGTAAGCCTTTCAATCTGTAAAAGCATTAATAACACTGAGACACGGAGAGCACGGAGAGAACCAAGCCAGAAGCTTTACGTCTTTGGGTTAAACCATAAACCTTTGTTTTTGAACTTCTCCGTGTACTCCGTTTCTCCGTGTTATTGCTGTCTTGCTTCTTGATTTAATATCGTCCGTACTTCTTCCTGAATCTCTGGCGTAGTGCTTCTGCACCGGTATTGATAATAAATGTGAAGATGAACAGCAACACAGCCGAGAGGAATAACACCCTGTAGAGAGAACTGTTTAGAGGCGCTTCCGGTATCTCGACTGCAATGTTTGCCGACAGTGAGCGTAGACCATTAAACAGGCTCCAGCTCATGATTGGTGTATTGCCCGTGGCCATCAACACTATCATGGTTTCACCGATGGCGCGTCCAAAGCCGATCATGACCGCAGAAAAAACGCCCGGCAGCGCTGAAGGGAGCACCACCCTCCAGGCGGTCTGCCAGCGACTGGCGCCCAGAGCCAGAGAAGCGGCCGTCAGATTACGCGGCACATTGGAGATGGCGTCCTCGGCAATGGTAAAGATAATCGGAATTACGGCAAAGCCGAGAGCGATGGCGATAATGATGCTGTTGCGCTGGTCGTAGCGTATCCCCAGCGTACTGAAAAGCCACTGTTTGAAATCGCCGGCAAACAGGTTTGTCTCGGCCAAACCACTTAAGAGAAAGGCCAGGTATATGCCCAGTATCACAACCGGGATCATGGCAATGAATTCGTGGCCGCGTGTTGTTCTCTGCAGCAGGGAAGCTGTCCTGATCTGTTTCCAGAAGAAGATAGTAACCAGTAGCATCACCGGTACGATAACCAGGCTCAAGAATATGGTCAGTACACTCTTATCGATCAGAGGAGCCAACCAGAGTCCGGCCAAAAAACCGATTACAACCGAGGGAATGGCGGCCATAATTTCCACCACCGGCTTGATGCGCCCTTTAAGCTTCGGCGACATGAACTGGCTGGTGTAGAGTGCTGCCAGAAGTGCCAGCGGTACCGCGAACAGCATGGCGAACAGTGTCGCCTTGATGGTGCCGAATACCAGCGGCACAAGACTCAGCTTAGGTTCAAAATCATCATTGGCGGCTGAGGACTGCCATGCATATTCCGGCTTATCGTAGCCTTCGTACCAGACTTTGCCGAACAGAGTACTAAACGAAATCTCCGGATGAGGGATATCCAGTTTCCAGACCGTTAATGTACTATTACTGTCCAGGGTAGCCAAAGTGTTGCCCTTTGGTGAAAGTGCCGCATGGATAATCGGAGAACCCGGTTTTATGGTCAACAGATTGCGTTCCGAAGTCATATGATCGACATGAATTTCGGCCGAATCAACTGAAAACAAGGTTTTGTCACGCGGAGAGGGCATGATCAGTGATACCTTTTCATGATTTGGACGCAGGGTATGAATACGGGCCAGACGCCTGTCTTCGCCACTACCAGCCACTTTGACCGGAAACCAGGTTGTCAGTGAACCACTGGCGTCTCCCACCGCTATTGAGACATCTCCAAGTATGAGTGCCAGAGATGTTATCGCCTGACGCTTTTCGGACGCAGGTAAACTGTCTAATAGGCGTATCTGTCCCGGTTCAGAAACATCCCAGCGCAGCAGCATGCCATTGTCGGTGCCGGCATAGAGATAGTGACCTTTTGAATCGACAGCAACGACGGTCAGAATGCCTGGAAGCGGATCCTTGATCTCAGTGCTGGAATTATTTCTTTTTTCGTTGCCAAGCAGATCTTTTTCGACCAGTTGGTATGTTATCCGTAATCGGTTGCCTACCATGCGATCAATCCGCACCGCACCTTTGCCTTCGATTGGTCGGGCAAAAGATTGTAAAATGCCGCCTGAGGCTGCAAAAGAAAGATTATCCCGGTTAGTAACTTCTTGTGATAGAGAGATCTTATCCTCGGCATCCTTGCTGGAGGAGAGTGCAACTGAGACAGAAGTGATGGCCCCGTTATCCCAGAGCAGGTTATATGCTGATTTGCCAACATATTCGGCCGAGGTAATGCGAATTGCTCCGATTGGAACATCCGGAACCTTGATGCTGGCGGAGATTGTGCCGTCTGCAGTTTTTAAAAAATGAAAGGTTCCGGTTTCATCAAGAATGAAAGCTCCCTGCTGGTTCTCTTCAGATCCAACTGCCAGAACTTTGCTGGAAGAAATTGAGGCAGGCAACTTGAAAGGAGCAACAACTTTGGCGGAAGCCGGGTAGAAGAGCGGCAAGGCAACCCGTGAGATCATTACCAGGATCCATATAACCGAAACAATGACCAAAATTCCGCCGATGCGGATCAGAACTTCGGCAATTCGGTCATTACGACGGGATTTATCAGTAAAATTCTTCATAGTTTTAATAACCGGAAGGCCTGTAAATATTCAAAATTCAAAAATGTCAAAGGCAATGGAACACGGAAAAGACGGATTTAACGGATTTAAAAGGATTTAAAAAAGTCTGTTTCTAAAATCCGCCCTTATCCGTTCGATCCGCTTATTCCGCGTTCTATTGCAGTTTTTTACTTCAGTACCTTCAATTGATCATCAACCAGTTTGGCGGTCAGCGGATCGTAGCCATCTTTTATGACAACTTCCTGACCTTCTTTGGAAAGAGCATAGCGCAGGAATTCTTCAACTACTTTCGGCAGTGGCTGCCCAGGCTTCTTGGCCACATAGATGTAGAGCATACGAGCCATCGGGTAGGAACCGTTCAACACGTTTGCGTATGTCGCTTCGGCGACCTTGCCACCCTCTTTGTCGGAAAGTGGTACGGCGCGCACACCAGACGTAGCGTAGCCTATTCCGGAGTATCCGATAGCGCCGATATCCTTGGCAACACCTTCAACAACAGAAGCGGAGCCGGGCTGTTCCTTTACACTGTTTTTGAAGTCTCCTTTACCAAGGGCGTGTTCCTTGAAGTAGCCATAGGTGCCGGAAGCGGAGTTGCGGCCATAGAGGCTGATCGGCATAGCAGCAAGTTTGCCGGTTACGCCGATCTGTCCCCATGTGGTGACATCGGCACTACCGCGCTTGTGGGTCTTGGAGAAAATGGCATCAACCTTGTCGAGCGAGAGACTTTTTATCGGGTTATCCTTATTGACAAAAACAGCCAGAGAGTCGAGCGCTACACCGATTTTGGTCGGCTTGTAGCCATATTTTTTCTCGAATTCCTCAATCTCTGAGTTCTTCATTTCGCGGGACATCGGGCCCAGTTGAGCGGTGCCGGCAATCAGGGCAGGAGGCGCTGTGCTTGAACCCTTGCCTTCGATCTGGATGTTGACGTTAGGGTACTTCTTCTTAAATCCTTCGGCCCAGTAGGTCATCAGGTTGTTGAGACTGTCAGAACCGATACTGCCGAGGTTGCCGGCCACACCGGCTGCGGGGGTATACTTCTTGATCTTGGCATCGACCGTTACTTTTTCAGCGTGAGAGGCTACTGCGGTTAGCATGACCAGAGCGGCGGCCAAAATTGACTTCTTTAACATGTGATATTTCCTCCTTGGGTTTTTGTCGCTTAAATATGCCTACCACTATAGCAGACTATTGTTACAGCGATGTTACAGGGAGGTAAAATGTTTGTTAAATCTGATTTGTGGATATGATCCGTTTTGGATTAAAAGAGCCTTCAGGATTATTTCAACGGTTTGCTGGGCGTGGTAACAGAATATTTCAACAAGGCGCGTGGCAAAAGCCGTTCAACGCGATCTACTCACTACAATTTATGCTACCGACTGCTTTCCCAGATATTCGACAGGACATTTGTTTATGAAGGAAATGACTGAACTCCGTATTTCATCTCGGATCAGACGGGTTGCCACAAGCCTATGCTCCCAATCTCCCTCAACAGCCGCCGGGTCAGCAAAGCTCCAATGAACCCTGCTCGTAACACCCGGAAAAACGGGGCATCGTTCTGCGTTGGTGCCATCGCAAACAGTGATGACATAATCGAACAAACTTCCGTTCTTAAAAAAGTCGAAAACACTATTTGTCTGGTTGGTCGATATATCGATTCCAACCTCTTTCATAACCTCAACGGCCAACGGATTGAGCGTTCCAGGTTCAAGTCCGGCACTCTGCGCATCAAAGCCGTCTCCGGCAATTTGATTTAGAAACGCCTCGGCCATCTGGCTACGAGCACTGTTATGGATACAGACGAAAAGAACTTTTGTTCTTCTTTGTGTCGACATGATAGTTTCCTTTCTTGCAATGGTTACAATTTCACTGCTGCGCATTGTAACTCCGAAAAGGATACAGACTTCAGATCTTGTATTACCCGCTTCAATTCTGTTGAAAACTCTTTCAGCGACGAATCAATATCACCACCTGAAGATGTCTCTTGAATCGCTTTTTCGAGCAACCTAGCGGAGTCATAAAGTTTATAAGCGCCTATAGAACCCGCATTCCCAATAACAGTGTGAATCATGCGTAATGCGGATTTTGTCTCATGTCCATTAAGCGCTTTTGTTATTATTTCATCTGCGTCTGCATGTCCGTCCAGAAACATTTTAAGTACAGAAAAATATAATGCTTTATCTCCATCAAGACGCTCTATGGCTTTGGTGCAGTCCAAATTCTCCAACGCTGGTATGGTAGTTTGCCGTGCTGATTCCGCTACGGCCACTATGGTTGACGCTTCAACCGGCCTATTTAGATAGCGATCAAGGATAGCAATGATCTGGCGGACATTGAACGGTTTTGAAATATAATCATTCATTCCGGCTCGTTTGATCTTTTCGCGCTCCTCCCGCATGACATGAGCCGTCATGGCAACAATCGGCAGCGCATCAAATCTAGCGTCACTTCTGATAACCCTGGTAGCCTCGTATCCGTCCATAATCGGCATCTGTATATCCATAAATATCAGATCATAGTTGACATCACCACCGCTTAAAGCTTGCAGAGCTGTTTCTCCGTTGTCGGCACAATCAATCCTGATCCCGGTATCTTTCAGAAGCTCTGTCACAAGGTGCCGGTTAATTTCATTGTCCTCCACAAGCAATATCTTGGAATCGGAATAATCAGGAACAAGAGTATCTGCACTATGGCCGCCGTCTCCCCCGGATATTACTGCACTCTCACCACCGATATCAAACCATGCGGTAAAGCTGAAAGTGCTTCCGCTCCCGGGCTCACTCTCGCACCAGATGTTACCGTCAAGCATCTCTACCAACTGTTTCGAGATTGATAGCCCAAGGCCGGTGCCGCCATATTTTCGGGAGGTGGAGCCATCCGCTTGAGTGAACGGCTGAAACAGCAGTTTAGTTTGTTTTTCAGAAAGACCTATGCCACTGTCTTGCACTGAAAACAGCAACTTGAGTCGTTCTTCTCTCCGTTCCAACGTTTGTGCCGTTAGTTTGACAAACCCCTTTTCTGTAAACTTGATTGCATTACTTAGAAGGTTTGTCACAATCTGTCCCAAACGGTGCTGATCACCAATTAGACAGGTTTCAATTTCAGGAGAAATATCTACAAGCAACTCAAGATTCTTCTCATGAGCCTTCTGCCGCACAACCATAGTAACATTTTCAAGCAGATGCTCCAACGCGAACGGCGCATGTTCCATTTCAAGCTTGCCCGCTTCAATTTTTGAAAAATCCAGGATGTCATTGATTATATTGAGGAGTATTTTCCCGGCATTATGTATTTTTTGTATGTGATCCTGCTTGGGAGCGCCGAGCTTGTCTCTGAGCGCCAGCTCGGAAAAACCAATAATTGCGCTAAGAGGGTTGCGGATTTCATGGCTCATATTTGCTAAAAACTCTGATTTCATTCTGTTTGCAGAATTGGCTTTCTTACGTGCTTTCAATAGTTTTGTGGCGAAGTGTTTCAAGCGGTTATTGGCCTTCTCGAGACTTCTGGTTCTGTCAATTATCTTTTGTTCAAGCTCTTCATTGGCTTGAACCATTGTCTCTTCGGCATGTTTACGGAGGCTGATGTCCGAGACACATCCGTCATAACCATTTTGTATGCCATACTCGTCATATCTCGGCACCATGGAGTTTTTAACCCAGCGGATAGTCCCACCTTTTTGATAAATCCGGTGTTCCACAAAAGCAGCAGCTCCACCATCTGAGATTAGAATCACCATGTCCAAAACTCTGGATCTGTCATCCTCATGAATCATTTCGTGCCATAGCTTCGGATTCGATTCGAACTCATCGGGTGTGTAACCGGTTATGTTGATACAGCCTGGACCATGATACGTACACAAATGACAGCCGTTTTGCATATAAACAGTGTAATTATAGCTTGTTATCGATTCAAGAAGGCGTTTATAGCGGTCGTTGCTCTCCTGCAGTGCCTTGTATGCACGTATGTGATCTGTCATATCGGTAGTCAAGTTTTGACTGCTGACTGTTCCAAAACCGTACCCGCTTATATTCAACTCTCCCAATTCTCTGATTCCAATGCCACGAAGTTCGGAGTCACCTGAGTCACACAGTTTTTGCACAAGTTCTTCCCATTCATAACTGGAACCGTGCTTTTCGATCGGCAACTCTCTCATTTTACGCGCTATTTCAGCGTACTTTGCGGTGTTTCTAGCTATCATACAGTGTCCTTTAGTTTCGTAATCTTATATTGTGGCACTATAGCAAAGGGAGAGTAACAACGGTGTGCCGTGTTGGCAAAATGTATGTTACAAAAAACTGCTCCGTCGCAAAATCAACGGAGCCGGATGAGTTTCATGAAAAACGACCAGGCAGATTCATTATTTACAGTAGGCGGCAAGCAAAATGGTTATTGACATTCCACCTTTTATCTGCTGCCAGAGGTACTCCCGAACCATCATGTTCTGTGCGTAAGAGTAGATGGTTACAGTAATCTGTCGGATGTTTCACGTACAATGGGACTGGGGAGTCTGTTTTCAAACAAATCACGGTCAAGGTAATTATTCAATACCACCGGCATAGCAGGTGGGCTTGCCCTTGCGCATGGCTCACTTTTTGTCTTTCTTTTTAGTTTTTTTTGCAGGAGTACTTTCTACAGTAGCTTTAGCATCTTTGGCTTCCTTAAGCACATTGGCTTCAGTGGTTTTGACGGTTTCCTTCGCCTTTTTGGAGGGTACGCTTATTTGCTCCTTGACGCCCAAATGTTTCTCAATTCCAGGAATAGCATCGCCACCGTTTTTCCGGTATTTTTGATATCCCTCAGCGATTTCCTCGTGGACGTCAATAAAATCTTTAAGCTTGGGAACCAATGCGATCATTGCCTTAAAATCCTCTGCCAATGCAAAAGCCGTCTTTTCCTTTTTACCCATTGCTGCCTCCATATAAGTAGAATGCTTGTCACTATACCCACCGCTTGAAATATTTCAAGCATTTTAGATAGTTGTAACGCAATCGTAACAATTGTGACAGGAATATGGTTCAGGTGGGCTTTTGGCTATTATTATTGGCTGTTTAATTTTGCCCTGAGTACGACTTCCATCCAGAGTGCATCAAATGCGGCAGCAGCATCACTTCTTGGAGCAAATACACCAACCGGAGCCCTTTCGATCCCCATGTTCTCTATGACTGAAAGATACGGAATGCTTGTACGCAGGAGTCCGTTTATAGAGTTGAGTCCGTCAGACATTATTCCGGTATGGAGTTTTTTCCGCTTGTCCACCATCGAGAAGAAAGGCATCAGTTTTAGCGAGAGTTTCTTATGCTCATCAACGTAATCCAGGATCTGATTGTAGGTTCTTAAAGATAATGTAGTAGGGATTAGCGGGACAAGCATGACGTCAGCTGATTTAAAAACGTTTTCAGAAACCAGTGAGAAACTGGGTGGGCAATCAAGAATCAGGATGTCATAGTCGTCTTCAAAACGTTTCAGAAATTCGACCATTCGTTTTTTAGGTTTTTTCTCACTGTCAAGAAACAGATCCATATGTCTATATGAAAAATCCGCTGGCAGCAGATCCAGATTTTCAATATCGGTTTCCTTGATCAACTCGCCAATCTCTTTGGTTTTAAAGAGTCTTTTAGTCCCTCCCTTCACTTTAGGCTTCACATTGAAGTAATAACTTGCAGCCCCCTGTGAATCCAAGTCCCACAAAAGCGTTTTCATGCCGCTCTTTGCACAGGAGTAAGCCAGATTGACGCAGGCAGCCGTTTTACCCACACCGCCTTTGATGTTATAGAGGGCAATTATTTTCATCTGTCTCTCCCTGGATTACACGACATTGACCTGAAAGCTGGTCTATTTTTGAAGCTGTATTTGTTCAATATCAGCTCGTTAGCTCAATTTCCGGCCGGCCGGAATTCTCAGGTTTTTATCCTCGTTCAAACCCAATGCGCCACGTATCACCGGGGTGATTTCTACTCATGCTAACTCGTAAAGACCACTCCAGGTTTTGTAGGTTGCTGTTGAACAGCCTCACCGTGAAACGCAACATTACAATGCCGGTATGGAGCTAATCAGTATTGCATTCCCGGAATATTCATTCAGCCGCGTTTGAATGAATAACTTCCGTCGGAGTTGCTTACAATGCTTGCGCCAAGTATCTGGGCAGCCTCGTTCATCCCGTCGGCAAAATAATGCTTAACCTCCGAAAAATCCTTGCCAGTGGTATCACGATACACGGAATCTTTCCATGTCCAGACATCTCGCAATGCCTTTGGAGTAAACTGTTCATCAATCGTCTTCATAAAGAACCTCCATCGGGTTAGTCAGCAGCATAGGATAATAATAACCTTCACGCTCGTTTATCACCTTTACAGCCAGT
>CAIMXI010000376.1 GCA_903845365.1 uncultured Geobacteraceae bacterium | reverse complement strand
TTGGGATAACCGATAATATTGGGCTTCATTTCTGGTCCAAACAGGGCGTATGCCATACACCCCTACGAAATAATAATTGGTATTTTTACAAATTCTCCATCCCTTAGTTACTAAAAACGGCAGTTCATTGCCACAAAGAGGCACAAAAGTCACAAAAAGCATGATGTTATAGTTAGTGAATATTTAATCCGCTTGGTTAGTGGGTAGAGTATCGAATAACCACAAGTATTTCTAGTGCTTTTTGTGCTTTTTTGCGGCTAAATGTTTTTTCTAGGATAAATTATTTTATCTGCCTTTAGGCCCTTTATTTATGAGCTTTTGCGTGGATGTGTAATAATTTTTCTTGCCACTTCAACACGAATTTCAGGCGATAGTTGTTAATAATTCCCTTATCTTACTCAGCAACTCAAACGGCAGCAGCGGTTTCATCATCATTACGTCATCGGTACCGAGTGTGTTCTCAGGCCCAAACTCAGCACGAGAATGGCCGGTGACGAAAATAAACTTTGTTGTTTTGACCATCGCCCTTATTTCATCGCAGGCAGCCTTGCCACCCTTTCTCGGCATCACTACGTCAGAAATCACCAGTTTGATTTCGGCTTTATGAGCAGCAAACTTCTCCACAGCATCCTGCCCGTCTACTGCAGTTACAACTGTGTAACCGGCTTTTTTCAGAAACTCTGCCATAAAATAGAGGGTGGTAGGATCATCTTCCGCCAAGAGCAGGGTTGTCCCTGAAGCCGCTTCCAGCAGCACATCTGCTTCATCAGGCTCATCTTCAACCATTTCCTCGTCAACCAGAGGTAGATATATTCTGAAAACAGAACCCTTGCCAGGTTCGCTCTGCAGATTAATAAAACCGCCATGCTGCCTTACGATTCCAAACACCATGGACAGGCCAAGGCCGGTGCCTTTGCCGACCTCCTTGGTGGTGAAGAACGGGTCAAATACCTTGAGCGCAGTCTCTGAATCCATGCCGTGGCCGGTATCAGAAACCGTTATTACGGCATAGCTGCCAATCTCGCCATAACCGTGAGTGGCAATGTAGTCTTCATCTATATTCCCCGCAGATGTAGCGATGCTGAAAGTGGCGCCGCGAGGCATTGCATCCCGTGCGTTGGTGGTAAAGTTCAGCATTACCTGCTCAATCTGGACCTTGTCTGCGAATACGAAAAGAGGATCATTCGCTAATGAAATGGCAAATTCGATGTTATCGTGGATTATCCGCTTGATGAACGTGCCGACATCTGCAATCAACTGATTCAGGTTTTGATTGGACTGCTGCATTGACTGCTTGCGGCTGTAGGCAAGCAGGGCGTGGGTGAGCGATGCTGCCCGCGTTGTTGCCTTCAAGATCTGCTGCGGCTCTTCATGCTGTGGTATCGAAAACTTAAGCATAGTGGCATAGCCGTTAATTACGGTAAGAATGTTGTTCAGATCATGTGCCAACCCACCCGCCAGTTTGCCGATTGACTCCATTTTCTGAGAATGCATCAGTTGTTCGGTGAGGTTTTTCTTCTCGGTGATGTCGGTGTCGCTGCCACGGTAGCCCAGCAGCGTTCCGTCTTCGCTTAGTATGGGGATGGCGTTGGTAGTCCACCATAGCTGGCGACCATCTTTTGTAGTGGTCTTGTTTTCAAAATTAATTACATTTTGCTTATTCTTAAAAATTGGGGCGACGCGTTTTTTTATCGCATCCCGCTCTGATTCTGGAAACACGTCGTAGAAGTGCATCTGCCCGATCATTTCTTTCGGGCGGTAACCAAATACCGCTTTACTCACGTGATTTACAAAAGTGTAGAGTCCATTTGCGTCCACCTCCCAGATCATGGTGCCGCTCTGCTCTGCCAACCGATCATAGCGGGTTACGCTCTCTTGCAGCTCTCTTGCAGCATCTCTGTACTCAGAAGCAAGGCTTAGCTTCTCGGCAATGGCGTTGAGCAAATTAATCTCCTCAATAAAAAACGGCCCTTCATCCTCTAAATGCCGCTCCTCAAGATAGCACACCTCCACTAGTCCAATCGGTTTCTCATTCTTATAAATTTCTCTGGTCAGCATCCAGGGTGTCTCCATGAAGCGTGGAGTTTGGTAGTAATTTCCATTAATTACGATGCGTGCTTCGGTTATCTCTGGATGCTGCCATCCTGAAGGGATGAGCCAAACAATCTTTGCCAATATTTCTTCAAACGAGGCACCAGGAAAACTCATCAGGTTAATGATATTGAACAGACAATCGAGTTCTTTCCCTCGCTCTTTCAACACAGATTCTGCGAGTTTCCGCTTGGTGATAACCAGATGTGCACCCATCATCATCAGAGGCTTTCCGTCATCAGACCAGGTTGTCACTTTCCCACGGTCTACAACCCAGACCCAGCTTCCGTTCTTATGCTTCATCCGTGACTCAAACTCATAGTAATCAAGTTCGCCCCGGAAATGTTTTTCCAGTAGCTCACCACTTGCTTTTAAATCGTCCGGGTGGGCAAAATTCATCCATGTTTCAATAGATACCGGAGAAATCTCCTCCAGCGTGTACCCGATCATCTCCGCCCAACGCTCATTAAATGAGGTTTCACCGGTTTGAATATTCCACTCCCACGTTCCGGCATTGGTACCCCTGACAATATCTAACAAACGCTGACGCTCTTCCTGCAACTCCAGAGTTCGCTCATTGACCAATTGCTCAAGTGTTTCGTTGTTAGTCCTCAGCAACTTTTCCGCCAGTTTGCGCTCCGTTATATCGTGCAAAGTAATCCAGTTCTCGCCGTTGTGCGCCAGTGTCGACTGCAGTTCTGCCCAGAAATAGGAACCATCATGCCGCTTCAGGCGAATTTCCCAGTTCTGCAACTCGCCGCTCTCAATAAGTTTTTTGCGGCGCTGATAATAGACATCCTGATCCTCTGGGTAGATGAATCTCGATATCCGCTGATTGAGCAGGAGATTCCGTACCACCCCCAGCATAGTTGCTGCGGTAAGG
>CAIMXI010000375.1 GCA_903845365.1 uncultured Geobacteraceae bacterium | reverse complement strand
TCCGGCGGACGAAAAGACCATCGAGTTTTTCAAGGTGGTTCAAAACAAGCTGCTTTGGGCCATCAGTCAGCAGACTGCGGCGGAATTAGTATACCGCCGAGCCGATGCTGCGCTGCCACTCATGGGGATGCAGTCTTTTGACAAGAAAGGCGAACCGGCGGTGCGCAAAAGTGATGTGAGCATCGCGAAAAACTATCTGGCCGAAAATGAGATAAAACTACTCGGTCTGCTGGTGGAGCAATACTTGGCTTTTGCCGAAACCATGGCGCTACAGCAATTGCCCATGTATATGAACGACTGGATTGCCCGCCTGGACGCGATAATTCAGCTCAATGGCCGCGAGCTGCTCACCAATGCCGGAAAGATCAGCCACCAGATGGCTCTGGAAAAGTCTGCTCTTGAGCTCGACAAATATCGTGAAATGCAGCGGCAGATTCTGCGGGAAGTAAGTATGAAGGAGTTGGAGCAGGATATTCAGCAGCTGCAAAAAACGGCAATAAAAGGAATGGAAGCGATGCAAAAGGGTTGATTGGGACGGATGGGGAAAGGGCGTTATCCCGGAACCGGCTGATTGGATGCGGATCAATGCCCCGGATGTAAAAGGTTTTCAGCTTCAAACCTCTGGCGGATGATGCATCTGCTATGACACGTATGGCGGTAATGAAAAATTCGCACCACTGGTGCGATCAGCGGGTAAAACTCTAAACTCTGTTGAGAGAAATTCCCAAGCATTTTTAAAACCCTCGAATTCGAGGGAATTAAAACCGAATCAGGACGAACAGGTGGTGCCAAAATGACAGACAGATCATTACCAGTAAGCGGTTCCGTCACATTTGAAGAGCTGAAAAAGACGAACGAACATGGCGCTGAATTCTGGAGCGCCCGCGAGTTGCAGCCGTTGCTGGGGTATGGTCAATGGCGGCGTTTTGAAGATGCAATCAACAGGGCAATGACTTTATGCGGACAGTCGGGAAATAATCCCGATTATCATTTTGCCGGCGCCGGCAAAATGATCGCAACCGGTAAAGGGGCTCTTCGAGAAGTTTCCGATTTCCATCTTTCACGCTTTGCCTGTTACCTGATCGCCCAGAACGGCGATCCTCGTAAGCCGGAAATTGCCGCAGCGCAGAAGTATTTTGCGATTCAGGCTCGTCGCCAGGAGATATCTGATGCCTTGGCGGCAGACCTTGAACGGCTGGAAATCAGAAAGCAGGCCAGCGAAGAATTCAAAGCGCTTTCCGGAGCGGCCCGTGAGGCTGGCGTGCAGGACAGGATGTTCGGAATTTTTCACGATGCTGGTTACAAGGGTCTGTATAACGGACTCGGCAATGAAGGGATCAAACAGCGCAAGGGGATTCCGAAAAAAGACAACCTGATGGATCGGATGGATACCACCGAACTTGCCGCCAAGCAGTTCCGTATGACACAGACACGCGACAAGCTTGCCCGTACTCCGGCAAAGGACCAGCAGCAGGCAATCCGCACCCATGAAGCTGTTGGCCGGGAAGTTCGCGAGGCGATCAAGCGTATCGGTGGAGCCATGCCGGAAAATATTCCGCCTGCCGAGCATATCAGCCATGTTGAGAAGCGGATCAAGAACACGCCGCCGTTTCTTGAGCTTGATGGAAGCGATGCAAAAGGGTTGGATGGGTTGGATGGGTTGGATGGGTCGGATGGGGTGTGAGGGCTGGTGTTGCTCCTGTAAAAAAATAACAGCATATGAGGCCGTTGATTGAACAATCCCGTAACCCCTGGCATATACGAAGCGCTCATCGATGAATATCTACGCGATGCTCTGGCTCTGCAACCGGAATTACGTACCGTTTTTGGCAAGATTGATCCAGAGGAACAGCCGGCCAAGTACGCATCATTTGTGGCAAAGGTGCTTGAGCAGGCGCTACGAGAAGAATCCGATTCGGAAAAGCGGTTGGCACTCTGTAATTTGATTCTCGGACACGTTTCCAACGAACCAGGCAGAGGTCATCTCGAAAAACATCGTCTCGTATCGCATCTCAAGCCGATCCTTCTTGAAATCACCCCTCCGAATTACGGCACCTCTGGTATCCCCCGTCCCCACACTCCGCTGGCAGAAAGCAGTCTCTTTACGGGCTCTCCTCAAGAACCGCAACTGGCTCACGAACTCCATGAAGAGATGCGTTCCGCTGATGCTGTTGAAATTCTGGTGTCATTCATCAAATGGTCTGGCCTGCGCCTGTTGATGCCGGCTTTTGAAGACTTGCGCGACCGCCATGTACCGGTGCGCCTTATTACGACATCATACATGGGAGCCTCTGATGCACCGGCCGTGGAGTGGTTGGCCCGGATGCCGAATGTTGATGTGCGTATTTCCTATGATACCGAACGGACCAGACTCCACGCCAAGGCGTACCATTTCCGGCGTAACAGCGGTTTCTCCACGGCCTATATTGGCTCGGCCAACATGTCCCATGCTGCCATTACCAGTGGTTTGGAATGGAATCTCAAGGTCACGGCCCAGGACATGGGGCATATTCTCGAAAAGTTTTCTGTCGAGTTCGAGACCTACTGGAACAGCCATGAGTTCGTACCGTTTGATCCCGAGCAGCCAGCGCTTTTCCGGACCGCCATCGACCGTGCACGTAATCCCCGGCTTAACGGCCCTGCAATATTCTTCGACCTTCGTCCGCACCCGTTTCAGGAACGCATACTTGAGGCATTGGAACGAGAGCGGAGCTCACACAATCGCTGGCGTAATCTAGTGATCGCCGCCACCGGTACCGGCAAAACAGTAGTTGCCGCCTTCGACTTCAAGCAATTCTTTGACAAGAAGCAGCGTCAAGCCCGGATTCTGTTTGTTGCTCACCGCCAAGAGATTCTCCAGCAGGCACAAGGTACCTTTCGCAATGTTCTTCGTGATCAGAACTTTGGTGAATTGCTGGTTGGTCAGTTTCAGGCCAATCGACTTGAACATCTGTTCTGTTCTGTAGGGATGATGGCAAGTCGACGACTGTGGGAACAGGTTGGAAGAGACTTCTATGATTATATCGTCATCGATGAGGCCCATCATGGAACTGCGTCAAGTTACCGTCCGATCTTTGATAATTTTGCCCCTCAGATACTTCTCGGCCTGACTGCCACCCCAGAGCGAATGGACGGTGACAACGTGGCCGCAGATTTTGGCAATCGTTTTGCCGCCGAAATTCGACTGCCAGAGGCACTGGAGGAAAAACTCCTCTGCCCCTTTCACTATTTTGGTGTGGCCGACCCTATTGCTATAAATGGTGAGCAGTTCTGGCGCAACGGCAAGTATGATGCATCTGCTTTGGAGAACGTTTATGTATTGGATCATGTCAGAGCCAAGATGCGCGTCGATGCTATCCTTGCGGCGCTTACCCGCTATGAACCTGAACTGAGTGCCATAAAAGGGATAGGCTTCTGTGTAACCATCAGACATGCCGTCTTCATGGCTGAGCAGTTCACTGAGCGCGGGATACCATCCGGTGCCTTTGTCTCCGGCATTGAAGATGGTCGCTGCCAAGAACTGTTGGATGACCTGAAGACGGGGCGGCTCACGTTCCTCTTTACAGTCGATAAACTAAGCGAAGGTGTTGATGTCCCGGAGGTAAACACCGTACTTTTCCTCCGTCCCACCGAGAGCCTGACTGTATTTCTGCAACAGTTGGGCCGCGGTCTGCGGCATGCACCGGGAAAAGATTGTCTCACCGTGATCGACCTGGTCGGACAGGCTCACCGGCGCTATCGGGCAGACACCAAACTTAAGGCACTAATGCCTCGTCATCGTTACCCTATCGACAAAGAAGTAGAGCTTGATTTCCCACATCTTCCTGCTGGTTGCTCCATTCAGCTTGATCGCATCTCCCGTCAATATGTCCTGGAGAATATTCGCGAGAACTTCGGCAGATTGGCCGTACAGGTTCCCGAGCGTATCCAGACTTTCACCAGCGAGACGGGACAGGAATTGACCTTTGGCAATTTCATTCGCTACCACGATTACGAACCGGAAGTGCTACTTGTAAAGGAATCATGGTCGGAGTGGAAAGCAAAGGCGCAACTGGGGCCGATCCCTGTTGATCCTGATCTGGTGCGACTGAAGAAGACGCTGGTGCGGGCGGCATTCATCAATGGCCCGCAGGAAATAGCCTTTATGCGCAAGGTTCTCGCCAAAGTTTCTCAGGGCGCTGTTGCCGAAGCCATGACTATTGCCGGAAATTCTGTCATGTCCGCTTACTATCGGATCTGGGGAGATAAAGGGAGCAATCTTGGTATCACCTCTCTTGATGACGCTTTTCATAGGCTGGCCAGAAATCCAACAATTCTTGCCGATCTGGACGAAATACTGAGTTGGTCACTCGACATAACGGCGGTCAGCGGACAAATACCGGAATTGCCCTTTACCTGTCCGCTTGAACTCCATGCTCAATACAGCGGCAAAGAAATTCAGGCGGTATTTGACAAGGCGAATCTTGAAACGTCAGGGCAAACGGGCGTAGGAGTGTTTCACTTTCCTGAAGCTAAGGCCTACGCGTTGCTCGTTACCTTTCAGAAAACAGAAAAAGAGTTTTCGCCGAGTACCATGTATGCCGATTACCCCGTCAGCAGGGATCTGCTACATTGGGAATCACAGGCGAATACCGCGCAGCATCACAATGACGGGCAGAATCTAATCCACCATATAGAGTGGGGCTATACGATTCTGGTTTTTGCCAGAGGTCAGAAAAAACGGAACGGGGTAACAGTTCCGTTCACCTATCTTGGGCCGGTAGAACGGATCAGCTACGAGAGCGAGCGACCTATCAAGATGTTGTGGCGGTTACGTTATCCTATGTCTGTGGAGATGTTTGAGGATAATCGGCGGGGTGGGTAGCAAGAATGAACACTGGACGCGCGGTGTGCAGCCGGATTATACCATCAGCATCTGGCCGGCTGAGTACTCACGGGAAGAAGCAGAGCGGAACGAGCTGATGGCTCATGTCCACTTTGATGCAAAATACCGTGTCGACAACATTCGCGAACTGCTCGGCGACACAGCGGATGACGAAGCATTTGAAAGAGATACCGAAGCCATACAGGAAAACCGTACGGCGGCAAAGTATTCCGACCTGCTTAAAATGCATGCGTATCGGGATGCCGTCAGACGTACTGCCGGAGCATACGTCCTCTATCCTGGTAACCCGGGCGATAACAAATCGCCTTACAACTGCTTTCATGAGATTTTGCTGGCACTTGGAGCATTTGCCATCCGTCCGAATGCGGAAGGCGAAGCGGGTGGGATTGATTCGGTAGCAAAGTTTCTCGACGACATCATCGAGCATCTCGCCAACCGCACCACAGCGCGGGAGCGTGTCACCTATCACCTGGCAGAAGCCTACACCGCGAAAGAGCAGCCGGTAAATTACGGGTCGATGGCCCTGTCAGAATCGGATATATACGGTAGGGATTACCGCGCACTGCCGCCTGCAGAAGAGATGGTGCTAATCGCTTGGTATGAAAACACTGCCCAGCTTGCGCTTGCTCGCCATGAGAATGGTTTTGTTTATGTACGGTTAGGGAGGCGTCAAGGAGCACTGCATGTTCATCCCAACCTTGCAAGTGTAAGGCGGATCATCATGCGAACTCCTGGCGGCGATGTGGCTTCGGGATTTCTATGTCTACGTGAATCCGGCTTTCGGATATTTACCCGATCTCAGTTGCGGATCGAACTGAAACAGCATGCGAAGGGCCAGGGAGTAGCGGCCTGGGAGGCTTTTGCCGGACATGATGATGAAGAACATATTTACGCTTTGTTCAAAACGGCCAGTGATCCTGTTTCAGAGTCACAAGAGTGGCGGGGTGAATCGCTGATGGACAAGATTGAATGTTTTGAATCAGACGTGAGAAACAAGCCAATTGCAAATGTTGGAAGAACGTCACCATATCCTCGTATACTGCCGCTACGTGATGTTTTGAGGACGAAATACTGATTACAGTTACGAAATCATCAAAGGTAACCGTATGAAATAGTTTAAATCTGTCCTGAAGGGAATGGATGTTCACGAAATATACTTCGTGAACATCGCAAAAAGTCCGCAATTTGCTTGATGGTTGTTTGATAAGTGATATCGAATGCGCTGTGGTTTGAATTATTAAGCCACACGACGAAGAGGCGGCACCGAAAATGAGGATTTCACGGACGGTTATACGAGGGCAGGATGGAGTGGACTACCAAGGCTCTGCTTTTCGTTACAGTTTGTGAACTGAGGAGGTAAGAAGTATGACAAAGAAAAAGTCACTGATTCCTGCCACGGGAGAGTTTCTGATTTATACCACTGCTGACGGACACATCCGCATCGAAACACGTCTGCAGGGTGAAACCGTCTGGCTCACACAAAAACAACTTGCGGAACTTTTCCAGACCTCAATCCCCAATATCAATATGCACATCAAAAACATTTTTGAAGAAGGTGAATTGTCGCTTGATTCAGTTATTCAGGAATCCTTAATAGCTGCCGCTGATGGAAAGAGCTATCGCACCAAGTTTTACAACCTTGACATGATTATTTCAGTTGGTTACCGCATCAAATCCCATGTGGCGACACATTTTCGCCAGTGGGCTACACAGCGATTGCGCGAATACATCATCAAAGGCTTTGCTCTGGACGATCAACGACTAAAACAGGCCGGTGGCGGTAACTATTTTGACGAGCTGCTGGCGCGTATCCGCGATATCCGTTCGGCGGAAAAAGTATTCTGGCTTAAAGTACTCGATATCTACGCAACCAGTATCGACTACAACCCAAGCACTGAGACGTCCCGACAGTTTTTTGCTGCCATCCAGAACAAGGTGCATTGGGCTTCTCATGGACATACTGCAGCAGAAATCATTCACAGTCGTGCTGACGCAAGCAAGCAAAACATGGGGATGACAACCTGGGCAGGTGATACACCGCGCAGAGCGGATGCCGAGGTTGCCAAGAATTATCTTAACGAACATGAGTTGGAAATACTCAACCGGATAGTATCCATGTATCTTGAATTTGCCGAACTCCAGGCGCTTTCTCGAACGCCAATGTATATGACAGACTGGGTTGTGAAACTGGATGACTTTCTCAAGATATCAGGTCGTGAAATATTGACTCATGCGGGAACAGTAAGCCATGAGAAGGCTCTTCGCAAAGCACATGAGGAGTATGAGAAGTATCTTCATACAATGTTGGAAGAGCCTACGCCGGTTGAACGATTATTTTTGGAAACGGCCAGAAAACTGGAGCGGATAAATCATGAAAAGTAACTCATCACAAATGGCGGTAATGAACATCAGTAAAGGTGAAGAGATCCTCGCAGGATATGCCACTGCCGGCATTCCGCAGGTTGGCATTTACAAGCTTCTGGTTAAGAAAAAAGCGGATGGAACAATTGAATGGGCGCATTTTGTTGAGCGCGATAGTGGATTGAAGGAAAAGGTCATGCGCGGTACAGTTAAATCCCTTGATGAATTGAATATTGTTATCGACGCCATCAACAACAACCTGCGCAAAGTTTTTGGCGTTGCCATGCAACCTGCCGAGTACGAAGTCCGCACACTGGATGGCAAAAAAGTTTCCGGGACAATGCATTAACCAGGTTTTTACGTGTGAGTATGAGCTGGAACCTTTCTGGATGTTGTGGGGTGGCATTGGCTTGGGAAGCCGAGGTGAATTTATGAGAAAGCTGGCAACAATCCGGAAGGTTGATGAGATACGGTCTATTGAGGGTGCCGATGCGATAGAGCTGGCTGTCTTCGGCGGTTGGCAGGTTGTGGTGAAAAAGGCGCAGGAGATAAGACCTGGAATGCTGGTTGTGTATTGCGAGATAGATTCGGTTTTTCCGGAACAACAGCAGTACGAGTTTATGCGGCAGGACAAGTTTCGCCTTCGTACCAAAAAGTTCCGTGGTGCCTTGTCGCAGGGTATCGTTTTCAAAATAGACGAGGTGCTGACAGTCGGGAATTTTGCCGAGGGAGAAGATGTAACAAGGATTCTGGGCATAACCCTTTATGAGCCGCCTATCCCGGCAGCAATATCGGGCGATGTAGTCGGTGCATACCCTGGGACAGTGCCTAAAACCGACGAGGAACGGGTACAAAACCTCGATATTGAAGCTTTTTCCGGTATGTCTTTCTTTGTAACGGAGAAACTCGACGGCACATCGTGTTCGTTTATTTTCGACGAGGCTGGTCTCCATGTCTGTGGTAGGAACTGGGAGTTTTCTGAAATTCCTGATCAAACCTTTTGGAAGCTTGTCAGGCATTATGATATTGAAGAGAAACTACGCGACTACCATGCCCGGACGGGAAGTTATCTCGCCTTGCAGGGCGAGGTTGTCGGCTACGGCATTCAGTCGAATATTTACGGATTAAAAGGGCAGGATATCTTCATCTTCAACATTTTCGACATTACGAGGCAACGTTATCTTCCGGTTGCTGCCTACCGCGCAACACTGGATGATTTCGCCCTCAAAGGCGTTCCGGTTGTAACGGAGAATTTTCCGAATGTCGGATACGACCATGCCCGGTTTCTCAAATATGCCGAAGGCAAGTCCCACCTCAATCCACAAGCAGAACGCGAGGGGGTAGTCTTCCGCTCCATTGATGAGACACGCTCCAATCAGGGTAAAATATCGTTCAAGGCGATATCCAATAAGTACCTTCTCAAGCATGGTGGATAGTGACAATAGCTTAAGATATAATTCAATGGACTATTTTAAGGCTATTGATTATATTTATTGTATCAAGAGTCCTAAATAGGATGTTTATGCAAAACTCTAAAACACACGAAGAGATGGAAGCTGCTTTCGGGCAGCAGTTGCGCGATCTGCGCTTGCGCCGGAATATCGATCAGCGCCAGTTGGCCGAGCAGGCCGGTGTTGCCCTGAATGCGGTGAAAAACCTGGAAAACGGACGAGGGGCAACACTGACGTCACTCGTGAAGGTGTTGCGTACCCTGGGGCGGGCAGACTGGCTGGAAACCTTGGCACCGGCAGTTGCCATCAGCCCGATGCAGATGCTGAAGGCAAAACAGCCGCGACAACGTGCATCCAAAACCAAAGGCTCCTCCAATGCATAAACCGGTTCAAGCCATTGAAGTCCGCATCTGGGGCAAAACCGTCGGTGCGGTTGCCCTGGTTCCTAATCTGGGATACTACGCCTTCGAGTATGACAGCAGATTTGTAAAGTCAGGAGTTGAACTTGCTCCGCTTACCATGCCGCTGTCTGAGTCCAGAGAACCATTCGTCTTTACCGATCTTCCCGAGCTAAGCTTCAAACGGCTACCGGCGATGGTGGCTGATGCCCTGCCGGATGATTTCGGTAATGCCCTGATTGATGCCTGGATGGCAAGCAAAGGTATCGATAAAAAACTGGTGACGCCTCTTGATCGCTTGGCGTACATGGGCAAGCGCGGCATGGGAGCCCTTGAATTCAAGCCGGCCCGCACACCGGCCATTGCCAGCAGCACCGCCATCAAGCTCTCACGCCTGGTCGAAAGTGCCCGTCAGGCTGTTCATGGTAAACTTGGTTCAGACCACCTTGCCAAAGCAGCTCTTGCGCAGATTATTCAGGTCGGCACCTCGGCGGGCGGCGCACGGGCCAAGGCGGCTCTCGCGTGGAATCCGGAGACTGATGAGATCCGACCGGGACAGTTTGATGTGGAACCCGCCTTTGAACACTGGCTGCTCAAATTCGACGGTATGGGGGCCGACCGGGAGTTGGGCGGTTCACAGGATTATGGCCGGATCGAGTATGCCTACTACCGGATGGCTAGTGCCGCCGGTATTACCATGTCACCCTGTCGCCTGCTGGAAGAGAATGGCCGGGCTCACTTCATGACCCGGCGCTTTGATCGTGACGGGAACCACAAGCATCATCTGCAATCACTCTGCGCCATGGCGCATCTGGACTACAAACAGAAGGCGACCCACGATTACAGCCAATTTTTGCAGACCGTTGTCCGTTTGGGCCTTGATTATGCTGCACTCGAAGAAGCATTCCGGCGGATTGCATTCAACGTAATGGCGGTAAACTGCGACGACCACACCAAGAATATATCCTTCATGCTGCGGGAAGGTGGCCAGTGGGAACTGGCACCGGCATATGATGTAACGTACGCCTTCAATCCATCCGGCGAGTGGACCTGGCAGCATCTCATGGCGGTGAACGGTAAATTTACCGGCATTTCTCAGGCGGATCTGCTGGCGGTTGCCGATCGGTTCGGCGTCGGCACCGCACATAAGGTTATCAGGCAGGTGCAGGATGCCGTTGCCGCCTGGCCTGATTTTGCCGGACAGGCCGGGGTAAGTCCAGTCGAGAGCAACAGGATACGTGAACACCATTACCTGCTGTAGGGGGGCTGAACTTTTCCGATTTGTGGAGGAAGTTGCCAAGGAATTACTTGTTGCAATTCACCGTTTATTAGAGTTTTATACAGGCAGATTTGCTACGGATGTATCTGTTGCATTTTAACAACGATTAGATTTTGGTGGTGTTTTTAATGGCGTCCAACATGTACCCATGTAATAATATGCATAATATTAAAACGTTACGTGACTGCATAAAGTCGGTAGGGCAATTAACAGTCCGACATCGTCGGATAGAATACAGGAGGCCTTGAGAAATCGAGGCTTTTTCTGTTTCTAGCGGCCAGGGTTGCCCAATAGAATTTGACAAAATCCTCGTATTTTGAGTATACCCATAGGTATAAGACGATATACCCAAAAGTTCCTATACCTAACCTGCTTGCCATGGGCAGAAGTGAGCCCCAGCAGCGTCTCCTCCGCCAGGGTCAGCATCCCGCCGGTACCGGCAGTCCCGTCATAGAGCTGATATGAGCCTGATTGAATCTTATCGGCAATGGGGAGGAAGATCAGATTTGCCATCAGCTTGACGGCATCACGCGGCGTCCAGTGCTCACCCGCTTCCTCGTTGTTATCCTCGTTGAACTTGCGCACCAGTTCCACGAATACGGTGCCCATGGAATGGTTATCCATAGCGGGCAGCTTCACCGAACCGTCGTTATTCAGCACCGGGTTGGGACTCAGGTTGATCTCGGGATTAGGAACTTTTCGATCAGGGTACCGATGGCATCGGCCTTGGAGAGAGTCGGGATCTGGTTGCGAAACTTGAAGTTTTCCAGGATGTCCTGAACGGTCTGGGAGTGGCCGTCCAGATAGGCTTCAAAATCCTGGCGGAGCTGCTGCTGGCTGTTGCACGAGCGGAGATCCCGCAGAGTGAAACGGGAGGTGTTATAAAATGCCTGCCCGGCTGCCTCGCACATTGCGGCGCGTTGCTCGGTGATGCCAGCGTCATCCAGCATTTTTTTGGTATCCAATACCGCTTGCTTGGTCGGCTCCAGTACGGCATCAAGGCGGCGCAGTACACACATAGGCATGATGACATCAGGGTATTTGCCACGTTTAAAGAGATCACGCAGCACATCGTCGGCGATCCCCCAGATGAACGAGATAATCATGTTGTGGGTTGCTTGATCCATTTGATCTCAAGAACTTACATGTAACGCAGTGCAATTATAGGGCGCCTCATCTGTATAGACGTTTGTGGGTAATGTCAAGATTGCTTGAATCCCAATAATTGTAAACGGAGCAGGTATATTTTAGGCTATCGAACTGACCTTTAGCCATCTACTCTACAAGCGGCATCCGCAGCAGCAGAGTAGCCACCCCGAAGGCTGTCACCAGCAGCAGGGTAATCATTACCGCCACCCCGTTCCATCCGTAGTGCTGCCAGAAGAGTCCTCCAGCCGTGCCGGAAATACTTGAACCAAGATAATAGGCAAACAGATAGAGCGACGATGCCTGTGCCTTGGCGGTCAGCGCGCGTCTGCCTACCCAGCTCGACGCGATTGCATGAGCGCTGAAGAATCCGCAGGTAAAAACCCCGACTCCGGCAACAATCAACGGGAGTGAACCGACCAGAGTAATTAGCGTTCCGGCCAGCATGGTTGCCAGAGCTGTCCTGATCATGAGCGGCCGACCGAAACGGTGAATAAGGCTACCGACAACTCCCGAACTGAAGGAGCCGAGCAGATAGACTAGAAATATCAGGCTGACCTGATAGTGGCTGAGATTGTATGGTGCTGCCAGCAGACGGAAGCCGATGTAGTTGTAGAGCGAGATGAAGCCACCCATCGAAAGGAATGCCAGCCCGTAGAGACAGAGGAGACCTGGGTCGTGTAGATGTTGGTAGAGCGAAGTGAAGAGGTAGCGTAGCTTGAATGGTCGGTGGTGAAAGTTGGTCGATGGGGGGAGACACTTCAGAAATAGTATGCTGAGCAGAAGGCTAAAGAGACCAACCAGGGCAATCTCGCTGTGCCACGGAACGTAGCTGCAGAGCAGCGCCGAACCGATCCGGCCGCTCATCCCCCCCACGGCGTTGCCGCTGATATAAAGCCCCATGGCGTGGCCGATCGCCTGGGCATCCATCTCTTCGCCCAGATAGGCCATCGCGACGGAGGGTACGCCGGCGAGAACAAGCCCCTGCAGCAACCGCACTGCCAGCAGGGATGCAAATGAGTGACTGAAGAACGTCGCCATCGCGAGCAGTGAGGTCAGGAAGAGCGCAACGGTCATAACCTGACGCCGCCCCAGAGTTTCTGAAACGGTGCCCGCAATCAGCATGCCGAGCGCCAGTGCGATTGTTGAACACGAAAGCGGAAGGCTTGCCATTGCAGGTGAAATCTTGAACTCCTCTGCAAACAGCGGGAGGAGCGGTTGTACGTCATAGAGGGTAACGAAGGTGACGAAACCGGCGCAGAATAGAGCCACATTGATACGTCGGAACGCTGTAGTGCCAACCCGGACATTACCTTCTGTAGCTGCAGTCATTATAAATACACCTCCCAAAGAGTCAGGTCGCGTCACTCCATAACATTTACCTACGCTGAAGCAGCTTGATGAAACGGTGCGAGCAAAAGGGTTGATCAGGGAGGATGCGTAAACACAAAAAAAGCCCGGAGGAAAACTCCCGGACTTTTTTGATTGATAGCTGTAGAAGCAGAACGTCAGTTCGGATAGACTGAAACCTTTTTCCGATCCTTGCCAAGGCGCTCGAACGCGACCACCCCTTCAATAAGGGCAAACAGCGTGTAATCCTTACCGCAGCCGACGTTGTTGCCGGGATGGATCTGCGTACCACGCTGGCGATAAATTATATTGCCAGCCTTGACGCTTTCGCCGCCGAATTTTTTACAGCCAAGGCGTTGCCCGCCCGAGTCTCTACCGTTTCTTGAACTACCACCGGCTTTTTTATGTGCCATCTTCAGTATCTCCTATGGTAAAATAATTGGTTGTGTAAGTTACGCGGTAATCTTCTCAATTTTGAGAACGGTCAAATGCTGACGATGACCGCGCAGCTTGCGGGAATCTTTACGTTTCTTTGATTTGAAGACGAGCACTTTCTTGCCTTTACCCTGAGCTGCGATCTTCGCGGTTACAGAAGCCCCGGCAACGAGCGGTGCACCCACAACCGTTGTTTCTCCACCCACCATAAGGATTTCGGCAAATTCTATAGAGTCGCCAATTTCACCCTCAAGTTTTTCAACCTTGAGAAATTCGCCTTCGATAACTTTATACTGTTTTCCACCTGTTTTGATTACTGCGTACATACGTATCTCCATCCGCTTCTGATTTTTAAAGAGTTTTGAAATATAGATACAAGGCTGTTACAAGTCAAGCGGAAAATTACAGCTCTGCTTAAATATATGCTCAAGATAGCGCCAATCAAGATGTTGAGTGATCAGGTTTTATAATTATTCTGCTTTTTCTCCAAAAAGTTCATCGAAAATAGCCCGCACGGTGGTAATTCTGTCAGATTTCCAGGCATTTGATCCACAAAAGACCAGGCCGGTATCCACATCACCGCGCTGTGCCCGATCAAGCGCCGTCACGATACAGAATCGCTCGCCCGACTCCTTGTAGGAGCATTTTTTCAGGCAGCCCATGCGGCAGGGGGTATGATTATCAAGGTCGTATTGTCGTATGTTTTCCCTGTTGTTTAAAATGGCACGTCCCGGCAACCCGGCCGGACTCATGATCAAGCCGATGTCCTCTTTTTTGCAATTAATGTAGCGCTGCTTGAATTCTTCTGCGGCATCACATTCCTCGGTACAAACGAAACGGCTGGCCATCTGAACTCCGTCAGCCCCCTCTGCCAGGGCATGTTCCAGGTCGGCGCGATCCCAGACACCACCTGCGGCAATGACTGGTGTATCTGAAGTGCATTCATTACGAAAAAATGCTTTGATCTCGCGGACTGTCTTGTATTGGTCATACAGGCCGACATTGATATTTTCCATTTTTTCACCAAGGTGGCCACCAGCCGTGTCCGGATCTTCAACAACCACGGCGTCTGGCAGTCGGTGATAGGCTTTCTGCCACTTCCGCACAATAAGTTGAGCCGCCCGGAGCGAGGAGACAATAGGCACCAATGCAACATCAGGGTGTTCGGCTGTCAACTCCGGCAGCCCCATGGGAAGGCCGGCTCCGCAGACGATGATCTTGGCTCCCCCTTCGACGGAGGCTTTGACAAGCGACTCGAAGTCGGAAAGGGCAACCATGACATTTACGCCAATAATACCATCAGGAGCGATCTCGTATGCCTTACGCAGTTCGGCCTTAAATGCCTCTGCTTCGGCCTGGAAAAAGTTTTTGCCATCATAGAGGCCGCTATTGAGAGCAATGCCGGCCGCAGCTATCAATCCGACGCCGCCATTTTTTGCAACATTACCGGCCAGCCGGCCGGCCGAGATCCGAACCCCCATGCCACCCTGGAAAAGGGGATAGCGTACCGTGTGCTTTCCAATTTTTAATGGCTGTGTCATACTCCCCCCCATTTGTAAATGCGTGCGCATCATAGCAACGCTCCGACTATTGCAAGTGTAATAGTTTTGTAAAATCAACCGATGACCTCCCATATTTACTCGCTATTTTTTTCTGGACTTGTGGCTATATTTTCACTAGAGTTTGGCAGTTTATTTGAAACAGGAGTCAACCATGGAACAGGAAAAACTGGATTTTTTTAAAGCCATACTGAATGAGGAAATGAAGGCATTGCAGGGGGAGGCTGGCAAGACGGTGACAGAGATGACTACTGACGCCCTTAGCTTTCCAGACCCAACAGATCGGGCCACTCAGGAATCAGACCGTAACTTTGAATTACGCATCAGAGATAGAGAACGGAAGTTGATCAACAAGATCAAGGATGCGCTCGACCGTATAGAGTCAAAAGAGTTCGGCATTTGTGACGATTGCGGGGAAGAGATCGGGGAGGCGCGCCTTAAGGCAAGACCGGTCACTACCCAATGTATCGACTGCAAGATGATTGCTGAGGAAAAAGAGCGAAGGGTCTGATGTAATTTTTACCAGGCAAAATGCCACCCTGGATCTGACATGAATAGTATCGATTCTTCACCACATTCTGAACCGGGTAATAGCATTGCTGAGTTGACGCTTCTGTATCAATTCAGCAACACGATGCTTTCCACCATACGCTTCAACAAGCTTACTCACCTTATTCTTACAGCAATTACCACACCATCATCCAACCTTTTTGAACGAGCTGCGCTGTTTCTGCGAAACGAAAACTCTGATCTCCTTCAAGGTATCCTCGGCATAACCCGGCGATTGTCGAAAGAATTACAGATTATCGGCGACCAGGATATTCTCGGAAGTCGCTGGGATTTGAGTGATGAAATAATATCCCGGCAGAAATCCACCAATTTCAACATGCACGTTCGTCAGACCCGTATTGAAATGGATGATTCATGTCCCTTTATCAGTCAGATCTTTGCGGAAAGAAAGCTGTGCCGTTCTGGTGAAGAGCGTTGTCACAACTGCCAGACCTGCCACTTTATCAGATCGTTGTGTAATGGCCCCTTTGTTGCGGCACCTCTTGTCTGCCATGAAAAAACCATCGGAATGATAGTGGTAGATAATCCGGATTCCGGTCGCGAAATATCGAAAGACAGTATGAATTTTCTGCGACTTTTTGCCAATCAGGCCGGCATGGCTATTGAAAATTCGATGCTATATAACCGCATTGAAGAGGCTCACCTCAACCTGAGAGACGCCCGGGAGCGATTGGAGCATGGCGAACGTATGGCTGCTATCGGAGAGATAGCGGCAAACCTCGTCCATGAGTTAAAAAACCCACTTGTCACGATTGGAGGCTTTGCAGGAAGACTTCTTAAATCATTGCCGAATGAGACGCGGCAGCATCAATATGCCGATACGATTGTTTCCGAGGTCTCCCGCCTCGAGAAGATGCTCATAGAAATCCTTGCTTTCGCGCGAAAGCCGACAATCTGCTTCAGCGCGTGCGACCTTAAAAAAATCATCAAGGATTGCCTTACAAGCTGCGCAACCACTTTTGAGGATCACAGCATAAACGTATCGTTGTCGGCTGATGATGCCTCCGCTTGGAGCATTTCAGGTGATGCTCACCAGTTGAAACAGGTTTTTCTTAATCTGATATTAAACGCCTGCGATGTCATGCTGGAAGGTGGGGAGCTGATATTAACCATGACCCTGAAAAAAGTCGCCCAGGACAAAAATACGGCTGTTATCTGCATTGAGGACAGTGGCGGAGGGATCCAGAAAGAGATGCTGCCGCAAATCTTCAATCCGTTTTTCACAACCAAGCATCACGGCACCGGACTTGGTCTCTCGATCGCGCATCGCATCATCCTCAACCACTTCGGAACAATAGATGTACACAACACCGCAAAAGGCGCCGCATTTACCATAACTTTGCCGTTGGCGGAGGGGGTAACCCCGCTCAGCCAGTCAAATCAGATGTCGTACTATGCGTGAATCTGACGAACAGAACGCCTGTTCTCCCATCCCACAGATCACCTGTAAATAAGGGTCACCGGAATGCCAAAGCAAAAAATAACAATTGATTCTTTAGAATCCCTTCGTCTCCGTCTGCGGGAATTTGCACGTGAGCGGGATTGGGATCAATATCACACCCCCAAAAACCTCTCTATGGCTCTTATTGCGGAAGCGGCTGAACTTGTCGAGCACTTCCAGTGGGTTGATGGCGATCAGAGCCATCTTCTTGAAGATAAAACCCGACAGTCTGTAGAAGAAGAGCTGGCTGATATTCTGATCTATCTTGTCAGAATTTCCGACAAGCTGGATGTTGATCTCTACATGGCCGTGGAGCGAAAGATTGCGATAAATGGCAAGAAGTATCCTGCCGACCTGGTTCGGGGGAGTGCCAAGAAATATACAGAGTATGACCGATAAATTCGGGTGTGCGGAAGGAGTTCATCCGATGACCAGCAGATTGCAAAAACAACTCACACCTTTGCAGGGGATACTATACTACACTCCACCTGACGATTACCTGCTTAGCGGCCGGGACGGTATGGTCGCGATTCAATGGGGGGGGAAGCCTCCTATCCCACTCTTGGCAGAGGATTTTACCGCGTTGACAGGCGGGGCTCCTGATTATGATATGGTGGGTCGCGGCATATATCAGGCTCTGCGACTTGACCCGGACTGTAGCGGCGCCGCCACCTATGCCGCAGTTTTGAGAGAGGCCTATCCGCATATTGTCTCCGATCTGGGGGGGCAGATTATCATGCTGGAGGCCAAGGAAATTGACACGCCTTATCTGGATCGCAAAATTACGCTGCTCAAAATCATGGCTCTGCTCGACCCCGGCAATGACGGCCTGTCACTGGAAATCGCCCGGGCGTATATTGACAAGGGATCGCGTCTTGCCAGCATGCAGTACTGCGTAACCTGCTGGTATGCAGCCGAAAAGCATCTGAAGGGGGCATTCTCTCTTAATCCGGGGGATCGCCACGTTGCGTACGAATACGGCGAGGCGCAGTACGTGCTCGGGCGGTACGATCGGGCAGCCGAAATATGGAGCGACGCTATTATGCTTCTGGAGCCGGCAGAGCGGGCTCAGGTTGAAGCAAGGATTGCCGGAATACTTGCAGGCAGGATCCCTTTGGTGCCGCCGCTAGACTATCTGACGGCACTCTCGGTTGCAATTGAGCAGCATGGCAACGGTTTCAACGACGAAGCGATCTCAATAATAAATGACGTACTCTCCGACCCTGTATTTGCTGAACAGTTCCCGCTAAATGAGGTTTACTATCTGCTCGGAACCTGTTATCAGGAAACAGGCTTAATGGCCGAAGCGGCAGAAGCGTTCAGGAGGAGTTGACCATGTTCGGTTTCAGTTTGGCAGACTGGATTTTCTGCGGAGTTATTCTGCTGGTCATATTTGTCTGCGTTGCCATTAGTGATATGCGTAAGCCAGGTAACTCATAGTTATGGGAAAAATACTGTTAATTGATGATGATCCTGCCTTTACCCGATTTTTGTCGGCCTACATAGCGGATAATTTCCCGCTTCTTCAGGTAGAGACCTGTAACAATCCTTTGTCTGGACTCCATTCAATAAAAAATGGCGGCTATGATCTGATGCTTATTGATCTTGAAATGCCATCCATGGATGGGCTCAAACTTCTCAGGTTTGCGGTTGACAACGGCATGGACAAAAACCGGATAGTCATACTCTCGGGAAGAGATGCTGATTTTCTGCATGACATCTGCCCTATGGGCACCTGCCTGGCGGTTCTCAACAAATATGAAGTGCGCCAGAAGAGTGTTCTTGACATGGTGTTCAACTCCCTTCACCGCAAAGCCGGCGCGGCCTGATTTTATATGATAGATCTGCTTAAAACAGCCGCGGTCCTGATTCTGATTATTGTACTTCTCCGCCGCAAAGTCTCCATGTCGTCAGTTATGCCGATCGGTGCAATCGCACTCGGAATTATCTACCTGACTCCCCCCCTCATTTTCTTCAAGGCAACTGTCAATGGTATTTTTGCTCCTAAATCACTTGAGATGACGGTGACACTTATGTTGACAATGGTGATGGAGAATATTCTTCGCACCACCGGAATGCTCAAGCGGATGGTCAGTTCTCTTTCTACCGCAATCCCAGATCGGCGTTTTGTCATGGCTGCCATGCCGGCGATGATCGGCATGCTCCCGTCGCCAGGCGGAGCGGTGTTCTCTGCTCCTATGGTTAATGAAGCTGCGGGCGAGGCAGAAATCAGTCCTGAACAGAAGGCGCTGATAAACTATTGGTACCGGCATATCTGGGAGTACGTTTCTCCGCTCTACCCTGGAATAATCCTCGCTGCCGGGATCACCGGCCTTTCCACCCAGACACTGTTTGTCGCCAACCTTCCCTTCGCAGTTTCTGTTGTCGGGTGGGGAGTGCTATTCTGTTTTCGCGGAGTCGGCAGGCAGGAATCCGCCCCTCCTCCAGCCAACCGCAAGCAGGAGTTGTTAACCTTCTGTGCCCTGATCTCGCCAATCATGCTGGCGCTTTTGCTTGTAGTGCTTTTTCGTGTCAGCGCCGCACTGTCTCTTGGCGGAGCAGTTATTGCCCTCTATTGCTACCACCGCTATACACCAGCCATGATTTTGAAGAACCTGCGGGAGAGTGTCTCCGGAAAAGCACTGTTTCTGGTAATCGGTATCATGATCTTTCAGGAAGTACTACGCGCTACCGGGGCATTGGGAGGGATTTCCGCCTTTTTCGCCGCATCCCGGATGCCGGTGCATCTGCTGCTTTTTCTGATTCCGTTTATCGCCGGTGTTATGACCGGTCTGACCGTCGGTTTTGTCGGCATTACCTTTCCGTTGCTGCTACCACTTATGGGCGCTTCTGCGCCATCTCCGGCACTCGTCGCTCTGGCTTTTGGCGCCGGCTTTGCCGGAGTGATGCTCTCACCGATTCATCTCTGTTACGTATTAACCTGCGAATATTTTCACGCTGATATCACTAAAGTGTATCACCGCCTGTTTCTCCCGTCCGCTTGCGTTATGGCGGCGGTCTTAATCCCGCTGTACGTCTGGTAGTACCAATTTATATATGGAGGAAAAGTTATGAAGAAAATCGGCGTAGTCTTATCAGGGTGCGGAGTATATGACGGCAGTGAAATTCATGAGGCAGTATTTACACTACTGGCAATCGACCGTCAGGGGTGCGAAGCGGTTTGCATGGCGCCTCAAGTCGAGTTGTCAGTTGTAAATCATCTGACCACTCAGGAAACCGGCGAGAAACGTGGCGTAATAGAGGAATCCGCCCGGATCGCTCGTGGCAAGATACGTGACATAAAAGAGGTTACAGCGACGGAGCTGGACGCAATAATTTTCCCAGGCGGATTTGGTGCAGCAAAGAATCTGTGTGATTTTGCCATGAAAGGTTCAGCAGCCTCAGTTAATACAGAGGTTGCCCGGTTACTGAAGGAGATGGCTGCAGCCAAAAAGCCGATCGGGGCAGTCTGCATCGCGCCTGCCCTTATTGCTGCTGTGCTGGGCAGGGATTATTCGCCGACCGTGACCATCGGTACCGATGACGGCACCGCCGCCGAAATAAACAAGACCGGGGCGGTTCATCAGTCGTGTCCGGTGACTGAATTTGTCGTAGACCGGAAGAATAAGCTGGTAACATCGCCCGCCTATATGCTTGCTACACGGATTTCCGAAGTAGCCGACGGGATCGACAACTGCGTGAAGGAAGTGATATCGCTGATATAGCCATTCACGTTAAATTATCTCAGGGGAACATCGCCAAACCTTCCAGTCCGGTTGTTTCCGGAAAGCCGCAGACCAGGTTCATATTCTGAACCGCTTGGCCGGAAGCTCCCTTTATCAGATTGTCGATAGCGGAGACAATAATGATGCGTCCGGTACGCGCATCTACGAGTGGAGCGATATCGCAGAAGTTGGAACCACGGACAAAAGCGGTGGAGGGGAGATTACCATTCGTTAAAACCCGTACAAATGGCTCTGCCATGTAAAAATCACGGTACAGCTCGGCAAGCATTTCGTTGCTGACGGAGGCCGCTGGTGTCGCGTAGATTGTGGAAAGGATGCCTCTGTCCATGGGGGCGAGGTGCGGCGTGAAAGTTATTTTCAACGGCTCTCCGGCTAACAGTGACAGTTCCTGCTCGATCTCGGGAGTGTGGCGATGCACTCCTCCGACCCCGTACGCCTTATACCCTTCATTTACCTCGCAATACAGGCTGTCTACTTTGGCGGAGCGCCCGGCGCCGGTGACGCCGGAAGCGGAATCTGCGATAATACTTGACAGATCAATCAACCCTTTTTTCAGCAGCGGAGCAAGG
>CAIMXI010000374.1 GCA_903845365.1 uncultured Geobacteraceae bacterium | reverse complement strand
GCAGTATCTCAACCTGCTCTTCACCGTTGGTGCGGGTACGGCAATAACGCCAAATGATATATTCGCCATGAATACCGGCTATGCGCCGTACAAGGTCGTCGGATTTGATACGGCCACTAATAGCAGCGTAACCATGACCGGAAAGGTTAAAACTACGCTGGAGGTTGTACGGTAGGGAGTGGTCTGTTTCATAATGGAACCTGCAAAAACATGATAAAGCCGACAGTTTTGCAGATACCGTACCCATCCCAGGGTGCGGTATTTTTATTACCACGGAACTTCTGGAGCATAAGGTAGGGGCAACGCCCTGTCGGCAGCAGCGCAAATGTTAAAGGCAGTCGACCGAGCCAGTCTACGGAAGACAAAAAACCCTCCAAGGTTTGAAAACCTCGGAGGGTTGGGTGGCAAGCGAGTCGGAAACAATCTAATGGAACGGATTAACGATATGAAGCTTCTTGTCAACAGTCATACCGTGGTTCATATCTTCAGTGTACAGGGTTGTGCATCCGGCCTGCAAAGCGGATGCGACAATCAGGCTGTCCCAGAAGGAAAAGGTGTAGCGTTCTCTGATGCCGAACGCTGCAAGGTAGGTAGCCAGTTCAAGAGGAAGCACAGAGGAGGCAACAGGAACTATGCCGTTGATGGCCTTATCATAAACAACAGCATCAGCGAGTCGGTATTTTCGAGCCAACGTCCAGTGGAATTCGTTGATGACCTGGGCGGAAACATGGATGGAAACAGATGGTGGCAGATTTCGCAGCAGCGTAAGTGCGACCTGCTGTTTACCAGCATCACTTTTGGCCTCAAGCAAGGCATACACCCAGATGTTGGTATCAATAAAACAATCAGATTTCATCGTAAATCTCATCGCGCGACATCTTCACATACTCACTCACCTTTATCGGCGTTTGGAACGCAACGGGAAGAGTCCGACTGGGGATTTCGAGGCTTTCCACGGTTAACGGTTTATCGATAAGTACGGCAAAACGCTTCGAAACAGGCGTCCGTTTTTTCTCACATTTTGAAAGCAAAAACTGGACGAAATCTCGAGCCTCACGACGCTTGGGTGCGGGAAGTTCCGAAATATCAAGTATATTGGTTGCAGAACGGGGCATGTGTCGCCTCCTGATTTTTGATGAAAATACGGTATCATAGATGTCAGGTGATGACAAGATTGAAGCAATTACAACACCGGAGGAAACGGAGATGAAACATATAATCCCAACCCGGACGGCCCGGAACCAAGATCTTGTTATAAAAATATGGTTTTAAACAAAAAATCTTTTTGCCTTTGCTTTTATCCGCTTTTATCCCTTTTATCCCTGTAAATAAAAGGTTTTGCTTTTAACTTCAAAGGCTTTTTAACAGGGATAAAGAAAGATAAAGACGGATGAAACTGTTTAAACTCAAAGATAAATTATCCAGTTGAAAAATAATTTTAGCTGCCTTCAAGCCCTTTATTTATGAGCTTTTGTATGGATGTGTAAAAATTATTCTTGCCACTTCAGCACGAATATCAGGCGTTAGTTACTAACAACCATTGATCCAAACGCCCGGATACCGGCCATGCACCATACAAGGTTGTCGGATTTGATACAGTAAGTAATAGCAGCGCAACCATGACCGGTAAGGTTAAAACTACGCTGGAAGTTGTGCGGTAGGGGTGTTCTTAACGCAAAGCACTCCATTCTCCAGTTCCACCGTCAACGTTCCCCCTTCAATCACTGTCCCGCCGATAATGGCTCGTGCAATCCGGGTCTCCAGTTCGCGCTGCAGATAGCGCTTGAGCGGCCTGGCACCATAAACCGGATCATAGCCCGCTTTGGCAATAAATTTCAGAGCTTCCTTGCTAATCTCAAGAGTTATACGTTGATCTTTCAACCGACGTTTAAGCTGTTCAGCAAGAAGATCGGCAATTTTCATTACCTCATCAATATGGAGTGGCTTAAATAGCACAATATCATCGACTCGATTTAAAAACTCGGGGCGAAAGCCTGATTTGAGCTCATTCATGACGCTCTTTCGTGTCTCTTCCCGGATATCCCCGCTTGCAGTGATTCCATCCAGCAGATAGGTTGAACCGATATTGGAAGTCATGATGATAACCGTATTTTTGAAACTGACCGTGCGACCATGGCTGTCGGTGACCCGGCCATCGTCAAGAATCTGCAGGAGGATATTGAACACGTCCGGGTGAGCCTTTTCGATTTCATCAAAAAGCAGGACGCTGTAAGGTTTGCGCCGTACCGCCTCGGTCAACTGCCCCCCCTCCTCGTAGCCGACATAGCCGGGGGGGGCTCCGATAAGACGAGAGACGGCAAACTTTTCCATGTACTCGGACATGTCGATGCGCACCATGTTTTCTTCGGAATCAAAGAGCGCTTCGGCGAGGGTGCGCGCCAGTTCTGTTTTGCCGACACCGGTAGGGCCAAGAAATATGAAGGAGCCGATCGGACGACGCGGGTCCTTGATGCCGGAGCGGGCACGGAGTACGGCGTCAGATACCAGTTGCACCGCCTCATCCTGTCCGATGACCCGCTGATGGAGAATATCCTCGAGGCGCAGCAGTTTTTCCCGCTCACCCTCCACTAACCTGAGCACCGGTATCCCGGTCCAATGAGCAACAATTTCTGCTATTTCATCTTCTGTGACCTCTTCGCGCAGCAGCTTTTGCCCCCCCTGATTCATGCTCATGGCTGCTTCTTCATTTTTTAGAGCGGTCTCAAGTCCGGGAAGTTCGGAGTATTTCAGCCTGGAAGCCTGCTCAAGATTTCCGTTTCTCTCAGCCTGCTCAATTTCTCGACGGGTCTTATCAAGTTGTTCACGCAATCCTTGTACCCGCTGTATCGCGATTTTCTCAGAATCATAACGTGCCCGCATGCTGTTTGCTTTTTCGCGGTCGTCAGCCAAATCCCTGCGAAGTACTTCCAACCGCTCTTTACTCGCCTTGTCCTTCTCTTTCTTGAGGGCGACCTCTTCAATTTCGAGCTGCATCACCCTGCGTGAAATGGCGTCCAATTCTGATGGCAGAGAATCGATTTCAGTTCGGAGCATGGCACACGCCTCATCCACAAGGTCAATCGCCTTATCAGGCAGAAATCGCTCGGTTATATAGCGGTTGGAGAGGGTGGCCGCCGCCACCAGGGCGTTGTCCTGAATACGGACGCCGTGATGGATTTCAAAGCGCTCTCGCAAGCCGCGCAGGATCGACACGGTGTCTTCAACGGTCGGTTGCTCAACCAGAACCGGCTGAAAGCGGCGTTCAAGGGCAGCGTCTTTTTCAATATTCTGCCGGTATTCATCGAGTGTGGTCGCACCGATACAGTGCAGTTCACCACGGGCAAGCATGGGTTTGAGCATGTTACCGGCGTCCATGGAACCTTCGGCCTTGCCAGCGCCAACGATGGTGTGAAGCTCATCTATAAAGAGGATTATCTGGCCATTGGCCTCTTTTATTTCATTCAACACCGCTTTCAGGCGCTCTTCAAACTCGCCGCGATACTTTGCTCCCGCTATCAGGGCACCCATATCGAGAGCAAAGATGATTTTGTCCTTCAATCCTTCCGGTACGTCCCCACGCACAATGCGCTGGGCTAAACCCTCTACTATTGCGGTCTTCCCGACCCCCGGTTCTCCGATCAACACAGGGTTATTCTTGGTTTTGCGCGATAATACCCGAATCACACGACGTACTTCCTCATCCCGTCCGATAACCGGATCAAGCTTATCGCTTTGAGCCATTTTCACCAGGTCACGGCCATATTTTTCCAGTGCTTCGTAAGTCGCCTCCGGGTTGGCACTCTGTACCCGCTGGCTACCGCGCACTTCTGTCAATGTTTTTAGAAAACGTTCGTGAGTAACACCGGCCTGTTTCAATATTTTTCCAGTCGGAACCTTTTCCCCCTCTGCCAGCAGAGCCATAAAAAGATGCTCAACCGAGACATACTCGTCTTTCAGCCGCTTCGCTTCATTTTCGGCAGCAACCAGAATACGTGATAACCGCTGTGAAACATAGATTTTGCCGGCCTCAGCACCGGGGCCTGACACTCGTGCGATGCGATCAAGCAACGCTACAACCTCATTCTTGACAAGCTCCGGGCGGATGTCCATGCGTTGCAGGAGGCGGGGAACCAGGCCATCCGGCTGATCCAGCAGAGCCCAGAGGAGATGTTCGCCGTCAACCTCGACATGGCCAAATGAAACGGCTTTGTTTTGTGCCTCGGTGAATGCTTCCTGAGACTTTTGTGTCAGCTTGTTGAAATCCATAACGTGCCTCATCTGCTGCAAAATTTCTGATCTTCTGTAGATAGAGGTAATCACGAAACTGCGGGAAGTCAAGACATGCTGTTGATCATATTACCTTGGGTAAAAAAAGTGCCTTTACCTTTCGAAACGACGTCTTGCACACTCTATTACAGCGTGCCTTCTTGAGGCGTTTTGGCAGGATGCGATTCATCAAGAAGGAAGTAAGTCCTTCCAGTAGCAAAATCTGAAATTACCTATCCAAAGCACTCCGTCGCCTGTTACAGTTACAGGTTGGTGGTACCGGAAATGGACAATATGTTATCCGTTTATTTATTCTCGCTGATGGATATCCGGTGACTATTCAGGTTATAGCTGGAATAATCAGCAAACCTTACGACCACATTAAGTTAAAAATGTTCTTAAAAATATTTTTGTAAGCGCATAAGCATCCGATATTAGAGATGTTATTCTTTGTTTATCTTGTATATAAGTAGTATTGCTTAATTATTTCTGGACATTGCTGAAATCTATCCCATAAAAGAAGACAATAGTTGCAAAAGCAACTTTTGTCGCTCCTTAAATATCTCCTCAATATCAGGAAGTTACCTTCATTTACTGCAATTTGTAAACTAACGTCGCTTTTCCCCCTGCGAACTACTCTTCAATTCAATGAATGTAACACCATACAATTAATGAATTATTCTAATTATTTGCAGTTGGCACGTTAAATGTACCTAAATAACCAGTACCACTGCCGGCAAAGAGGCGCGGGAAAGCAAAGGGGGCATCATCATGAATGAGGCCTATCGTTTGATCTGGAACAGAGTAAAGGAAGTGTGGATCGTCGCAGCCGAAACCGTTAAAGGGAAGGGGGGGCCTCCTCCGCTCGCCGTTGCCACGCTGCTCACTGCTGTATCTCTGCTGCTGGCGCCGGCTCCCGCCCATCCCCTCCCGACAGCGCCTCAGGTTATCAACGGCACAGCAAATATCAACACCAGCGGCAGCGCGATGACCATCACCAACTCTGCCAACGCCATCATCAACTGGCAGGGGTTCTCAATCGGACAGAACGAGAGCGCCCGCTTTATCCAACCATCGGCTTTAAGCTCGGTACTCAACCGAGTCACCGGCGGCGACCCTTCCAAAATCCTCGGCGCACTGCAATCCAACGGCAAAGTTCTGCTGATTAATCAGAACGGCATCCTCTTTGGCCCCAACTCCCGCATTGAAGTCAACGGCCTTGTCGCCTCCACCCTCGATATAACTAATCAGGATTTTCTCGCCGGACG
>CAIMXI010000373.1 GCA_903845365.1 uncultured Geobacteraceae bacterium | reverse complement strand
CGCCGGAAGCACTCCGTTTGATGGAGTTATACGGCTGGCCCGGCAATGTACGCGAGCTTCAGAATGTCATTGAACGTGGAATTATTCTGGCTAACAGGGAAATTACACAGGACGAATTACCTGCGCAGATAGTTAATTGCAGCACTGCAACTCCATCCGGTGAAGGACTCCTCAAACAGAGCGAAACGGAGATGATCAGAACCGCTTTGCAGAAAAATCGCGGCAACCGCCGTCAGGCCGCCCAGGCACTTGGTATCTCGCTGAGAACCTTGCAGTACCGCCTGAAAGAGTTGGGACTGGCGGGAAAAGATGATGAATGATTATTTTCCGTCTAATTGAAGCAAAAAATCCATTTTGGAGGTAGTAATATGAAAAGAGTTATCACATTTTTCTGTTTGTCTCTGGCCCTGTTTGTTTTTATCACATCGCTCAATCAAAAATCAGCAATCGCATCACATCATGATTCGGATATAGTCACTCACAAGTCATGTAAATATTGCGGTATGGATCGGGAGAAGTTTGCTCATAGCAGAATGTTGATTGAGTACGATGACGGTTCTACTGTCGCTACGTGCAGTTTGCATTGTGTCGCTGTTGATATTGCCAACAATATTGATAAAACTCCCAAAACGATAAAAGTAGCTGATTTTACCAGCAAGGAACTACTCGATGCGGAGAAGGCTGTATGGGTGATTGGTGGCAGCAAGCAAGGTGTTATGAGCAGCAACGCTAAATGGGCTTTTGCTTCCAAGGAGAAGGCTGAGGGCTTTGTGAAGGCGAATGGAGGAAAAATGGCGGACTTTGAGGAAACAATAAAAACTGCTTATGAGGACATGTACAAGGACACCAAAATGATCCGCGATCGCCGTAAGCAGATGAAAATGAAAAAAGATGGACAGGTCATGAAACACTAAAATCTTGGAGTGATCATTATGGAGATGAAAATAACGTTTCCCGGTGGGAAAAAGGTGAATGCAGAAATGGGAGGGATGGTTATACCTACCGACCAGCCGGTGGAAGATGGTGGTGAAGGCACTGCACCAAGCCCCTTCATCTATTTTTTATCCTCGCTCGGCACCTGTGCCGGTATTTACGTTCTCAGTTTCTGCCAGCAGAGAGATATTTCGACAGTAGGTATGTCTCTAACCCAGCGAATGGAATTTGCTGTTGATGATTCAGGCCATAAAAGGCTGTCGAAAGTCACGCTTGCTATCATGTTGCCGGTCGGCTTCCCGGAGAAGTATTGCAATGCCATTGTGAAAACAGCGGAACTTTGTTCTGTCAAAAAAGTGATCATGAACCCACCGGAGTTTGAGATCAGCGCTCATTTGCCATAGTCGTTGCCAATGCCCGCAAAGGAATCTCCATCCCGGATCGTCTTTCTTCTTCTGCTTCTTGGTACGACAACTCCATGGTGCGGCCCGGCAACTGCCTTGGCCGCTGGCATACTTTTCAGTCTCTTCCTGGGTAATCCATGGCCAAAGCACACCTCCGTCTGGAGTAAAAAACTGCTGCAGTTGTCAGTAGTGGGACTTGGCTTCGGCGTCGGGATTGTCGATGTCTGGCATGCCGGCAGGGAGGCGGTTCTATATACTCCGGTGAGTATCGGTGTTACGGTTGTTGTGGGGATACTGCTGGGGAAAATGTTACACACACCGACTAAAGCGTCAGCCCTCATTTCCTTTGGTACGGCTATCTGCGGTGGCAGTGCTATTGCTGCCATGGCGCCGGTCATAGAGGCCAGCGATGAGGATATAGCCATCTCGCTGGCTACGGTTTTCAGCCTCAACGCGGTTGCTTTACTTATTTTTCCTCCTCTTGGCCATCTGTTCGGCTTGACTGAGCGTCAGTTCGGGCTCTGGGCAGCGCTGGCAATTCATGATACCAGCAGTGTCGTCGGTGCCGCGTCAGCATACGGAGCCTTGGCACTTACCACCGGCACCACGGTAAAACTAGCGCGAGCAGTCTGGATTGCCCCATTTGCATTGCTCGCATCCCGTTTTACCAACACCAAGACAAAAGTTGGCATACCCCTTTTCATCGTCGCCTTTATTGCCGCATCTGCCGTGCGGTCATTCCTGCCGAGCCTGAACCATTTATGGCAGATATTGTCGATTGTGGCACGCCAAAGCTTGGTGGTTACTCTTTTCCTGGTTGGCAATGGACTAACCAGGGAAGTATTGCAGAAGGTCGGCATACGACCACTGGCCCAGGGAGTTATACTCTGGATAGTCGTGAGTGCAGCCGTTTTGATTGCAGTTTCTGCTGGAATGATCAATTAATAGTGAACAGGCAACTGCGACTGTGACGGTTTCGCCTTGAGTATACAAGTGCTTGCCGTTACACCTCGATCTGATCATAAGCAAGGAGCCTGATTTTATGGAACACGAATTGATTTTAAAATTTACCGGGATGGCCTCATTGCTGTTGTTTATTCTGGCTAATGCCTACTATCCGGCGCGACTGGTCGCCAATCAGTTTCGCCCCTGGTCGGGAGAAGTTTACTGTTTTTTCGGAAGATATCTTGATATCCATATGTGGCTGAATGTCATGGCCTTTGTACTCATGGACATCAATGTGAATTTTACCGACGGCCGCAATCTGTTCCTCTATGCAAGTCTACTTGTAACCGTCTGGCTGACTCTTGTCGGAATACTGAAGTACTCAAAAAAAATATCCCGCGACTACAGTAAGCAGATGAGTCTTCTGCGCGCCCAACAGACGATTTTTTTACCTGGGTGGCATTGGTTACATGGGGCATATTGTAGAGACATGCCTGACATTCAGATCGGATAGATAGATAAAGGGAGTCCGCATGTTAAGCATCGTATTTGGACTGATCGCACTGAGCCTCGGGTTTTGGGCCATGGTGAAATACTGGTGGTATATGGTTGATGTGCTGGTAGCCATGCTACCGATACTGCTCATCTTTGGTGGAGCTATCGCGCTGTT
>CAIMXI010000372.1 GCA_903845365.1 uncultured Geobacteraceae bacterium | reverse complement strand
TGCTTGCGTTGCCATCAAAAAGCGAGCTGCTGCTCAATCAAGCGAATCGAAAAAGAATCGTTGTCATTTATTGACAACAGTTTCCCGTCTATAGGACACCCTAAAAAAGGGGAACCAAAATAATTGTGTATTAACGGTACACCGCTAGGACACACTTTTAATACACACATTTTACGTGTATTAACGGTTGCAATTTGCATTATCTGACACAATACAACAAACGTCTTAAAACGGACCTTCCCCCATCAAATTTCCACAACTAACTGAATACATTGGTCTTTATGCGGTTTTAGTGTTCAAATTGTAGTCACTAAAATATTTAGTTTGTTGCTATTTTATTCTTGCATATTACTTAATTATTGTGTAATAGTGTAGTTATGCATATCGTCATCAACAAATCTCAACATGGAAAAAAGATCTACAACTCCGTTCTTCTGCGCGAGTCGTACCGCGAAAACGGCAAGGTCAAAAAGCGCACTATCGCTAATCTCTCCGCATGCTCCGATGAGGAGGTTGCAGCTATTCGTTTGGCTCTGCAGAATAAGAATAATCTGGAAAATCTGATCAATGTGGACAAGGATATTGCCGTCGAGCAGGGACTGTCAATCGGGGCAGTCTGGGTTATTTCCCAGGTGGCGAAGTTGCTTGGCATTGTTAAGGCTCTTGGCAGTGATGATTCCGGCAAGTTGGCGCTCTGGCAGGTGATAGCACGGGTGCTGGATCAAGGTTCGCGTCTGTCTGCCGTTCGTCTTGCCCGTGTTCACGATGTGGTAAATTCCGCTGGCATTGAAAAGCGTTTTGATGAAGACAATCTCTATAGGAATCTTGCCTGGCTGTCAGAAAATCAGGCGAAGATTGAGGATCGATTATTCAAGCTGCGGCATAAGGAGAAGCCGGAGCTTTTTTTATATGACGTAACCAGCAGCTATCTGGAAGGGGATTGTAATTTTTTCGGTGAGTTCGGTTATAATCGGGACAAGAAGAGGGGTAAGCAGCAGATTGTAATTGGGCTTATCTGCGATCAGAAGGGTGTGCCGTTATCAGTGGAGGTGTTTCCCGGCAATACTCAGGATATGACGACGTTCTCTTCACAGGTTGAGAAGGTTGCCAATAGATTCGGATGTGAGCGAGCCACCTTGGTGGGTGACCGGGGGATGATCAAAAGCGCCCAGATTGCCGGTTTGCCGGAAGGCTTCAGTTTTATTACCGCAATTACTAAACCGCAGATTGAGTCATTACTTGATCGCAAAGTAATCCAGTTAGGGCTTTTTGAGAATGAATTGTGCGAGATCATGGAGGGTGACATCCGCTACATTCTGAGGCGCAATCCCTGCCGTGCCGAAGAGATGGAGATAAGCCGCGATAATAAGCACGAGAGTGTAGCGGCATTTGTGAAAGCGCAAAACCTATACCTTGCCGATCATCCCAGGGCAGAGCCTTCCGTTGCCTTGAGAAACGTTTCCGAGAAGATCAAGAAACTGAAGCTGGATAGCTGGTTACATGTGGAAGGAACTGACAGGACTCTGAAATTGATCGAATCCGTTGAGGCATTGAAGAAACAGAGCCGTTTTGATGGTTGTTATGTGCTGAAAACAAATGTTTCGGCGGAAAAGGCCGATACGAAATGCGTGCATGACCGCTATAAGGATCTGGCGATGGTTGAGCACGCCTTCCGCACCTGCAAGACCGATTTTCTGGAAGTGCGCCCGGTTTATGTGCGCAATGAGAAAAATTCACGCGGCCATGTCTTTGTCGTAATGCTTGCCTACATGATAGTTCACTACTTGCGTCAGGCTTGGCGTGATCTCGACATAACACCTGAAGAGGGTATCAAGCAACTGGCAACTCTTTGCGAAACCAAAATAACGGTAAACGGCAAGGGTGGATGCGTAAAGATCCCGGAGCCTCGTAAGGAATTGAAGCAACTGCTTGCCCCCCTGAATATTGCCATGCCGACCATCCTCCGCCAGGACAACCCAAATGTAGACACGAAGACAAAACTGACAAAGCGCAAAATAAAGAGTTAATTTAGGTGGTTATACTATAAATGCGTCTTTGGTTAGGGGGAAGATCCGCTCCAACATTGCTCTCACCGGAACATTTACCTCGCAAAATCCGGTTGCCATTGCCGTCAGCCCACAAACTGCCTTTACCGGAGCGACCGCCGTAACGCTTGACGGGACCGGCAGCCAAACATCAGGAGGTGTCGCGGTCTCTTCCTACCATTGGGCGCAGACGGGGGGCCGGCAGTTACTCTCCAGACTGCAAATGCCGCCGTGGCAAGCTTCGTCCCGACAGTTGCCGGCACCTATCAGTTCTCTCTTACACTACAGCCGGGTGGCTCAACGGCAACAACAACGGTAACTGTTTACGGTAGTTTACCTGCGTTAGTTCGTGACAAGTGTTACAACTGCCACTTAGCTTCAGGGATCGGTGTTGCGACAAATGTTTTTAACAACTGGTCCTCCTCCGGTCAGATC
>CAIMXI010000371.1 GCA_903845365.1 uncultured Geobacteraceae bacterium | reverse complement strand
CATCCTGACCATCTATAGCGGTTATGATGGTGTAACCGGCCCGTGTCAAAAAATCTTCCAAAGCGCTGCGGGTATCCGCGTCGTCTTCTGCCACCAGAATTGTCCCTGAAGCCTTCTCTCTCTGATATACCTGTTCTTCAGGTTCGGCAGCAATCTCTTCCGAATCCACCAGCGGCAGAAACAACTGAAAGACGCTCCCTTTGCCCGGTTCGCTCTGCAGGTCGATAAAGCCGCCATGCTGCTTAATGATACCCATTACCATCGCCAGGCCAAGGCCGGTTCCCTTGCCAACTTCCTTGGTGGTAAAGAACGGATCAAAAACCTTGAGACTGGTCTTTGCGTCCATGCCGGTACCGGTATCTGTGGTCGTAATAATGGCATAACGGCCAATCTCTCCGTAACCATGGTTTGCAATGAATTGCGCATCGATACACCCTGTTGAGGTAGCAATATTGAAAACACCGCCATCCGGCATCGCATCCCTGGCGTTGGAGGCAAGATTCAGCAATACCTGTTCCATCTGTACCGTATCGACGTTCACGCTAAGAGGATCAGCCTGAAGCGAAAGGGTGAAGGTGATGTTGTCACGGATAATCCGTTTGATGAATGAACCAACGGTTTCAATCAGGAGATTCAGGTTCTGCCGCTGCTGAATCATCTCCTGTTTCCGGCTGTACGCCAGCAGACTGTGAGTGAGCGAGGCGGCGCGAGAGGATGCCCGTGTGATTTCACTGAGATAGTTAAATACCTTATGATCCTTGTCTATTTCATACTGCGCCAGAGCTGTATAGCCATTTACCACGCATAAAATATTGTTCAGATCATGCGCCAACCCTCCGGCCAACTGCCCAATGGTTTCCATCTTTTGCGAATGAATCAACTGCGCCAGAACACTTTTCTTTTCGGTGATATCTCGGACGATTCCCACTGCGTGCCATTCACCATCCATAAAGACTGCAGCCTGCGACAGTTCAACCGCAATCTCCCGGCCATCTTTGTGCAGGGCAAATAATTCGAGCGTCTTGCCTATGGCATTCACGTGGCCAGTGCGCAGAAACTCGGGGTGTGCCGAGTTATAGGCGTCTCGATAACGCTCGGGTACCAGCAGGTTGTGTAAATTCTTCCCCAAAACTTCATCAGGAAGATACCCCCATAATCTTGATGCCGCAGGGTTCCAAAAGGAGATTGCACCCTGCGGATTCATCATAATAATGGCGTCATTGGCTGAATCAGTAATGACCTGCCGCACCCTTTCATCAAGATATCGCTCGTTTTTTTGTCCAAGTTTCTCTGCGATGGCGTTGAGCAGGTGGCGTTCCTGTATCAGGAATGGCCCTTCATCGCTGGCCTGCCGTTCCTCAAGATAACATACCTTCAAATGTCCAATCGATGTGCCGTGTACTGAAATGTCACTAACCAACATCCATGGCGTTTCACGGAAGCGGGTCGTCTGAAAAGAGTGCCCATCCGCTTCAATTCTGGCCTCGGTTATCTCAGGAAACTGCCAGGCTTCCGAGATGCGCATAACAGCTTTGGCAAACAGTTCGTCCGGGTGGATCTCCGGCAGATTACACAGAGAAATGATACTGTACATACAACTCAGCTCCTTATTGCGTTCTTCAAGAGCCAGAGTATTCTGTTTGCGCACAGTGATGTCCTGCATTGCCAGCAGGATCACATGTTGTCCGATATCTTTCCGAAAAATCTGCCGGGCGTTGAGCAGCATAGTTTTGTGACCGATACTCTGAAAAACATGGTCAACTTCGTAATCGTTGAAAATGCTGTTTGTAGGGAGTATTTCTTCAAGAAGCTTTCGCAGTCCGGGTATATCCCACTGCTTATTGCCGAGATCATAAAGCAAATTTCCGATGGTTTCTTCAGGCGTTACTTTGAAGGTAGTATAGAAACTGCCGTTAGCGGTGAGGATTTTCAGCCTGGAATCAAGCACAAGCAATGGCTCGCTCACGGTTTCTAAAATGTTTTCGGCATATTCCAGGGCTCTCTGGATTACTATGGTATTCTGGATTTCTGCTACCATCTGTTTGCGCTCGGTTACATCGTGCAAGGTAATCCAGTTCTCGCCGTTGTGCGCCAGGGTCGACTGCAGTTCTGCCCAAAAAGTGGAACCATCGAGTCGCTTCAGGCGCATCTCCCAGTTCTGTAATTCGCCGCTGTCAATAAGCTGTTTGTAACGCTGAAAATAGACATCCTGATCTTCGGGGAAGATGAATCGCGCAACCCGTTTGTTGAGCAGAAAATTTCGTGCCACCCCCAGCATGGTGGCAGCGGCAAGGTTGGCTCTCTGGATAAGCCCCTCTTCGCTCACGGTCAGATAGCCGACCGGCGCCAGATCATACAGATCAAAATAGCTTGCCCGTTCGGCGTCAAGCTCAACCTGCGTGCGACGCAGTTCATTATTCTGCATCTCCAGCTCGATCTGATGCACCCGAAGTTCATGGAAGAGTCGCGTTGTTTCCTCGGGCAAGAGCTGTTGCGAAGTCATCGCCTCATCAATTTGATACTTTTCTTCTGCTCTCCGGCGGAGTTCCTGGGCTGTTTCGGCTGCTGTTTTTGTCGTCATAGTTGTATCTCCGGCACTCTGCGGATTCAGACCT
>CAIMXI010000370.1 GCA_903845365.1 uncultured Geobacteraceae bacterium | reverse complement strand
TTAACGCCGGGATCGAGGCAGAATAGTCATTTCGTCACGTACGTGACGACTGAAATTGTGGCATTTGAATCCGGGGAATGAATTCCCCGGCTACCATCAGTCTGTCCCTACGGGACGAAAAGATAATGTGACAAAGTAGAACTAAGCAGTAGATAACAAGCTGCCCGAAGCCAGGCACATCGAAGTGAAGGGGCGAGTTAAAAGCGCAACCACTATCACGGTTACCCGTAGTGAAATGCTCTATGCTCTCAACCAGGCTGATAAGTTCGTCTTGGCAATCGTGGTTGTAGATGGTGAAAGTTTCGAAGGGCCATATTATCTGAGCAACCCGTTTAACAGTGAACCAGGTTGGGCGGTAAGTAGCATCAATATGGACTTGGCTGAACTGCTGGCTCGTGGGGAGATTGTTTCTGCGGGGCAGTAAGCAGGACAAAAAGAGACGCCTCCCGGAGGAGGCGTCGGGCCGACAATGCTATCGTCGGTGGGGTGAAATGAAGGTTACATCAAAGTTTGCTGGATGTAAACCCTTCTCATCTGGTGATACTGGAATAATAAGTGTAATTCAGACAACAGGAGCAGAGTGTGGCCTTTTTTCTTTTCATTGACGAGAGCGGTCAGGACAGAAGGGATTCACCCTATGAAGTTCTGGCAGGTGTTGCCATTGAAGATCGCGATCTCTGGAATCTGATCCAGGCAGTTCAGGACTCCGAATTGCTGAATTTCGGTACTCGATACAGCCACGGTGTACGTGAGCTGAAAGGCAAAAAACTTCTCAAACGAAAGACATACAAACACGCCAGCATGCTTGCGCCCATTCCTTTTGATGAAAGAGTTATGCTTGCAAAGCAATGTCTTGAAAGTGGCGAAAGTGCCGGTAGAGCGCAGATGGCGGCACTTTCTCAGGCAAAGCTAGCCTATGTGAATGACGTGTTTGATATTTGTGCCCGTTTCCGCTGCCGTTTTTTTGCCAGTATTGTTACTGATCCCGCACCGATGAAGCATACGCCGAGCGTATTAAGGAAGGATTATTCATACCTGTTTGAGAGGTTCTATTATTTTTTGGAAGATGTAAGTCCCTCCGCCCAGGGGGTTGTTGTCTTTGACGAGTTGGAAAAAAGTCAGAGTCATATCCTGGTTGGTCAGATGGATGACTATTTCAAGAATACCGCAAAGGGACGCCAGCGATCTGGCATGATCATACCGGAACCGTTTTTCGTTCATAGCGATCTGACCACTGGAGTACAGATTGCAGACCTTGTTGCATATATTATCTCATGGGGATTCAGAACCGGAGATATGACAGAGCCAGCACGAGAAGAGTTGAGCGATCTGGTTGGTGCGGTCTGCCAGTTACGACACAGGAGCATTCGAGAAGTTGACGGTAATGCTAACTTTGTAATCTGGAGTTTCGGGGTTATCAAGGATTTGCGGGGAAAAGATGTTCAAGGGTGAAAAACAAAAAAGGCAATGTAGCGACAAGCACCACAAAGCCTCCGATGTCTATACTACGTTTTTGCAGAATTATGTCAATGGTAAATTCCTATCATATTATTTTGAAACCTATAAACGACCGGCAAGCTGGAGGTAGTTGTGGCTGCTGAGATCAAAACCGTCAAGAGCTTGTGTAACCGGTGTGGCCTCAATACGAATCACCACGTGCGTTTCAATCATTCCGTAAGTGATTCTTGCGATACTCCTGATGGGGAAAGCATAGTTGATTGGGGAAGTACCTATACTTTTCTTGAATGTTGTGGATGCTCAGATGTTTCAATAAGGCGTCATGATTGGTGTTCTGAATGGGACCACGGCAGTTACGATGAAACATTTTACCCACCACGTGTTTCAAGACGAAAACCAAGCTACTTTGAGAGCCTTTCAGAAGAATACCGGTCACTTCTCGGGGAAATCTACACAGCACTGCAAGCCGACAGCCGACAACTAGCAATGATGGGAGCCCGTGCCGTTATTGACCTCTTCATACTCCGAAAAGTTGGCGATCAGGGCGATTTTGCCAAGGGAATGGCAAAGCTTGAACAAGATGGGTATATCGGCAAACTTGATAAAGACATTATCAAGGCTGCGATAGATGCCGGACATGCTGCGTCTCATCGTGCACATATTCCGTCGAGCAAAGAGTTGACGGCTGTAATGGACATCATAGAAAACCTGCTTCAGCATGACCGCCTTGCTGCATCAGCCGAAACTTTACGAAAACATACTCCAGCACGGACACCACGTTCTTCAAGTAAAAAGGAAACTCCATAAATGATGGTCAAATCCCCAAGAAGCTTATCGAAGTTGCCCTGCCGCTGGATGCCATAAATGCTGCCTGTTCACGGGAAAAGCCTATTGACAAGATGTTTCCTGGTTGACGCCACAAAGTGAGTACCGACCAACGGAATTCCTGCAACACTGGGTGAGCTTCTGGTTTAACGATGAAAAACGACTCGCGGCTGCCAAAGTGTTTCAGCTTGTTCGGCTCGACCAGATTGAAAAACATTGGCTAAGTCCCCGCATGCAGCGTGAGGATAGCTTTACTGTCAATTGCGATCAGCTGGTTGCGTTGCTGAACAGCACCAGGGCGGCACCGGATCAATGCAAAAATAATAGTGACATCCTAGCCCTGCCAGGCTGTTATTGTCATAGGTGGAGACCTGACACTTTTGTATTTACTCTTAGATGAAATTATGACCAAGCATGACCTTGAAATTTAGTAAAAATGAAATACATTATATTAATAGCGCCCGCACGATCTTCAAAATCATCCTTTTTTTCTCCTCTTCAGCTCCAGTTAAGAGTTTTTCAATTTCCTCTACTTTCACCCCACCTGCTTGTAGATGGGCAAATTCAAATAGATCCTTTATTTCGACTTCTAATGCACGAGCAATGTTTTCCATGGTTTCAAGGGAAGGCGCACTGCGACCACATTCAATAAAGCTGATATATTTGGGATCAACATCAACTTGGATTGAAAGCTGTTCTTGAGACAAACCCTTTATTTTACGAAGTTCTTTAATTCTGGCACCCAACAGTTGTTTTGTCGTTCTCATAACTTCCTCCGACTTACATAATCAGTCAAGAAGAAGAAATAATTTAACCAACTTAAAATTAGTATTTAGTTGACATAAGGTAATAATTCGTTATCTTAGTCTAAATCTGAGTTAGATATAATTTTGAAATGTCTTATTTATTGTTAGCTTTAAAAAAGATCAAAGGAGAAAACTATGCGTGAACAAAAAGAAACAATCCGATGGACCCTGATGGTAGGAGATACGGAATTCACTATTTTTGACATTGAGGGTGGCAAGTTCAACTTATCAGCTTGCGATGAGCGCTGGGTGACACGCGTCAACTACGACTCGGCTGATGATGCAGCAGCGGCGCTTCCTCGTTTGGTTAATAACCCCAATGTAGGACCTCTCTTAACGGGAAGAGATATTCCAGGTGAATTATCTGCTTGGACGCCAGAGCCAAGGGAATTGGCTAATAGCTCGAATCGGAATGAGGAATAAATCAAATGACTGAAGAAGAGAAAATACAACTGATATGTCAGTCGTTAAATGACAATGCTCTTGGTGACATAACAAGGGCATCTGCTGGTGGTTCAAAAATGGGGGCATTTATTTTGTGTAGTTGCTTGATAGATGCAATTGCTGGTTTCATGAAAGGAAGTAACACTCAAGGGCCTGATTATAAGAATTTTGTTTCAGACTATTTACACGGTTATGACTGTGAAAAATTATATGCAGATTTGCGCTGCAAGCTCGTACATAGTTATTCTGAAGGTGGTTCATATACGTTCGTCCATGAAAAGCCGGCACTACATTTCTGTGAAGATCAAATGGGTAAAATAATTATCAATCTTGAGAATTTTATTGGTGAAATTCAGACCGCATTAAAAAGTGTTATTTCCAGATTGCAGGACGATTCTGAAAATGATTTGAGAGCACGAGCGATAAAACGCTTTGACGATAATGGAATAATTCATATTTACCCAATAACTGCCACGGGCACGATTTTGGGATCAATTTCAGGATCTGGCTCAAATATTTTATAAATTCACTGTTTCTCCCAAGCCTTGCGCTTGTAGTAATGCAAAGTCTGAATTGCAAAATTGGTGCGGAGGTAGTCCCCAATGAAACACTTGCTACTCATAATCACTACATTTTTTATCATAAACTTTCCCTTCTCTAATGCCCACGCCTCAGACCCACGTTTCATAGATTGGAATAACGGCACAATATATGACACCGTCAGCAACCTTATTTGGCTCAAGAATGCCAACTGCTTTGGTTATCAAAACTGGGGCGGTGCGATGTCAAAGTCCAACACTCTGACTGATGGGCAATGCGACCTATCAGACGGCAGCAAGGCGGGTGACTGGCACCTGCCGACCATTTACGAACTTATAATATTTGTAGATGCGGGATATCGCGTCGACACTCTAAACGCAGCAGGTTTTACATCCGTCGAGTCCTACGCCTATTGGTCTGGCAGTACTACCTACGCAGATAACGCCAGGTACGTCAGCATGGCCAATACCGACAACCGCGACGCCAGTAAGAGCAATGGCTACTGTGTTTGGCCCGTGCGTCCGGGGCAGTTTTGGTCCTTTGATTCTTTGATTCTTTATGTCGCAACATCTGAGTACGGAAATGTCCAGGTTGGTACCACCGGTGCATCGCAACAGATACGCCTGCAGAACAACAGTGCGGCGCCTGTAACCATTACCGCTACTACCCTGACCGGGGCCAACCCCACTGAGTTTACCGTCGTGCTTGGCGGCAGCAACGCCTGTTCTAGCCTGACGCCTGTTCTGGCCGCCGGAACACACTGCACTCTGGCAGTAGCGGCAGCACCAACCTCCAGCGGTGCCAAGGCTGCCAACCTGACCATCACAACCGCCAGCGGCAGTAAGGATATCCCGCTCAATGCTGCTGCTTTTACGACAATTTATGGAACTGTAACCGACCAATCTACCGGTCGGCCTGTATCTGGCGCTACGCTCACTTTCAATACTTCCACAACAGCCACAACCGACACAAACGGTACATATAACTTCGGCAATCTTCCACCTGCCACCTACAGCATTACGATCAGCAAAACCGGCTATCAAACAACTACCAAAAACGTGCTTGTTGTTTCCGCTACAGCATCTGCAATGGCCGATATCCTGCTGCCAACAGTCGGTGCATTGAGTATAACTTCAACAACACTACCCTGGGCTTCCCCGAATGTTGCCTACAGCAACCGAATCATGGTCGCTGGCGGAACTGCGCCATATACGTTCAGCAAACCTACCGGCACACTCCCGACCGGACTGTCTCTTGACACAACAACTGGCATCATCAGCGGCACACCTACTGGAACCGGAAGTTATCCCTTTGCAATAGGGGTGACCGACAGTGTTTCAGGTTACAGCGAGAAGGAGTTTACAATAGATCTGTTACCGCCACTGGAGATAAGCACGCTTTCACTCCCGTCAGGACAGCAGGGGGTTGCATACAGCAGCACCATTGCTGGCAACGGCGGGAAGACGGCCTACAGTTTCACCATATCGAGTGGAACACTTCCAAGCGGATTGACTCTTGCTACGACTGGAGTCCTTTCCGGAATACCGAGGGAACCGGGCACATTTAACATAACGGTCAGATTGACCGACGCAACAGGAAGAACCTACGATAAATCCTATTCCCTGACACTGACAGCCGCAGCAGCATTGTCACTGAACACAACAACCTTAGCGCAAGGGTATGTCGGAACATATTACACCGCCACACTTTCAGCATCAGGCGGTGTTCCTGGCCGTACCTTCAGCGTTGCTGGAACACTCCCGGCTGGATTGACTCTCAACAGCACCACTGGAGTAATCAGCGGCACACCATCTGCTGCCGGCCTGGCAAATTATGCCTTTACAGTAACTGACTATTCATACCCAACTGCACAAACAGCAAGCGTCACACTGCCGCTGCGTATCTGGAATGCCCTCAGTATTGCAACAACCAGCATACCTGCCGGAACCCAGAAATCTGCATATAGCACAACCCTTTCCGGCATAGGTGGCGTAACCCCTCACACATGGAGCATTGCGACCGGTACACTGCCGCAAGGATTAACTATTGACGGCGCAAGCGGTGTTATAGCTGGTACACCGACAAACTGCGGTGCCTTCCCCATTACCACACGCCTGACCGATTCGGCAGCAACACCAAAGAGTATAGACAAAGCACTGACACTCACTGTTGCCTGTTCAAACGATTATATAATCAGCGGAAACGCTGGTGTCGCTGGTACTACTGTCACCTATAGCGGCACTGCCAGCGGAACCGTAACAGCAGATGGAAGTGGAAACTACAGCATCGGACCGCTCCTGAACGGAACCTATATCGTGACTCCATCAAAAGCACTTTACCTCTTTACGCCACCTTCAAGATCAGCAACCGTCAACAACCTTGATTTATCTGTAGTGGCATTTGTGGGAGCACTGGATGTAACTGCGCCGACTGTTACTGGATTTGTAATTCCTGCAACAGCAACAACACTCAATGTGGTCGTAACTACCTTCACAGCAACCGATAATGCAGCCGTGACAGGCTATCTACTCACTGAGACCGCGACAACACCGGCAGCTACCGCCTCCAACTGGAGTGTAACAATACCGACCAACTACGCTTTCGTCGGCATACCTGATGGTGTAGCAACTCCAAAGACGCTTTATGCATGGGCAAAAGATGCTGCAGGAAATATATCCAGTAGCGCTACTGCATCAACAACCATAACTCTGCCAGACGTAACGGCACCAACGGTAATCACCTTTACCATTCCGACCAGCTCACAGCTAACCGTGCCGGTAACAACCTTCACAGCAACAGATAACGTTACCGTCAGCGGCTACTGTATATCCGAGACAAACAGTTCAACCAGTTGTAGCTGGAGTACCACTGCACCAACGAGCTACACCTTCACCACAGCAGGAAATAAAACGCTTTACGCCTGGGCTAAAGACAGTGCAGGAAATATCTCACTTCCTGTTTCTGCAACCGTGAATGTTACATCAAAAGCCGGCGACTGCGACTCCAGCGGCACAGTAACCATTGCCGAAGTACAATCTGCCATCAACATGTTCCTCGGACTAAAGACGGTTGAAGCTTGCGTGGATATAGACAACAACAGTAACGTATCCATAGCCGAAGTACAGAAGGTGATTAATAGTTTCTTGGGGTTGTAGGTTTATCCGTACTTTTTCTACAACTCCATACATCTCACGCACAAAAAAGAGCACTACTCGTAAGCAGTGCTCTTCTTTATTGATCTACTCAGACCGGTACCGGATTTGTCTGTTATCTGCTTGGCTGTAATAGCTTATCAGCAAGCATACCAGCCCTGTTCGCTACATCATGTATAGAACACTTGGACCTTGGATGACGTGCATTACAAAAATGTACTGCCTGTAGTCATAATTATCTCGAATAACCACAAAATATCGCCCACTAACAGCACTGACGCATGACTTTGCAAAGCCCCATACGTTATGTTTACACAGTGTTTCAAAAAAACTTTGTCGCAAGAAAGGTGTCATCCTGAGGTACGAAGGATCTGCTTTTTGCTGGCGTTACAACCAAAATCTACAGCAGATCCTTCATTTCATTCAGGATGACAGTTTTTTCTCTGCAACTACTTCTACTTTGTCACATTACGTTTTCGTCCCGTAGGGACAGACTGATGGTAGCCGGGTAATTCATTGCCCGGATTCAAATGCCACAATTTCATTCGTCACGTACGTGACGAAAAGACGGTTCTGCTTCGATCCCGGCGTTAAAACGCCGGGCTACCATCAATCGGTCACTACGTGACGTAATGTGACAAAGTAGAACTACGCAGTTACATTCGTGCGTCAGTACT
>CAIMXI010000369.1 GCA_903845365.1 uncultured Geobacteraceae bacterium | reverse complement strand
GCCTGGCTGAAATTGGAGATTGATTTTTTTCATGTTGTATCCTCCTGTTTTTTAATATCAGAAGAATATCACACGAGTAAGACAGAATAAGTCATTTACTAATCAAGCGGCGAATTAGAACTAATCAGGTTTTCCAATGACTTGAAATGGTGCTGATGGTGCCAGAAACGGTATGGCCCAAAGCGCTGTTCGTCAACAAAAATAAAAGGATGCACCACGTGGGTTATCTCGGTGACCCATTTGACCCTGATCTTGCCGAAAGGAGCGACAGTATATGTGGCTATCATGCCGGGATGCATCCGCTCCGGAACAGGTGAAGTCAGTGTAAAACACAAATCCGGTGGTGTAATGAGCGGGAGATTGGCCGGATTTGAACAGAAGTCCCACAGCGTCTCAATATCAATGCTTAGCAGTTGTATTTTTTCAAAACGGATCATCCGCATAACAGTACCTTTGGCCAGCTTTTTACTTCGACTTGTCAATACCTTTCAGCCAGTTCTGAGGCGTCTTGCGCAGTCTGGAGATATCGAAGCCCTGATTCTCCAGCTCCTCCACCAGACTCCGGTAATCACCCTCCGGGATTTATACACCCAAAAGTTCTATATGCCAATACGTAACATGCCGATACTGCGGCAATTCTTTCAATCATCGCGATAAATAGTATTTTGTTCTTATACAGAAGGATTCTTATTCGTCTTGACCTTCAGTGTTATGCTGAATGCGTAACAAGTATTTTTATCTAAAATATCAGTGAGTTATATTATACCACCACTTAATTTCAAAGTTTGGCACGGCAAATGTAATAGATAAAGACAGAAGCACACGAAATAAATCTAAAGCAAAAAATACGAGGAGGATGTCATGAGAGCACTTATCACCACCATCATTGGAACCATCGCCCCAGCGACGGCATTTGCGGCAGCTAACGGATTGAGTGAAGATAACAGTGGGATTTTTGTCTGGGTATTTTTAGGATTCTGCGCCCTGATAGTAGTAACACAGGTAATACCAGCAGTATTATTGGCAACTGGAATGGTAAAAGGTGCAGTATCTGCAGCAAAAGGTGAAATGGTAACGGCTGCTACTAAAAGCTGAGTCAGCAAAGGGGGAATACATGGAAATAGAAGCAACGTAGAAGGTCACTTTCGGGTGGCCTTCTTCATTTCTGCGCTACGCTGTATAGAGATGACGATTGGAATAATACGAGAACGACAGCCAAGACAAGTACCTTTCGCCAAACGCAATCAGCAGTTTGCAACCTTACTGAAGTACCTTTCCAGATCGGACTCAGCAGGAGGCCGCCCGTGGATTTTCGAGTAGTTATAAATAAAGGGTAAATACTGCCCTTGTTTTTCAGTCCACAAAGCTGCCATCTGGGTGTCAACTGATGCTAGTTATTTCTTCTTGGCTTTGGCCGGTGCAGCCTTAGCAGCAGCAGGTTTGGTTCCAGTTTTTTCAGCAGGCTTACCCTTGCAGGAGCCTTTGCAAGCATCAAGGTCTTTGAGGGTCTTGCCCGTGGTAAACTTGCCGACCCTTTTGGCCTCAATTTTGAGGGCCTTGCCAGTTTGCGGATTTCTTCCAGTACGTGCTGCTCTCTCAACCGAGGAGAACGTGCCGAACCCAAGCAGCGTGATTTTGCCACCGTTAACCAGTTCCTCTGTCACTGCACATTGAAATACGGCTAAGGCAGATTCTGCTTGGGCCTTAGTCAGTTTTGCTTTTTCTGCCATTCTTGCTACTAGCTCTGTCTTTGTCATAATTAGTCCCTCCTGGTTGGTTTGGGTATTTTCCTTCTTGTTGGCCCAGCGTGCTCACAAGGCTGCTCTGAAGGTCAAGAATTATAAGGGTCGAAGTGCCTTCCGCAGCAGATGCATAGACCATCAGATGGTGTGGGATGAACACGGCGCAATCGAATACGACACTAAAAATATCTGGGACGGTAATCTTGATCTTATAAAAATGATAGGTAAGGAAGGATTGTCCGACAATATAGCGCCCACAAGTTACCGGTAATTCGATTTGCCTGGAAATTTGGAACTCTGAAATGCGGAACATAGTCACCCGGCGCACACAGCGCTCGGTACGTTAGCCGTTGCAGTGTCAATGGTGGTAATTGCGTTCCGGTATCTCTTATGCGGTGCGACCACTGCGGTCTGTTCGTGGATATTACTGAGATGGACAATGAGACGATTTATGATGAAGCGTGTCCAAGCTGTGTGTTTCAGATACTTAAAAACAAGGGCCTGTGGAAAGAAGAATGTCATGTGCCCGGGAAAGGTGTGTATTTTGAAGGTGGTTGTGCTCAGTTTATTGACGAGGCATTCGACAGTATGGAAGAAGCGGTTGAAGAGTTCGACCGAGAAGTACTGGCCGGCAACATTAACCCGAAGAAATCATATATCACCAAAGCTGATGGTGCAAAAGTCGAGTTTTTAAGAGGTAGTTTTAAGACCATGAAACGAAGGTTCAAATGATCTTACATAAAGATTAGCGACAAAAGTGAGGTGGAAGTTCGCGCCCTGGTCAACGACGGAGAAGATGACGGCGATGATCTATGACGATTCCTTTCATCAAGCACCTGCACCTCACTCTTGCTGCTGATTTGTGCCATAAGTTTCTGGTCGCGACCATCATGGCCAACAAGAATGGCTATTCCGGTGAATCCGACCAGCGTTCCGGTAAAAGCGACCAAGCTGATATGTCGCAAGGTGCAGGAAGTACGGTTAACTGCTCTGCTGTGGTCGGTAAAATTTTACGGCATTTTCATGTAGAACTTTCTGCGTTTTTTCTTTTCCCAAAGCTTCAACTACGAGATTAAAATCGCCATCTTCATATGGACGTGGTGCTCGTGTTGAAGGGAGGTCGGTGCCGAACATAAGGGATTCCGGATTGGCAGAAAATATATCCTGAATAGCAGTCCGCGCATCAAAATCAACTCGACCAAAACCTGTTGCTTTCACATGGACACCACGTTCAACAAGCTTGAGCAGCGTTCCGAAACCCTCTTTTGAAAGACCAAGATGGTCAATACTGACAGCAGGTAGAGCTGCCAGTGTGTTAAATAATCCGTCCAGCTCTCTGGAATCGACATAAAGTTCCACATGCCAGCCAGTTAGGTCATAGACCCGTCTTGCCATACTATCAAGCTGGGTTATTTCTTCTGAACCGCCCCGTTTGAGATTGAAACGGACGGCACGTACTCCAATTTTGTTGAGTTCCAGCAACTCCTCATCAGAAACACTTGCCGGTAATTGAGTTACGCCCACAAAGGAAGGGCCAAGAGTCTTGAGTGCCTCGACAAGATAAGTCTGGTCAAAGGTTTGGAAAGAACCAGATACAATTGCTCCTCCGCTCAAGGAATAGTCATTCATCTGGTTGAGGTAATCCTCACAGGTGAACTCATCCGGGAGATAGCCACTATTGGGCACTAAAGGGAAACGGCTGTCAATAATGTGGAGATGAGTGTCAAACAGCTTGAACTCATTTAATGACATGGGAAGGCTCCGCCATAATTTCAGGCTAACTGGGTACAATCTGTCACAGCTTCTGCTTTCTGGTCAAGCGTTGTCCGCTTCTTCTTCATAGATTCGCCCTTCAGTTAAACCTTATAGGCATTGTGTACCAGTCTATCCAGAATACGCTGCTGAGTTGCCTTGCGAACACAACCGGTTGATCTGTTTCATTCTGGAACGCTGGTCGGATTGCCAGCGAAATGATGGTCGGTTTGAAATCGGAATTGTCGTCGGTTGCACGCCGGGACGGTGGTCGGATTCATCCGGAAATGCATTCGGAAACGAACGAGTCGCAGTCGGAAAAATTCTGGATTGTGTCGGAGCGCCGTGTCTTTTGCTTTCGAGTATTTAACGCAAAGTTGCTTTGCCCAGCCTGAATATTTTAGGCATGCTTCAGCGGATGTTCTTTCAAATAATTTCTCAAAGCATCATCAATCCGAGATTGCCACCCAGCACCAGTGGACTTGAAATTCTCCACAACATCTTGGGATAGACGTATAGCAATTGATTTTTTTGTAGGGGCTTTCTGTGAACCACGGATTCCCGGACGATGAATGATAGCCTGAACCCAATCCTCATCGGTTTTAAGGAAATTGTCCGGATCGTCCTTAGCCATGCGTTCGACATCCTCTTCAGAAAAATTGAGGATTCGTTCCTTGTCGGTCATTATTTCACCACTCGAACGCATTTCTTTAATTTCATCCGAGGTCAGTTTAACTATTTTGGCCATAATAAAGGCTCCTTTCCTTGCGGCTGGACTTTCGCAATGAGATACAGCGAACTGCATCTCCACGCAGCGTGTAAGTTAGTGTAAGAGTAATCAGTTCGCCACCAACTTCAGCAATATCCAGCCATCGACGTTCGTGTGGTCGGTGACTTTCAACCGATATCTTATCTGATGACTCATAGACAAGCTGTCAATCGGCTAGGTCATATCCGTGTTTTTCCAGGTTTTTCAGCCGCTTGTTTTCGTCCCACTCGTAGAACATACTTATTGTATATACGATTTGAGCTAACACGTCAACAATTTCCGGAACACCATTTCCGTGGAAATGACAGAGCGCATCGTGTTACCAGTTAAAAAGCTACTGACAAAGGCAAAAGCGTACACTCTCGGGCTTCTGCTAAAATTATCCTTTAACAACTTGCTTGATAGTTAGTGAATAAAGTGCTAACCTTTAATAGTATCTCTTTCCATTAAAGGATATCTCCATGAAGAAGACCGAACTCAGTCCCGCCAGACAGAAGCAGCTCGTTCCGGCACCGACACATCCAGGAGCTTTTGCTGTCATCCCACAAGCTCCCCCACGGTTCATACCTTCAACTGAAATCTGTAACACACTGCAAAAGCACTTTCGCAAGCCATTTTCAAATTTCCCTACTGAAAGGCCTTATCCTTTGATCATTTCAATTCCCTACTGAAAGCACCTCCAGCAGTCAAATTGTTCTTATAAATCAGCTTCGGGCGACTATCTGTGATTACCAGCAAGGTGGTTTTGCAAAGCGTCTGCTTTCTGCTCGCTCCAGACTGTACCGTGAAGCGTCCGATGTGATGAGGCGGGGTGGCTACCATGCTTGATGCCAAAACAGGATGGTTCAAGCATTATACTCATTCGAGTGGTGTAATCTGAGTCCAGATTTCATTATTAAACCAACCACACCGGAACGGCATAGCCTTTTATAGTCACACCGGCATAGCCGGTGGTTTACTAAAAATACAATTAAATTAACAGTTCAGAGCTTCAAACTAAATAAACTCATTTTGGTAAAAAATACCAATCATCAAACATTGATAACTCTTCAAATTCTCTAACATAACCGTTCCCAACAAGTAAATTATTTAGATTATCCCTCAGCACTGAGTTGAAATTATGCTCGACAGTAATAACTCTTGGGTGATATCTGGCAAAGTCAAGATTATTTAATATTTCAAATTCTGATCCTTCAGTATCTACTGACAAATAATCAATATCAATTGGAGCCGAATGCTGAAATAAAAGATCATTTAGTGAAATGCTTTCAACAGTAATAACGTTATTTGATCTGCTTCTCCCAACACCGTACTTATCAGCATCCCTAAAATCTAAAATGGTTGCATATTCTGGCGCATGCTCAGTTCCTAGAAACTCTAATTGCTCTCCCGATTGGCTCCATACGCAACGATGATCTATAATGACTTTTCGATTAATTGCCAATGAATCATGCCATAATGGAAAAGGTTCTGCCAAGATACCTCTCCAGCCCCCCTGTTTCTCCAGTAGAAAGGTGTTACTAAGATTCACACCACCAGCAGCACCGAATTCAACAAAGAAACCATCCCGTTTTGAATTTAACTTATACATCACATACAAATCTTGTAGCAGCTGCGCTTTTGAATGTAATAGATTTGTCATGCAAAATCCAAGAAACACTAAACGCCCAGAATCATAGCCTTGGCTATCTAAGTTACGCTGCTCTTGTATGTAATTCCATAAAAATTCGTATCCCGCTTTAGAAAATAAAAGCGGTAATTCATTTTCCAATTTCATTGAATAGCACCTCTCTGCTAATTATCCGAATCGAGACTGATACCGATCCTTGCCTTACCATCCTGCAATTGTTCATACATCTAAGATGAAATTTACTAGCCCTGGTTGGGGTTATTACGGTTGGAGCACCAGTGTTGCCACATATTGAGATACTGTTCCTCCACCATTTTAGCATAGGTAACTGGGTTACCAAAAGAAGAAGAGGTAATACGTGAACGCAGTTGGTGGCGAAGTTCATCCAGAGATGGAATGTCGGCAGTAAATGCAATGGCTTTTGCGACAAAATCTGCCGAATCAGTGGCAATCCAGTCTGTCAGTCCAAGTGCCGATAGTACTGCTGCTGCCAGTCTGGATGACGGAGTTGCACCGGGCAATGTTAATACAGGTATCCCCATATGTAGTGCATCAAGCGTAGTCATTCCTCCGCTGTGAGGCTGAGGGTCGAGGCAGATATCAACCTGTTGGTAAGCGATAAAGTGATCGTTGCGTGGTATATAACCGAGAAAAAGAACCCTTTCAGGATCACCTCCGTAGCTTGCGAACCTATCCAATAGTCGGGTTCTCTTTTCAAGCGAACCCCATTCTGGGGCCTTCAGTAGAAGAGTGGAGTTAGGCACAGAATTAAGTGTTTTGGCCCACAAAGCCAAAGTTGTATCGGTATGCTTTGCACCTCTATTAAACGAACCGAACGTAACATGCCCATTGTGAATTAACGGCAGCGGCCCAGGCTCTGGCAGAGGATTTGCCACCCAGTAACCTAAGAAGCAAGGTAAGTCTACAACTTTTTCAGCAAATAGATGTCTCTCACAAGCTGGAATGAGAACTGGATCAGCCAGAAGATAGTCCATTGTAGGCAAGCCGGTCCCAGTTGGTTCCCCCCATCCGGTCACCTGTATTGGCGCCGGTTTGCGTGCAAAGACCAATAAGCCTAAAAACGGCAGTTGGCTGTGCTTCATCCAGTTGCCGGTAGTAATTTGGGTGTAGGAAGAGGTGGCAACGAGGCCAACAATTTCCTGAATGCCCTCTGCGCTATGAGCTTGACTCTCCCGGCTACCCCCAACTGCTCCGCAGCACGGGCAAG
>CAIMXI010000368.1 GCA_903845365.1 uncultured Geobacteraceae bacterium | reverse complement strand
GTAGACAAGAGAGGCTGCCGTTGGTTCGTTGATGATCCGTACCACCTCAAGGCCAGCAAGTTCTCCCGCTTTGATGGTTGCGCGGCGCTGAGCGTCATTAAAAAAGGCCGGAACGGTAATGACAACCTTTTTCACCGGATAGCCGGTCATCTTTCCCGCTTCCTCCGCCAGATAGGAGAGGATATGAGCTGATACCTCCTCCGGCGATAATGCCAGCTTGCCAAGAATGACATGTTCATCGTGCCCCATGCGCCGTTTTACCGATCGGACGGTAAGCTCGGGATATGCCGACAAGCGGTTTTTGGCACGTCGCCCCACGATAAACGCGCCGGTTGCCTCATCCAGGCTGACAACGGACGGCACAATCGCCGAACCCTCCTCTATCTCTACCACCTCAGGCATTTCGTTCCTGATCAGTGCGATGCAAGAGTTAGTCGTCCCCAAGTCAATACCGTACAGTGCTTCATTCGCCATAAAGTTCCTCGCTTTCCGATGTGTCAGATCTGTTGATATGTTCCGCAAGTATGACTCGAGCCGCTTTTACAACCCGTCCGTTATGTATGAACCCGGGAGCTGTCACGCTCCTTACGACAGGATGTTCTCCGTCTGGCGCACGGTCCAGAGCTTCGTGTATTCTGCTGTCAAAAGAAACACCGCACTCGCGGATGACCTCTAATTCCGCTTCAAGGCAGACATCATCAAGTTTTTCACGGATGATGGCAAGGGCTTCCAGTATCTCGGATCCGGTATCGCTATGAGCAAGAGCCGTTTCAAGGTGGAAGTACGATTCGGCCAGCGCCATGAGTGAGTTAGGAGATTCGGGCTCTTCATCCCCCATTCCATCGGTGGCTGCAAGGGTATCAAGTTTGGCAGATATCTCGCGAACAAGCGACTCCTGCTGGATCCCTTGACGACGCACCAGTTTTTTTAACTCAGCCAATTCTGCTGCCATTTTTTCGTCATGCTCAAACAACTCGTCCAGAAGGGGCTCAGATCCCTTCCAGAACCATTTTCTTATGCTATCGGCAAAAGCCATCTATGCCTCCCAATCTCTCTTACGTCACTTCTTCCGGTTGGCATTCATCAGTGAGCGAATCCGAAGACGCAGTGAGTTAATCTTGATAAAGCCTCCGGCATCGGCCTGATTAAAGACCTGATCCTTTTCAAAAGTGGCAAAATCGAGGTTAAAGAGCGAATCTGACTCTGACTTGCGTCCGACTGTGCGGCAAAGTCCTTTATACAGCTTGACCCGGGCTACACCGTTGACACATTTCTGGGAATCATCAATAAGGGTCTGCAGTATCAGCCGTTCAGGCGAGAACCAGTAGCCGGAATAAATCTGTTTGGCATATTCAGGAATCAGGTTGTCCCGGATACGCATGACCTCCCGATCCATAGTAATCTGCTCGACCGCCGAATGTGCTTCACGTAGAATTGTGCCGCCGGGTGTCTCATAGACACCACGCGATTTCATGCCGACCGAACGGTTCTCAAGCAGGTCAACGCGACCGACGCCATGCACTCCGCCAATGGAATTCAGATGAGCCAACAGTTGTGCCGGAGTCATTATTTCACCGTCAACAGCCACCGCATTACCGTTTTTGAACTCTATCTCAACGTATTGCGGCTTATTGGGAGCTTTTTCAGGCGGTTTTGTCAGCACGTACATCTCTTCCGGCGCCTCGGCCCAGGTATCTTCCAGAATCCCCCCCTCGAAGGAGATATGCAGCAGATTGCGGTCTGATGACCAGGGACGCTTTTTGATGGTCGGAATGGGGATGTCATTCTTCTTGGCGTATTCGATCAGAGCCATACGGCTGTTCAAATCCCACATTCTCCAAGGGGCGATAACTTTTATCGACGGGTCAAAGTGGTAATAGGCAAGCTCGAAACGTACCTGATCGTTCCCCTTGCCGGTGGCACCGTGAGAAACTGCATCGCACTTCTCTTTGGCGGCGATTTCCATCTGACGCTTGGCGATCAACGGACGGGCAATGGAGGTGCCGAGCAGGTAGTGCCCTTCATAGATGGCATTGGCGCGAAACATCGGATAGACAAAGTCGCGGACGAATTCTTCCTTCAGGTCATCGATGTAGACCTTGTCAGCGCCTGTCGCCAAAGCCTTTTCACGGACCGGATCAAGCTCTTCACCCTGTCCAAGGTCAGCCGAAAAGGCTACAACCTTGCAGCCGTACTCGTTTTTCAGCCATTTGAGAATAATGGATGTGTCCAGGCCGCCGGAATAGGCGAGGACAATTTTGTTGATTTCCTGTTTTTTGATTGGTGCCATCTGCGTAGTCTCCTTTAAATTGTAGGCTGGTTATTTAATCAAAGTCGCCATAATTGCTTTCTGTATGTGCAAGCGATTCTCCGCCTCATCCCAGACAACGGAATGTTTCCCCTCTATAACCGAATCTGAAATTTCTTCCCCGCGATGGGCAGGGAGGCAATGAAGCACGATGGAATCAGGCTTTGCCAGAGCAATCAGTGCGTCATCCAGACAGTAACCGACGAAAGCTTTTTCACGCTCATTCTGCTCCGCTTCCTGCCCCATGCTGGCCCATACATCGGTATTGATGACATCTGCGCCGGCCACCGCCACCCTCGGGTCTGCCGTCAGCGTGATCAAGCCGGGAGCTTTGGCCTCTGCCCACGCCATGACCTGTTGGTCAGGCTCATATCCGGTCGGGCAGGCCAGAGTCAATTCAAAACCAAAGATAGCAGCCGCTTCAACCCAGGTATTGGCCATGTTGTTGCCGTCGCCTACCCAGGCAAATTTGAGTCCGCGATATCCCCCTTTGTGTTCAATAACGGTCTGGAGATCAGCCATTATCTGGCACGGATGGAACAGGTCGGTCAGGCCGTTTATGACTGGTACGTCGGAATACTTTGCAAACTCGTCAACTATCTCCTGCCCGAAAGTCCTGATCATCACCCCATCGCAATAGCGCCCCATGACACGGGCGCTATCCTTAATCGGCTCTCCACGCCCCATCTGGGAAGATCCGGATGGCATAAACAGCCCATGACCGCCCAACTGAAAGACCCCCACTTCGAATGAGACTCTAGTGCGCGTGGATGATTTTTCAAAGATAAGCGCAACGGTTTTTCCTTCCAGTAAGCGGTGCGGAATACCGCTTTTCTGTTTGACCTTCAGGTCGGCAGCCAGCAATAACAGTTCGTCTAGTTCATCCTTCGTGTAATCGTGCAGTGCCAGAAAATGTCGTGTCATTTTTCTCTCCTAAATCTCGGCAAAAATTCCATCGAGAATGGCAATCATTGTGTTGATTTCCTGCTTGGTGACAACCAGCGGCGGCACAAAACGGAGTACCGAGTCGTGGGTAACATTGAGCAGTACCCCGCAGGCGTGCCCTTTTTTGACTATTTCCCCCGCAGGAATTGTGAGTGCCATGCCGATCATCAGGCCGACTCCTCGCACCTCTTTGACAAACGGATACTTCCGGCCTAGCGCTTCAAGTTCGCCGGTCAGATATTCACCGATCTCCTCGCAGCGGTTGAGCAGGCCATCTTCCAGAATGGTTCTGATTGTGGCGATGGCGGCTGCGCAGACGAGCGGGTTGCCTCCAAAAGTTGATCCGTGGGTGCCTGGAACAAACGCGGCGGCAAATTTGTCTTTTGCCAACATCGTTCCGATCGGCGCCCCACCGGCGAGTGCCTTGGCAAGTGTCATTATATCTGGAGTCACTTCAAAATGCTCATACGCAAACATTTTCCCGGTACGCCCCATCCCGACCTGAACCTCATCAAAGATAAGCAGTAACCCGTGCCGATTACACAGCTCACGCACCGCCTGAAAATAGCCGGGTGACGGCATGTTCACACCGCCTTCACCCTGAATCGGCTCCAGCATGATGGCGCAAGTTGTGGATGTTATGGCCGCTTCGAGCGCAGCAACATCATCGAACGGGACATGTTTGAAACCATGCAGAAGCGGATCAAAGAAACGCTGCACCTTTTCCTGGCCGGTAGCGGAAACCGTGGCCATGGTGCGGCCATGAAAGGAGTCGGCGGCGGTAATAATCTCGTAACGCTCCGGGCCATAGGTATCGAGGCTGTATTTACGCGCCAGCTTGATCGCCGCTTCGTTGGCTTCGGCGCCGCTGTTGCAGAAGAATGCCTTGTCGGCAAACGAGTGGTTGCAAAGCAGTTCCGCCAGCTCGATCTGCTGTGGTATCTGATAGTAATTGGAGCAGTGGATCAACTCGGCTGCCTGCTTTTGCAGAGCGGAGACTACCTTCGGATGGCAATGCCCGAGGTTATTGACCGCAACGCCGCCAAGGAAATCGAGATACTCCTTGCCGTCGGCATCCCACAACCGGCAACCCTCTCCTTTGACAGGAACAATCGGGTAACGGCCGTACGTTTTCATGATATATTTATCCGATTTTTCAACCCACTGCTGACTGTTCATTTCGTAATCTCCGTGCCGATTCCTACGTCGGTAAATATTTCCAGCAGCACCGCATGCTCCATGCGACCATCAATAATATGTGCTTTTTTGACCCCTTCCTTAAGTGCGTCGGCACAACAGATAACCTTGGGTATCATGCCGCCGGTGATCGCCTCTTCCTCAATGAGGCGGTGCAGCTCCGCCACGGTCAGGCTTGCCAGAAGAGTGCCACCGGTGTCCTTGACGCCGTTGATATCGGTCAGCAGGATCAGTTTCTCGGCATTCAGTGCCGCTGCAACTCTACCAGCGACAAGGTCGGCGTTTATGTTGTAACTTTCCCCTTCCGGGCCGACGCCGATCGGCGCAATAACAGGAATATATTTTCCATGTTCCAGCGTGCTGATCAGGTCGGTGTTGACCTTGACAACATCGCCGACAAAACCGATATCGACCTGACTAAAGGAACCATCAATGTTTTTAACCTCCTGCAGCAGTTTTTTTGCCAGCAACAGGGTGCCGTCTTTACCGGATAGGCCAACCGCACGACCGCCATGCTGGTTCAGGTAACCGACAACTTCCTTGTTCACCTGCCCCGCGAGCACCATTTCGACCACCTGCATCGTTTCAGCATCGGTGACGCGCATGCCACGTACAAACTCGGAGACGATACCGTACCTCTTCAGGGTATCGTTGATCTGTGGTCCGCCGCCATGAACAATGACCGTATTGATCCCCAATGACTTGAGCAGCACCACATCAAGCGCAAACGACTCTTTCAGTTTTTCGTCTGCCATTGCGTGCCCGCCATACTTGATGACAAAGGTTTTTCCGGCAAACCGCCGGATGTACGGCAGCGCCTCCATCAGCGTATTAGCTTTTTCTATTAGTGTTTTCATCGTTCTTCCCTGTAATAATTGATCACTGCGCTGACAGAATCCCGGCAACCGCAGCCAACGCCTCACCCAGCCTGTCAGGCAAATTCCCGCCCGCCTGGGCAAGTTCCGGCTTGCCGCCGCCACTGCCGCCAATAATTGGCGCAATCTGTTTGATGATGTCACCGGCCTTGATGGTGTTACTCAGTTCTTTAGTCACCGCAACGAGGAGATTCGCCTTGCCGGCAATCTCGGTGCCGAGGACAATCACCCCGCTGCCGATTCGGTCCTTCAGTGTATCGGAAAGGTCGCGCAGCGCCTTGATATCCTCCACCTGAACCTGTATGGCAAGCAGCTTGACCCCTTGCAGTTCGACAGCCTGTGACAGCAGATCTCCGGAAGCAGCAACATTCAGCCTTGCTTTTAACGCCTCTATTTCCCGCTGCAGCTCCTTCTGACCGGCCAGCAATTTTTCGACTCTGTCGCGCGAATTCCCCGTTTCAGATTTAAGCAGCGCTGCAATTTCCTTCTGTTCGTCCTCCATCTGCCGGACAAAATCAAGTGCCCCAAAACCGGTCAACGCCTCAATACGTCGCACTCCGGCAGCGATGCCCGCTTCAGAGACAATTTTGAACAGTCCAATGTCGCCGGCGGCACGTACGTGAGTTCCCCCGCATAGCTCCATACTGACATCACCGACCTTCACGACACGGACAGAATCCCCGTACTTTTCATCGAAGAGCGCGGTGGCACCCGCCTCTATCGCTTCGGCGATATTCATCTCGCGGGTAACGACCTGATCGTTCGCCATTACGAACCGGTTGACAATCATCTCAACCTGGCGAAGCTCACTATCGGTAAGCGCAGAAAAATGGGTAAAGTCAAAACGGAGCCGCCCCAGCGAAACCAGCGAACCGGCCTGTTTGACATGCTCGCCCAATACCTGACGCAGCGCACTCTGCAGGAGGTGTGTTGCCGTATGATTGCGGCAGGTAGCGTCACGCTCCGCCTGTGCCACTTTAAGGTCGGCAGCATCTCCGACTTTGAGGATTCCTTCTTTAACTACCGTATGATGAACAATCAGGTCGATAAAAGGGCGGCTGGCGGCAGTAACCTCAAGGTGGGCATTACCTGTTGAGATAGTGCCGCAGTCACCTTTCTGGCCGCCTGAATCGCCATAAAAGGGGGTCTTTTCCGTTATTACCGCCACAGAGTCACCGACATTTGCGCTTTCGACCGGAACACCATCACTGATAATCGCCAGCACCTGTGAGTAGACAGACATTTCGTCATAGCCGACAAAGCGGCCACGTACACCACTGCTGTGGAGTTCCTTATAGATCTGGGCGATCCCCTCTTCACCGGAACCTTTCCAGTGTTCGCGGGCCTGCGCTCTCTGTCGCTCCATGCAGATTTCAAAGCCGGCCTCGTCAATTGTAAAACCTTCACTCTCTACGATATCTGCTGTCAGGTCTGTCGGAAAACCAAAGGTATCGTACAGCTTGAACAGTACTTCACCGGGGATGGTATTTTTGCCGGCACTACGCAGCAAGGCTACCTCATCGTTGAGAATGGCCAGACCACGATCGAGGGTCTCGATGAAGCGCTGCTCTTCGGCCAGTACAACCTTCTTGATATACTCTTCGCGTTCCTGCAGTTCAGGATAGGCATCTCCCATGACTTCACGCACAGCATCAACCATATTGAACAGCATCGGCTCCGCGCAGCCGAGCATCTTTGCATGACGGGCCGCCCGGCGCATGATACGCCGCAACACATAGCCACGACCTTCGTTGGAGGGTAGGGCACCGTCACAGATCAGGAACGTCACAGCCCGGGCATGATCGGCAATAACCCGCATCGAGACATTGTCTTTCTCATCGGCGCCGTACTTCTTACCGGTCAAGCGCTCAATATGACAGATAATCCCCTGGAGGATATCGATGTCGTAATTTGATGTCACCCCCTGCATAACTGCCGAAACGCGCTCCAACCCCATACCGGTATCGACCGATGGTTTCGGAAGCGGCGTCAGGGTCCCGTCACTTGAGCGGTTGAACTGCATGAAGACGTTGTTCCATATCTCCATATATCGGTCGCATTCGCAGCCGACATTGCAGTCGGGGCGGTCACACCCGATTTCGGCACCCTGATCGTAGAAAATCTCACTGCACGGCCCACAGGGGCCGGTGTCACCCATCGACCAGAAGTTATCCTTTTCGCCGAAGCGGAAAATCCGCTCACGCGGGATCCCTTCCTGAAAATGCCATATATCGGCCGCTTCGTCATCGTCGGTATACACCGTCACATACAGACGACTTTTATCGAGCTTCAACTCGACAGTGAGAAACTCCCAGGCGTAGGCAATAGCCTCTTTTTTGAAATAATCGCCGAAGGAGAAATTACCCAGCATTTCGAAAAAAGTATGGTGTCGTGCTGTTCGGCCAACGTTTTCCAGATCATTATGCTTGCCGCCTGCTCTCACACATTTCTGTGAACTTACCGCCCGGTAATAACCCCGGTCTTCCAAGCCAAGAAAACAGTCCTTGAACTGGTTCATACCGGCATTGGCAAACATCAGAGTCGGATCGTTCTTGGGAAGAATCCCCGAACTTGAAACAACCGTATGTCCACGGTCGGCAAAATATTGAAGAAAACGTGCCCGGATTTCTGTACCTGTCATAAGTTCCTCATACAATCTAACTCTTTAATTTTTAACAAGCCTTTACATCAAGTAAACCTGAAAATCTAAACATGGAACACGGATCAAATCTGAAAAAACAGGAAGAACCGGATTTTATGAATCTGACTCCGTCCGAAGAGCTCTCATTATCGAAGAAAACCCGAATCCGCGCCGCTGCAAAAAACCGATCATCCGCCTTTTATCTCTATCACTAGCCTCTGAATAGGAAAATCCGGGGGAGCGTCGCTCTACTGCCGACCTAACCTCGGAAAGTTCATCGCTCTTAGTGAGAAGAGGTGAAACGGTTTCATTCAGAATATCTGCGGTGAACCCTCTGCGCCGCATCTCCAAACGAAGGCGAACTCCGTAATAGCGCCCGGAGGAGATTGCAGATTCTGCAAACCTGGCAGCAAAGCGGCGGTCATCTAACCATCCCTCACTCTGCAGACGGTAAATCAGATCATCAACATCTTGTTCGGCAACGTTCCGCAACGCCAGTTTTTGCCTGATTTTTGCGACCGTATAATCCCGCCCGGTCAGCAACCGCACTGCATACTGGTACGCCTGCTCCGGCGTAACCGATTCAGTATTTTTCAATGTCAATTTGATCCAGTTCAGCGGCAGGCTCTTCGGGTTTATTTTCAAAACCCTCCCAGGATGCATCGGACGTTGAGGAGATACCGGATACTTTGAGGGCAAAATCATCCGGATTGGAACTTTGCCGCAATGCCTCGTCATATGCTATCAGCTTGTTGGAATAGAGCTTCATCAGTGACTGGTCAAAACTCTGCATGCCATATGAGACATAGCCCTGTGAAATAGCATCATGCAACTGCTTTGTCTTCTCCTGGTCATCAATACATTCCCTGACACGCGCAGAAGCCAGCATAACCTCCACTGCCGGAACACGCCCTCTGCCATCAAATTTCGGCACCAGTCGCTGGGAAACAACTCCTTTGACAATTCTGGCGAGCTGGATTCTCACCTGGCGTTGATGATACGGAGGGAACACCCCGATGATACGGTTGATGGTTTCGGCCGCGTCTGTAGTATGGAGGGTGGACATAACCAGATGCCCGGTTTCAGCGGCAGTCATAGCGATTTCAATGGTTTCATGGTCACGCATCTCTCCAACCAGAATGACATCCGGATCCTGACGAAGCGCGCCTTTAAGAGCCGCCGCGAATGTGTGGGTATCGGTGCCGATCTCACGTTGGCTGATGATGCTCTTGTTGTCACGATGCAGAAATTCGATCGGGTCTTCGATGGTAATGATGTTACTTGTACGAGTTTGATTGATCGAGTCTATCATCGCCGCCAAGGTACTGGATTTACCTGATCCGGTCGTGCCGGTTACCAGGATCAGACCGCGCTCTTCCTGACAGAGTTTCTTAATAACGGGCGGTAGATTAAGCCCCTCCAGTGTCGGAATAATAATAGCGATTGAACGAAATACCATCGCCACTGTTCCGCGTTGCCGGTAGGCACTAACTCTGAAACGCCCCAGACCCGGCACGGCGTACGCCAGATCGACTTCATAGTTCTCCTCAAATATACGCCGCTGACGATCGTTCATCATCGAGTTGGCGGTGTCGAAAACAAAATCGGAAGATAGGCGCGGTGCGTTCGGAATCGGGTGCAGTCGCCCATCGATCCTTACGATAGGCGGCAGACCGGTTTTGATATGAATATCTGAACCCTTGGCCTTATAAGCGATGGTGAGTATTTCGTCCAGTTCCATGGTGAACCTCAAGCTTTTCAGACCTGCCTGATGTGTCAGACCGGTCGGAAAAAATCAGACTTTTTCAACAACAGGAGCAGGTTTCAGCAAATCCATCAGCTTGCCTTCAATCTCAGCCAGTGTATCCGGATGCTCGGTCAACCAGGTGCGTGAATTCTCGCGACCCTGACCGATACGCTCTTTGCCGTAGGAGTACCAGGCGCCGCTCTTTTCAACAATATTTTTATCTACCGCCAGGTCAAGCACATCACCGGTACGGGAAATTCCTTCACCGTAGAGTATATCAAACTCAACCTCTTTAAACGGGGGAGCAACCTTATTTTTGACAATCTTTACGCGCGTTCTGGAACCGATAATCTGGTCGCCCTGTTTCAGAGTGGCTATTTTGCGAATATCCATACGGACGGAAGCGTAGAATTTGAGCGCGTTTCCTCCGGTTGTCGTCTCCGGATTACCAAACATGACACCGATCTTCATACGGATCTGATTGATGAAAATAACGCAGCAGTTCGACTTGCTGATAATGCCGGTCAGCTTGCGTAGCGCCTGTGACATCAGACGGGCCTGCAGACCCATATGGGAATCGCCCATGTCGCCCTCTATCTCTGCCTTTGGCACCAGAGCAGCGACCGAGTCAACCACAAGAATGTCAATCGCACCGCTTCTGACCAGGGTCTCAGTAATTTCCAGCGCCTGCTCGCCGGTATCCGGCTGCGATACAAGCAGATCATCGGTTTTAACGCCAAGCTTACGGGCATAACCGATATCCAGTGCATGCTCAGCATCGATAAAAGCTGCGATTCCACCAGTTTTTTGTGCTTCTGCAATAATGTGAAGCGCCAGCGTTGTCTTACCTGATGACTCAGGGCCATATATTTCAATCACCCGCCCACGCGGCACACCACCGACACCGAGAGCCATGTCGAGGGAGATGGAGCCGGTGGAAATAGCCTCAACCCCCGGAAGCGCCTCATCATTACCGAGCCGCATGATAGCGCCTTTGCCGAACTGTTTTTCGATCTGACTAAGGGCCAGCTCAATCGCCTTGTTTTTCTCCAGTGTGTTGTTTTTTTCGGCCATGATGGAGTATCTCCTGAAGGATGGGATATGTAAGTTAAGGGGGTAGAAAATAGCATATCAGGCAGATGTATCGCAAGGTTTTATCTGAGGTGGATTTGTGGAGGAAAGTGCTAAATTTGGCAGTTACGGCAAAAAACGGTGATTCTGTTTCCAATCCGCATTTCGTCAAACATCCCACCGCATTCTGAGCATACCTCGCCACCGCGCCCGTAAACCTTGAGTTCCTGCGTATAATAGGCGACGGTTTCCTCAGTCACCTGACAGGTAATCCCTGCACCGATTGATTCTTCAAGGACATTGCGGATTGTCTCCGCCAGCAGCGAGCATTCGTGCATGGCCAGCGATCCTGCGGCACGATCCGGGCGGATACCGGCGCGGTAAAGTGCCTCGTTGGCGTAGATATTCCCCACTCCGGCAACCACAACACTGTTCATGATCAACTGTATCAGAATCGAGTAAGATACTGATTCCAAACGCTTTTTAGGCATCTCCGGGTCAATAGATGTTTTCTTGGTACACAATCTAGTACACAGGAGCTAAAAAATGCCGAATTATCTGCTACTTACACCTTGTGGATTCTATCTCCGACTCCGTGTGCCGGCTGATCTACGAGTTACTCTTGGAAAGCGCGAAATCAAGAAACCATTATATACTCATGATAAAAAAACTGCTTCCCGTTTAGCTAATCATCTCGTATATAACGTGGAACAACAATTTAATGCTCTACGGGGTCTGAGTATGGCAAACAGTACACCATCTCCTAATTTTAGTGGGATGATCGTAAAACGAAAATCTGGTTCTGAGATTGACATATCCATTGATGAGTTTATCGCGATGAGTGAAGCTCGTGCCAGATTGCTATTAGACGGCGATGCTGTTCAAACTAATGTAGTTGAGGCTAGTCCAGCTTTAATGCCTGCTAGTTCGGAGATCGTAAAGACTCTTCCATCGTCTGAACCTGTTTCTCAACCCTCGACTAAGAAACCGATTCTAACTCTCAAAAAAGTGGTCGAAAAATTCACGGAAGAAAAATCTCGAAACTGGGCTCCTGGAACTGTCGGCGGCTGGAGTGCTTTTACTACTCTGCTTCTTGAATACTTTGGCGACGTTCCGATGTCGAGTATAACTCGTGATGCGGCTAATGAGTTTATTGATGTTTTATCATATATTCCACCTACCCGTCGTAAATCGAAATTTCTCGGTCAAACTTTGCAAGAACGTAGTTTGGTAAATAAGAAACTAGATCTCAGACTAAAAAAAGCGGTAGCAGCGGCTGTAGCTGCTGGTGACGAATTTGATATCAACGAATATGATGGCGAATTGCCGGACTGTTTGGATACCGCGACGATCAACGGATACTTATCACGGGCTAATTCGATTTGGGAATGGGGTTTCGCACAAGATCGAGATTTGCCGAATCCGTTTAAATCACAACGCGTACCTGAACGAGCAATTGACGCTGAACCTGTGCGCCCGTTTACTAAAGCTGATCTCGAATGCTTATTTACCCATGAAATTTTCACGCAGCATAGGATGCGACATTCAGACTACTTTTGGATTCCGATCATTGGTGCTTATACTGGTATGCGGTTGAATGAAATTGTGCAGCTCTTTATAGAAGACATTCTGCAGGAGCCAGCTACCGGAATCTGGTACTTCAATCTCCACGCAAAACCTCCGCGAACATTAAAAAACAAATCGTCTATTCGAAGCGTGCCGTTGCATCCGTCAATTATCGACCTTGGGTTTCTAGTCTACATCTCAGATTTACAAGCGCTCGGCGAAACTCGATTATTTCCACGAATCCGTAAGGTAGAAAAAGGGCCGCACTCACGAAGTGCATCACTCTGGTTTGGCCGACTTACTCGTGCCCTTGGTCTCCGCACACCTACAAAAAAAGTGGTATTCCACAGCTTTCGACACACATTCGCAAATGGGTATGCTCAGATGTCTCCGGACAACCCCGCATATCTATTTTGTAACGAAAAAACTATCGGTACGATTCTCGGTCACACGCATGCCACAATAACTTTTAAGGTTTATGCGTTAGCTGACAGTCTCCAAAAATTGAAACCTGCAATTGATGCACTTGATCTCGATGGATTTGATCCGGCTAGCGTTATCAAACCATGGACGCACGAAACCTCTAAGACGGTCAGACTTTCCGCAATTCCGCAACGGCCTGTTGGTAAACGACGGAAGTCTTGAGGATTCCTACGGAAATATCATTCGGACACAGATTCGCTTCTAGTCGATTTACACATGTCCGGTCATAAGCTACTATTCAAAACCGAAACGGGTCTCTCAGAATCATTCTGGGAGGCCCGATTATTTACCTGAGTGACGTCAGTCGTCCATCAGAGTAAATTCTGGGAACCGCAAAAGCGCGTGTACAATCGTTTTTCGACTGTGCACGCGTTTTTGTTGTCATTCAATCCAGTCCTGCTGACCGGAATCACCACATGATGTGTTGATACCGATCAGCAGACAACCAGCTTCATTCAGCTTCAGCGTATTAAAGATGATTTCGGCGGTTTTGGTGTGCCGGCTCTGCGGGTATCGTCAGATCGTCACGGAAACCTTTCGCCGTTGCGCCGGTATGTTCCATGGAGATTTTTGCCATTATTGCTTTGAACTCAGCTCGGGCCGGTGATTCCTTGTCTTGGTAAAGTGCCTTGTCTGCCGCCTGTTTTGCGATGTCAGCTGAATTTGTCTCTTTCCAGTCACACAGCGCTCCGCCCATTGATGAACGTAACGGAACGGACTTGCCTTCAAGCACAATTGGTTCGCTGGTAACAGCGGTTTTGAGCCGATCAATGACTTTCAAAACATCTTCCTGGTCTGTCGCATCTTCCAGAATAACAATGAATTCATCGCCTCCGGCCCGATACAGGGTGTCAGTCGATTTCAGGCACGCTTGAACCCGTGATGTAAATACCTGAAGAACCTGGTCACCAGCATCGTGACCAAATGTATCGTTGATACTTTTAAAGTAATCAAGATCGCACTGAATCACCGCATAGGGAATCTGTTTCTCTTCAAGTTCAGCAACTCGCGTATCCAGTGAAAGTCTGTTCTGCGCTTTGGTCAGATGATCGACAGTAAGCTTGGTTTCAAGTTCGGCGATGCGCTGCTGTCCATATTCGGCTGTTTGCTGAACAGTATCATGACGTATTGCCATTGCCGCCATTGCTGCAGCAATTTTAGCGAAAGCGGCCTCCGGAATGGTTGTTTTGAGCGCTGCCAGTTCCGTCAGAATAGTCTGCTGAGCCTCGTCGATAGTCTGCAAATTCTCATTCTCAGAGGCGGT
>CAIMXI010000367.1 GCA_903845365.1 uncultured Geobacteraceae bacterium | reverse complement strand
CTAGGAGTCTGTCGGACTTGAAATTTTGACTCAGCAGACCCTATTCGGGTTGTTTTTCCATTTGGGCGAAATTGAACGGTAACTATTTCCTGTTTTGCCAATTTAGGTGGCTCAGTTTTGTCTCAACGCACTTTGGAATACTTCTTTTTCGTAATATCTGGGTAGTTTTGCTATTTATTAAGCTGGTTTTAATGTATGCATCCTTTTGATATTGTATGCCATACATACAAGATTCCATTCGCCAGATGCTGCTTCTTTGCCACGCAACATGAAGCCTCGGAATCCCATGACAGCCTTTATGATTCCGAATACCGGCTCTGAAGTTACCTTGCGGAGTGCATAGACGGCCTTACCTGCCTTGGTTTTTAATCGGTGTTTCATTTTGTCCACTGAATCCGCATCATCGGGTAATGGTGGCGGTTCTTTGAAACGATCCCACGGCGATTGGTTGTGACTCTGACGATCAACTGCGATGTATGGCGTCATCTCTGCAGCTTCACATGCGTTGACGTTGGTTTCACTGTAATAGCCGCTGTCGGCAAGAAATTCTGTGGCGGAGCCGAGTTCCTCGGGTAAAGCGGCAAGGTTTTTCAGGGTTGGTTCCAGTTCCTGCTTATCGTTGGACTGTTGGGTTATATGGGCAGCTACGATCAGCTTTGACGCAGTATCAACGGCAGCTTGCGCATTATAACACTGTTCAAAGCCACCGCTTGAAACCGGCATGATCCGGGACTCTTCATCGGTCAGATTGACTTGATCTTTGGGCGCTGGACCAGGTGTCGGGGGCTTGGGTTCCTTGCCTTTCGCCTTTTTGCCGGTCTCTTCTGACTTCTTGGCCCGTGCAGCGACCTTTTCTTCATACGCCGCCTGCTCACGGGTATGGCGCTCGGCAGCGCGGCGTTCGATCTCGGCCTTGGCTGCGGCTATGGCAGAAAGACGCTGCTCACGACGTTCGAGTTCTTCCGGAATGCTCATTCCATCAGGGATGTCCGCTTTATCGGCGGCTTCGGCTTTACTGAGAAGTTCTGCTACTTCTGCTTTTAGTTGTGTTTCCAACTTGCAGGCGTGCTCATAACTCAAGGCCTTGTGCCTGGAAGCATTTGCCTTGATCTTGCTGCCATCAAGGCTGACACTGCCCAATCTCAGTATTTTTGCCTGGTGGGCAATCAACAGTATCTGGACGAAAAAGCCAGAGATCTCTGTCAGAAAACGCTTCCTGAACTCAGCAATGGTATCATGGTCAGGATGCGTGTTTGCTGCAATGTAGCGAAACGCCACCGAATCGTACGTGTTGCGTTCCAGCTTCCGACTTGAGAAAACGCCGGTGGCATAACCGTAAAACAACAATGCCAGCAACATCGCCGGATTATAAGGCCGGGAACCACGCCCGGCGTATGATTCTTTCAAAGAGCGAAGGTCAAGCTGTTCAACCACGTCAACCACAAAACGAGCCAGATGGCCTTTAGGCAGCCAATCTTGCACTGAAGGTGGCAGTAAAAACTGCGTTTCTCGGTCAACTTCGACAAATTTGGGTACCATGTTTTCTCCAGTATCTAACCAATTGATATCATAGGATATATATACATGATAACCAGATAAAGTGCAAGCACTAAAATAGCTTTTATTTAAATAATATCAAGCTGTTATAACAACAAATACGACCAGCAGGCACCAGACTATTCAAGAAGGTTTTCACGTTCCTAAAACGCAAATTTGGAAGCCATTTTTTACAGAACTGGTAAGTCCGACAGACTCCTAGTAACGCTTTGTTCTTACTCCTGGCTTTTAAATATGCGGTAAAATATATAACACACATACCAAGCAAAAAGCTCATTATCAGAGGTAATATCTCAATCACGGACAAGGCTTACCCCTCGTTCTTCATTTTGCTTACAGCATGGATAATGTAGGTTATTTCCATGTTGCTTGCCGATCACGGTTGATAAGGTTACGATCCATTTTTTCAAGTATATCGCGTCCGCTACCAGACTCTGCAACCAAATCGGCGTACTGTTTCCGCAATTCACGGGCATTATCCAAATACTGCTGTCTCTTGGCAATATTAAACTCAAGTTTGTAACCAGTGGTCGGATTTGGGTTTTCAGCTGGCCAATTGAGACCAAGTGCTTTTACAAAAGCAACTCTTATTCTATGCATCTCCTCTTGTATTCCAAGAGCTGAGTGATTCGTGGTTAGTTTGTGTGTGGTCGGAATTTTGGAAACAACCTCTTTGCCATCAGTCGTTTCGTGCGTTATGCTGTTGCCCTCAATTTCCTTATTCTCCTTATTTTCCATCCTGTGTAATAGGGTGTGACAACCTTGGCAAATCTGTTCCAGGTATTTGATTGGATCGGAATAGTCGTGATTATGGTAGTCAATTCGTCCTGTAGTTTTACCGCAGCGATTGCATTTTGTCGGTGGCGGTATTACTCCTGCCGCTATTGCTGCTTTTGTCTTAGCGTAAGATGCAAGCCGTTCACTTGCTGTCCATCCCTTGTAGTCTCTCATTGTGGTCTCCTCCAGAGTTTTGGTAGCGCTATAATAACACCCTACCTCCCCCATTTAGCGACCTATGACTGAAAAAAATGTAGTATTTTACTTCACAGCCGCCATCATTTTCAGTGTTCTGCCAGATACTCTTGGATGGGGTTAAGTGTGTCATCGGACGGTGGGATTATGCCACTCCGTACGGAGTCTGCAAATGTCCGACAAAGTTCGGTGTCAGGTTGATGGTGGCAGAATTGATGGCATTAATTGCTGATGTTTGGAACAAAAATGTTTCTACACTTACTTCACATAAGCAGTTTTGCAGTAGATGATATGAAAGAGCATGTTTCAGACTTCGCAACAATATTTAACAATGACTTTGCCCGACTCATACCAACATAAAGCAATTCAGAGTGTTTGGAGAGATCGATGGCATCCAACCCCCAAAGAATGACTATCTGTGATTCAAGGCCTTTGAAACGTTGTATCGTGTCAAGCAAAACAGTATTCTTACCTCTTTCTCCTTCTTCAAGCCAGATGGTAGGCTTTGGGAGTGGAAGACGGGCAAGCAAGCTGTAATATTCAGCTTTGTGCAAAGCATCAGCAATTAATACCGTAATTTCATTAGCTTGGACACCTTGCCGTGTAATCAAATCCACAATCCGAGCATTGATCTTTGAAGCCTGCTGTCCTCGCCCCTCTGCAGCATCAAATTGAATTTCATCACCAGGATTGTCCGGTGGGTTAACAGCCAGCCCTTTATAATATTTGTAAGCGGCCATATGAATTGGGGTCGTATTACGGCAGTTATCTGAAAGGGAAAATGGCTCATCTTGAATAGGAAAAGTACCGGCACGGGAGTAGAGATTCTGGTTGTCGTCATAAAAGACGTATAGAGGGCTTTTCTCGTATTCAGAAAGCAAAAACTCAAGTGGTACCCAGAATTCCTCACGAAAATCCTGGCCTTCATCACAAACTATCGCGTCATATCGGTCTGGTAGTATCTCAACGGAATAAGCCAGTGCGTTAGGCACCTGAATATCATAGAGGTCTTTTCCCGGATATGTCACCTTTGCCTCAGCCACTAAGTCACGGCCGGATGCTTTATTTGCCCGATCAATAAGTCGGTGACACAGTTGGTGAAAGCTCATCACATCAAGATTAGGAACGGAATCACAAACTCTGCTGAGATTATCTGCAAGTTGACGATTATAGCAGGTAAGCAACGTGTGAAACCCTTCAGCTGCCAATCTTCGTGCTTTCTCCACGGCAAGTACCGTCTTACCTGTGCCAGCCCCACCACTTACAGCAACCCGGCGGCGTGATCGTAGAAAATCGAGGACTCGGATTTGATCTTTAGTCAAATGAAGTCGGCGAGATTCTTGTTCAGCAAGTTGAGTTGAAACAAGCGGTGAGACAACAAATGACCTTGCAAAAATCTCTTTGATTACCTCAATTCCATTACGACCTAATGGCGTACCTTTCGAGGAGTCGTTGCCCCAATATGCAAAAACACCGTTGATCCAGTTTTTTATTTCTTTCAGATCATTCGCACTACCGATCAAATTCATAGGCATATCGGGCCTACTCAATAATTCCGTGTTACCGACATCAGGAAAAAATACAGCGTGACCACGAACCACATTATGTAATGAGAGTGCCAGCCATCGCCTATTTTCCTTGAGTTTCTTCAAAATCGAGTACTTTGCCTTCAGAGCCTGGCTTATTGGATTATTGATTCTATTTTTGTTTTTGTGACGATCAATAGAAAACCACTCTCCTGATGAGGCATCAAATCCAACACCACCACCTTTAACTTCGATGCAAACAAAACCATAATCCGGATGACATACGATAAAGTCCGTTTCACCGTCTTTAGCCAGCTCTTCCTCCAGTTGCAATATCCATCCAACCTGAAAGAAGACAACATAGTCGTTAGACAGACATTCCCTTAAAGCTCGATAAATTTTAACTTCAGCTTTTGAATCAACTTCCGCTAGCTGTGCATCGGATAAATCAGGAAGCATCGTAGCCATATTCATCCTCCACTACTTCCATTACTTGAAGATTCAGGGAAACCAGTTTGTTTCCGCCTTTATCGAACTTTATTGTCATCACACGTGAAGAGCCTTTCAGTGTCATTTTCTCAATATTCCCAAGACCAAAATGCTGATGTTTGACCCTTACGCCCTCAATAAACGCAAGACATGGGTCTGCGGGTTCTTCAGAAATGGCCTCACGCCAGCTCCCGTCGTACATAAAGGTGGTTACTTGTGTTGCAGGACTACAGATTGGATGAACTCTTATGTTTTTCATGTCAGAAACATACTCTACGGCATAAAGCCAATAACTGTCGCCTAAGTCCTGTGCGTTACTGAACTGTAGCTTTGACAGACCAACTCCGGTTTTGTTCCATTCGCCATTAATTCCCTTAACTTCAATGTAGCGCTCTTCTCCGGTTAGAGGATTGTGGCTGATTATATCGTATCCGGGATGAGTTTGAGGCATCTGTACAGCGACACGCCCCCGTCTTTTTTCGTACAAACATACGGCATTACGGGCAACGGCTTCTACAGCAAGATTATGTTCCGATATACTGCTACCATCCGATGATTCATCAAATTCTTCTGCCATTTTTCTAACATACGATAGAAGACGTCTATCCCACTGTTCCTTGTGTTTAGAGCGTTTTTTTGTTTGTGGTTTTTTATCCGGAGAAGTGTCCATATCTCGTTTTCCTGCCGGCTCACCAAATGGCGATTTTGCTGGGCCAGCTTCCGGCGATTGGTTCCCACTGGCCGGTTCAGCAGATCCTGTGCCGCCGCCAGGACTAGATTTGGGGGATTCGTCATGCGTTGCATCAATGTTACTATCTTGTTTATCAGGTGGCTGAGCTCCGTTCAGCTGCTTATGTGTAAATTTTTCTTCTCCGTGATTCTCTTCATGGGATTCAGAACTCGTTGCTGCTGCTTGTCCTTCCTCTGAGTCTGTCACCGCCCCCATATCATCAAGTTGTGGCGAAGTAAGATCATCAATTGCCTCAACGTTTTCAGCTTCAAGAAACGGAATTCCTGCATCTGTGAGTTCTCGGTGTGCCTCTGCTACAGGCATTGTCATCAGGGGGCGGACACTCAAAGTGAGCTTTGAAATTTCACTGCTCGTTTCTTCAGGCATCAGTTGATGAAAAAGAGCATTGAGAATGTGAGACCAACTTCTGTCAACAATGGGGCGTGCCAGTATCAGCTTGCAGTCATCAATATCGAAGAATGCATGAGTTGGTGTGGGTGGTGCTGTGACCTTGTTCCCTCCCAGATTAACTTCAGCCTGAATTCGTACTGTGTCATAGCTAATTGCTGCCACCTCAGCTAACGCTCTGCGGATTTTGGTCCTTAAAACCGACGGCTTATCATGGAGCAGTCTGGAAAAAATGTCTGATCTCTCTACCAACTTCTCTGCCAATAACTCCTCAGATCTCATTTCACCATCGACAAATTCGAGAGCGACTTCAGCACAGTCGCTCAACCTCTTGACTCCAATCTTCTCAATAAGCGACCAAAGCTCAGAAACAGGTTTGCAAAGAGCGCTGTCAAGTTCGCCATTGAAAAAACCAACATGCCATTCACTATCTTGAAGGAAGAGTTCGTCAGGATGTATCAGCTGATTTTTTAAATTCAGTATGGTTGGGGCTTCCTGCAACCTGTGCAGGTCTGATGGTTTGAGCTCTTCCAACTCATCTGCATCAGCAATACCAGACAGACACGCATCATAAACGGCACGGTCTTTTCCAGTTACAGTCTTTGCCTGCTCGAAATGTTCTCCTACGATGTCAAGCAACAGATCGACATAGTCACTGGCTTCTGGTGCGTTTTTAACACCTAAAGCCGTAAAGAGGGCTTTGAATGTCTCAAAGTTGCCAGGTATTGTGAATGCATACCGCCCAAGCTGCTGAGGCATCCAATAAATCTGGTTCGGACGCACAAAGATTTTTTGACTTTCGACGTAAATGCATCGAGAACCAGAGAGCCTGGCAATCATAGGGTCAGATTTCTGTGCCCTTTCGTTCAGAATCTGATAGGTCGTTACATGAGGCTGTACACCCCGCTCCACACAGTACAGCAAGTGCTTAACAACAAGCTCTGTTTCAGGATTTATGGTGACATCAAGTTCCTCAAGCAAATCAGTCTTCAGGCGAACGGTATTTCTGAAATCCAAAATGTGTGCTTGTGAACTGAAAGCTTCGGAACGATAAGGGGCATAAAGAGAATCAGCAGAATGCCACTGTTCGTTGTCTCCTTCAGCGGGAAAACATTCGGCGTCCTGTAGGTCTTCGATAGCGTTCCCGAATGATTTTTTATCTTTCCATTCTTCGTAGTTGTCGCACAGCACGTAGAATGCCTCTCCACTGGCACGCTTCGCGTCTTCTGTCGGCATGAATTTTTCGGCTATGTAAAGCATTCGTTCTACCAGATGCTGAGCAATTGGTGTTCGGCGAATGCCAAGACTGTCAATAAAACTATGAACGGATCTGGTGTTGGGGATACGACTACTGTCCAACCATAAATGTGGTGATTCCCCTAAGATTTTAACCAATCCTTCTGTCCGTCGGTATGTCTTGATAGGGCATGACCAGTTTTCATCTTGTGTCGGAATAATAGGCAGATTTCCTAATAGTTGTCTTATGTTATCGTCATTGACCAGTGATGGGTGGTTAGCCAATTCCAAAATAAGCTGCGAATATTTCTGAACATCGCGAGGACCATCATCGCTAAAAAAATTAGGCAGGACATTTAGGACAAATGCCTCAATTGTCTGAGTCTGTACGCCAAGTTTTAATGAAACAAAATCCCTCACTGATTCTGACATTATACTGACATCCAGAAGATCAGCCTGACCAGTTGGATCATTATAGTCACCCGGAAGAAGTGCATTATCTGCACAAATCAAACCTCTACTTGACAACCAGATCGGAAGTTTGCGCAGTATTTGATAAACGGTAGTGGCAGTGTTTCCATTTTTGTCTAAGTCAGAAAATAATTTATAAAGTGCGCGTAGTTCATCGCGTTCCACTCCAATAACATCTTCGACTTTTTCAGATGAACACTGAATGTGAAGATGATTTGCTACAACGCCAAGCTCCAGTGATTTGATCAATCGAGCAATTTTTGGATAATTCATCAAGTGGTGTGTTGCAATATAAAGTGTTGGAAGGACAGACGCCACATTTGCTGCATCCAGGGACAGCGGAGTCAAATAGGATTGGTTAATTGTTACAACGTAAAAGTCCTCGGTAACGACAAACGGAATTCCTGATAACTTTTGGATAAATTGAGCGGTGGCTGGATTCTGTGCCCCCCCCTCTGGAAGCAGTTCATTTACCATGCTCCAGATAGGGTTGTATAAATTTTCCAAATCTTGCTCAGAAGCTTGGCTTTGGCTGGTTACCTGCGCCAAGAGATTAACCATGCGCTCCAATGTCAGAACCGGAGCACCCAATTGACCCATTGCATTTTGATATGAGCGTAGTTCCTCAACAGCAACTCGCCCCCCAACATCCTGAAATGCTTTTGCTTGTAAAGCATTCAATGTTGTACGCGGTAAGAAGACACCACCAGGGCATTGCATACTGCCATCTTGAGCAACTACTATTTGCGATTGGCTGGCGGTGACTTTAAGCTGCTCCCAAAAACTTGTGTAACATGACGGATGATTTTGGGATTTTGACAAATCGTAAGCACGACTCAAGATTTGCCACAGCTGGATATGCCCCAGTCTCTGGAGAAGGCCTTCCGGATCGCGTGCTATTTCTGTAGCGGCTGCATCAATGAGCATCTCATTCCATGCCTGTTCATGCTGATGCCCTGCGAAGATTACAGCTTTACGATCAGATTCAGGAAAGAAATCACCATTGATATGAAGTGGCAAACCTGTTGATTGCTCGGTCGGTAGAAATGCATACAACAATCCTTCGGTCAACGGTTCAGGGGCTATCCGTAATCCAATGCTGATATCTGTTCCCCGCCCCAGTGCCTCAAGACGAGGATGGTTTTCATATAGCTCTTCAGCCATTTCCGCAGCATCTGCTCGGAGAATGTACCATTGTTCAACCTCGCCCCCCGGCCGAAAGCTGATTGTCAGGTCAGAGCCATCACCTCTATCCAGGTCACATGCCAAAAGCAATTTCCCGCCTTTTCTGACTTCCGCTTTTTGCACATAACGCAGGAATAAAAGACTTTTACGAAGAATTTTTTGAATGTCTTCAGTGAGCTGATTAATGTGAGACGAACTCACATGAGAAACCCCAAGTGCTAACCTTGCCTCAGTATTAGGATTGTTGGCCCAAGGTAAAAAGAAGGAAGTACCTACGGACTGCTTGACCGGCTCTACAAACCATTGTCCCGATTCAGGTTGCAAAGTCAGTTTAATTCCGGAAGACTGAATCTCAGGGTGGTCTGTAACTTGATATGTGGATACAAAACCGATCCCGAAACGACCGATGTTTTCGCTGTGAGTTAATTTACCGCCACTTCCGACATCAACAATTCGATGGTAGTCACAACTGTAGCTATCTTCGTCCTGGGCAAATTTGCATGGGCGTTTATTGAGGTCACCACAATAGGTAAACTGTCCACTATTGGTAACAAGAAGCCCATTATCAGTAATGTCGAATACAATTTTCTTGGCTTTGGCATCATCAGCATTTTGGATCAATTCCAACGCCATAACGTCGAAGCCTTGCAATCCGGCAAGGTGACTTCTAATGTTTCCGAGTAGGTTTGCGGTGTAAGAACCGCTTGTACGAAATTGAGCTTGGTTGTCCATCATTTCTCCGATTTCCCAGATGCACCTAAATTTTATTCGCTCAAAGCTTTAAGCAGTGCATCTTTAGCTTCGGAGTAATATATAACGGTTACCTTAGTAGCTAAATCGTCGGGTAAATCGAAGAGTTGTTTGCGGGCAGAGACAGGCATGAGGATTTTTTGTGCGCCTTTATCGACTGCTAGTTCAATAATGCTGACGGCGTTGTAAATTGGTTCTACAGACCCCCCGAGATTAAGCCCACCGACTATGACAAGACCTCCTTCGAGGCTGCGTTCGACAAGCGCAGAGCTCAAGGCAATCAGGATGGGAATTCCAGTAGATGCAGCACTTTTGCAAGCATCAAAGGCTCGGAACTGGATAGTGAACTCGTGCGAGCGAGGATCTCGATCGCCAACCAATTCCTTTGCTCTGGAATAGAGATTTTGTTCAGCACAGCGCACGCTCTCTTTGAGCGGTCCTGGAGGACTTTGGTTGAGAATTTTGATACCACTTCCAGGCCCCTCATTCACCTCTATGCGGAATAATCCAGGGTTCTCATCCGATCCACCTGGAGACATTGCCCAAACCTGACCCGCTGGAAGCGGATCATTACCGATACTGTTTTCGTTGTGAAGCTCAGGTGTTGAAACAAATTGCTCAATACCGTCAGGAAGCAGTGTAAAGCTGAAATGGGTATTTCGGAATTCCGCTGCCCCAATACGTTTTTGCTGTTCCTTCACCCTCCGACGGCATTCGAGAGCGAGTCTGGCTGCCCACTCAATAGCCTCATCGGGAATATCTGCTTCTGGATCAGGATACATAAGCTTGAGTAGCCCGCTCATAGTTTTTTGCGTAGCGGTCGTATCACGTCCGCTTAATGCACCACCAAAAAGCATACGCCCCTGAAGCTTATTGACTCGACTCTGAGAACGGAGGTGGTTCCAGCAAGATGACAGGAAATCGCTGACCAGGCCGAAATGTTCGGTCAACTGATCGCGGTTGACTTTCGGTACATCCCAACCGGGAATGTAGGCATGAATACGGTCCATAAACGCCGTGTCATCGCGCATTTCCGGTGGAAGCGGCCCTAGCAAATGCCCAAGGCGCTGCTGGTGTTCAACATCTACGTCAAAGTTACCAACCATCACCATCCCGCCGAAGCCGCGTATACTCTCTTTGCCTCGGCTAAACTCACCGGACTCCATGTATCCTTTCATGATGTTCACGCCGTCCTTTTGATCGAAGGAAATGCCGGAGACTTCATCAAAGCAGACTACGTCGTATTGACATACAAGGCCACGTTGACCATTGGCGTTATTGACAAACATCTTTGCCACAGTGGCCTTGCCGCCTGAGACAAGATGAGCATAAGGCGACACCTGCTGGTAAAGATGACTTTTGCCGGTTCCACGAGGCCCAAGTTCCACGGCATTGTAGTTATTTTCAACAAACGGAACCATCCGAAGCAGCATGACATCACATGTTCTCTCTCCGAGGACCGACGGCTCCAGTCCTACGCTGCGGAGCAACAAGTCCTTCCATTCTTTAAATGTGAATAATGCCCTCCCTTTACATAGCGCTTCTAGCACGTCGCTCTTTGAAAGTTGGATTTCGCGCAGGGATTCAATACCGAATGGTCGCCCGCTTTTTTCTTCGGCGATACTGGGATCGTAAGTAAGATCCAATTCAGCGTAAAAGCCTCCCGTAAGCATGCGATCGTGCGTATTGACCAATTCGTCATCAATACGAACATCATTGAGTCGTACACTGGGTAGCTCTGCAACAAAACAATCGTTTTTGGCATCAAGCCGAGCTTTGACTAAATCGATTAGTTTCACTCGGCCTTGATCTTTGGCACGGGCTTTAAACAGCTCTTCCTCACCAGCTCGAACCGTCCGACTGGACAGTTGCCGTTGAACTATAGCAAGTCCCTCCTGGATTTCAGTTTCGTCCACGCTGGCACAATAGCGACCGAGTAGAAATTCCGCCACATAGGTAGGCACCGGATATTGACCTTTAAATTGCCGAACCAGGTCCTTCCGAACGAGGTATCCCTCGAATGCTTTGGCTGCGATTTGGTCCAATGAATCAAGTTGCATATCAGTTTTCTCCTATAACTACCGGATGTTTAAAAATGGCTTGGTCGTTAGAATTTAGAACCACAAGGAATGCAGCTGCTCCTATCGCATCATCTGAATCCACCAAAAGGCTATTCTTCTGCCCATCTGCTGCACCAGTTATCTTGCTTGTAGCAAAACTGCTTGAGCTATCTGCAACTTTACTGCGAACATCAATAGTAAGCCCCTGTGCCCCCTCCAGCACTACGTTCAATCTCATTCCCACCCACTTAACCTCTTTTAGAACAACTGCTTTCATGCTGGTAGTAAACGATGATGATACGGTCAATGTTGGAATTACAGCCTCCTGCAATGTGAGACCACCGTGGGCATACTCCATTCCAGATACAAAGCATGATACACCAGGCGCCAGCACAACGGCTTCAGCAGCATCCCAAAACCATGAGGTCATCGGAAAAGCATGCTGAACGCCAGCCCCTGGGATAGCGCAACGACTCCAGCGTGATGCGGTTAGATGCTTGGGCAGTTCTATTTTTGGCAAACCACCAGGAAGCATCAACCAGCCATGATCGGTGATAACTTTTACACTGCTCCATCCTGCTTGAAACAGTTCACGAATTCTCTCTTCCAAGCCTTTAAGTTCTTCACCCACTCTCCACGCCAGCTTTGCACCCTGCTCATGACCGTAAGTGTCAAATGAACCGCACTCTGTCCAGGCACAACCTGATGGCGATCCAGATTCGCTTGATTCCAGAAACAAGATTCCACACTCTGTCACAAGCTGTTTAAATCGTGCGTGATCAAGTGCCTTACCTTTACTTTGCTCTTTCGACTGAAACCCGGAACCTTCCAACGGTCCACCCAGTTTGGCGGCAAGCGGCATCCATGCTGGTTTTGCCGTTGCAGTTACCGTTGGCAATGCTGACAATGAGTATTCAAAGCCAACGCTGAAGCCAGCTGCAACGAGTTTTTCTTCCAAACAGCGCGCCAAATCAACGCGTAAGCCATCAGCAAAAAGATAAACGGTACCTTCTACTACCGGAAGAGTACGACAAGTCTGCGGCCCTGATACAGGATACGTTTGAGAAAGCGCTTGCGTAAGCGTAGAGAACTTTTCGAGCCACGGAAGGTAGACTGCCCGGATAGCAGTGGTAACAGCCTTGGTGGCGGCGGTAGACCGAGCAACGTCTAATGCTTGTAAAACAAAACGGTCGGCTTTCCACCCTGTAGAACAGTAATAATCAGCCAGCGCCTCCCACGTGGATGGATTGCCTGACGACTCCACAATATTTGCAAGTTCGCCAAGATGGATGATGGCCTGAGCCAGCGGTGATTCTCCTAAAGAAGACCACACCCATTTAGTCCGATAGGCATGTTCAGATACGAGCACTTTTATCTTTGAAAGAGCATCTTTGGGCGATACCGTTGACAATGAAAGAAGTCCGACTTCCAGGCGCTCTTCCTCAGTACGATTACTAAGCGGTTTGTATTCAGTCGGCTGTTCAAATAGAGATAGAGGGGGAAGCTTTTCCAACAGGTATTTGACCCCCTGATATGCTCGTGGCGCTTCTTTAAAGCGTTCCCAGGCCATACCCCACGATGTGTTGCTACTGGTGAGTTTTTCGGCAGCGGTAATTGCTCCGTCCTTCTCAGGATCTATTTTATAAATATCACGGCAGATAGCACAGAAACTGCTCCACTCAGAACCTGATTGTTCTAGATCTTTTCGGACTTTGATAGGATCACTCATCCATTGCAGAAGAGTGCGGATAGGATCCTTGGTGATGATAGCTCGGAAATCTCCCGCTTCCAGTTTTCCATTACGGAGCGTATCTACCCCAACTTTTAACAACTCCGGTAGGCATTCCTGGATGGCTTTTTTTGTGTCAAGGTCTGCCGCAACATCCAGCCCGATGCCTCCATCCGTACTTAATAAAAATGCAAAAGGTGTCCAATCCTTGCCATTTTTTTGTGTCCAAAATTGTCCTTGAAATTGTAGTGCAAACAAATGAGTTGCCTCGAGCGGACATTGGTCGGCACTGCGGAAGGCTGAGCGGCCGATACCAGGAAGATAGATCACTGGCACCTCGTCTTCGCAGTATGTTTCCAATTGATATCGGAGCCACGCTGCTGGGCCTGTCGAATGGTCAGGAAAATATTCTCCGAGAGACCAAAGTGCAGAATAACTCTCCCGCAACGCTTCGATACACTGGCTCCATAGCTGTTCTTCATCAGGCCAGAGTATGACACTTGGCGCGGCCAGTTCGTGCTTGTTGTATGAGGAGGCACTTCGTATATTATTAAGGAGTGATTCTATAATAGTCATCGCTTAAATGCCTTTTGCATCGAGACTCGTGTTTAATTGATGGAGATGGTAACTGCCTTCAGTAAGGGTTTTACGGCAAAGATCAACAAGGTGATCATGATGGGTGAAGAGGAAAATTTGGGTACGCTGTGCCAGAGAGGACAGTTGTGGGAGAATTGCCGTAGATCTTCTATCATCAAAGGTGATCAATAAATCATCCAGGATAAGCGGCATGGGCTCGTGCTTCTCAAGATATCGATCCAACGCAGCCAGACGAAGTGCGATATAGAGTTGATCCCGTGCGCCATCACTCATGCCTGCAATTGGGACTGAAGTCATATCCGGGCGCAAACCGACCAAAATTGGTACATCATCAGCGTTGAACTCCGCACCCAGTCCACCAAATGCGCCCTGAGTTATGCTGCTAAAGATCCGGCCAGATTTTTCCAGCAAAGGACCTTGGTTTTCCTTGCGGAACCGCTCGATCTGATTTTGCAGGAAATGAATAGCTAAACGTAGGCGTACAAATCGCGATGCGTCTTGCTTTAGTCGCGCCGCAAAAGATTCTGCCTGCTGGCGAAAGTTTGCGGCGGCATCTCCGGCAGCTTCAAGTGTCTGCTTCTGGCCTTTAAGATCGGATAATATGTCTCTCACCTTTTGGAGAGCCTCTTCAAGTTCTTCTTTCTGCCCCTGGAGCGTGCGTTTCCTCTGGGGGAGCTCCTCAATATCTTCTGCTCTGATCCGTTCGAGGAAATCGTCAACCGCCTGTCCCCGAGCGAGGCCGCTTAATGTATCACGGAATGTGGTAATCTGGATCTGGGCCTGATCCCGTAACTCCAGATTCGCCAGCAACGGCTCCAGTTCTTCGACTGTCTCAAGTTTTGCCAGGAGGACCAGTTCATTCAGAGCATTAGCTGACTGGTTGTAAGCTGTCTGCACTTCCTCCAGTGCTTCCAGCTCATCTTTGATCTGGCCGAGCAGCTGATCATGGAGCGTTTGGGCGACGCGAGCTTTGGTCAACATATTCCACAGATCTATTTCTTGAGCCTCGGTGGTATCACCTTTAGCACTAAATGTGACGGCTTTTTCACGTATGGACTGTTCGTAGAGACTCACAGCCTCCGCAGTTCTCTGCGATTTTGTAGATGCAGCCTTCCATCTATCGAAATTCGAGAGAAGTTCTTTTCGTTCCTGCAACAGTGCAAGACCAGACTTTGGAGTTATGTTTTTAGGCAGGCCGACAGTCAGAGACTGATTTTCCCACTGGATCGTCGCACTATCAACCGTAGCTGCAAAACGAGTATCGTTCTGCTCAAAGATTTCCAAAGGGCTCTTGAGACCATTAAGCAGATTGCTCAGCTCGATTCTTCTGCCTGATGTCTGTTCCCCTTCCTGGACCCGTCTCCGGGCTTCGTCGAAAAGAAACGCAAACTCCTTTTCCGTACTCTCGGAGAGAACAGTGGCAAGTTGAATCTTGGCGTCCTGCACCTGGCTACTTTTCTGACGAAAAGTTTCTTCGGCAACTCTCAGTAGGCGCAGGCGGTCTTTGAAATCACTCCAGGCTTCACGCCACTCCTCCATCTCGGCAGGTGATTGCGGAGTAATCCCGCAGGGCAGCCATGCCGCCTCCCACGAAGTTTGGGACTCTTTCAATCTGGCTTGAAGTTTTTCAATACTATCTGCCGCATCCTGGTTCTTCTTTTCAGTCAGGGTTACCTGATAGCGCTTTTCCTCCGCCTGAGCCACTGCTTCGGCCTGTTCGCGGAGCTGATCGGCAATACCGTCAGCCTTGGCAACTGTCTGAGGAAATGCTTCCTCAAGAGGCGTACCGGGAAGTAACTCATCAGTACTCCCTGAGCCTTTCCATTCAGCCATAACAAGATTCCAACCGTGATCCCGATGTTCTCTGGCCTTGAAAAGAGCCTGTTCAGACGGCAATTCTCCTCGTCGCTCCAACCGGCCTAGTTCGGCTTGAAGGGCCTCGATACGTTTTTCCCCTTCAACTATTTTTGACTCCTCACTTGTGATCTCCCGGTTGATCTCGTCCATTGATTCAGCAAAACGTCGAATGGTCGCCTTGGTAGGAATCGGGAGGCTTACGGTATTGTCCATGCATCTAGGCGCACCGGTCAGCACCTGGTGGCGATCTGCCGTTTCATTGGAGAGGCGTTTCACTTCCATTTCACAGGCCACAAGCGTTTTGTTCGCTTCGGTGGCGCCTGCCCCTACGGATAAGGCGTCCCGCAGGCTGGTCAGATCAGATTCCGGCAGAGCCAGCAACTGAGCTTCCAGGGATTTGATCTGCGTCTTACTGTCTTCCATCTTTTCTCTGTTTTTATCGCGTTCATCCTGTGCCTTTTGCAGATTAGTGGCAGCCTCTTCGCACGCCAATCGAACAGCACTGCTCTGCCGAAGTTTTTCAAGTTCCGGGAAACCGCCGGTTAGTTCCAGATTCTGCATCCCTGCCCGCAGAGTCGCTTCCAGTGCGGCCAATTCCGTTTCCAGATCGGTCAGGGCATTTTTCCGTTCCCTGTACACCCCAAGATCCTGATGCAAACTGTCAATAGCATCGGCCTCAACAAGTAATTCAGGCGCAGTCTGGCAACCTGCCAGCTGCTCCCCAAGTTTGGCGATATGAATCGTCAGGCGGTTGACTTCCGCGTGGGCCTCGGCGGTCTCTTTCCTCGCTGCTCTCGCACGTTCTACGAAATCGCTCGAAACATCAGGCAAAGGAGGAAGCGCCTCCAGTTTCCGTAACTCCTCGCTTAATCGCCCTACGGTGGGAAGGGCATCTTCACAACGGGTGATCCATTCAAGGTCTTTTGTTATGTCAGCTATTTCATCTTCCAGCTTCTTCTTAGTTGCTTCTGAGTCTGCCAGCTCACGTTCAATCTTATCCCATGTTTCAGGGCTCACTATGGCATCACGGCTTTGGCGCAAAAGGTCCTTATACTTATTCGTCACCGGCCTGATCGATACGTTAGCAGTTGAACGCCCCCTAAAAAGGCGGTCTGACTCTTCCGTAAGCGCAGCCAGAACCAGTTGAACCGGGGTACCGCCCATGCTGGCTGAGAACAGAGCATTGCCGATATCTCCCTTACCACAAAGCAGTTGTTCTGCTCCTTCACGAAGTTCCCTTGAACCCAATCCAAACATTGCGGAAAAGTATTCTAGATCCACACTGCCGAGAAAAGGAGATAGAGCATTGTCCGCCAACTCATTACCACCTACATCCAGTAAGGTGTTTTTGTTTCCTTTGCGTCGTTGAAAGGTGAGCTTTTCCCCTGCAAAACTGACAATCTCTCCCATAATTCGCAACTTTTTATAATCATGCACAAAATTGTCTTGCGAATGCCCGTGGATACCGAAAAGCAGGTCGCGGAACGCTCGGAGCAGAGAACTTTTTCCGGCTTCGTTTGCCCCATAGATGATATGGAGATCGCCACCTTGAGCGGTAAACTTGAGATCAAGGTTGGTAAAAGGTCCAAAGGCAGGGATATTTAATCGATCAAATCTCATAATGCCTGTCCTCCCTTTGTCCCCAAGGCATCCAGAATAATAGCTCGCACATCCTCTATCGCCGTCGCCCGTTGACTTTCTTCCCAATCAGATTCAACATCGCTACGAACTTCGGGAGGCAAAATTTCGAGCATCTCCTTAATATCATCAGGCAGATTTCCTGGTTCAATACGTGCTTCTTCCAAGGTTTCCAATACTATTTTAGTAAGAGCGTCCCGCTCGGCAAGTTGTGCCAGGTCATACACTGGAGAAGTAAATATCTTGATTTTCTCAATCCAGATGCTTTCTTCTCCCTGATCCTGGGCACGCCCCAGTAATTCAGCCCTCCAGCGATGAGTTTCGCGGTGAAGAGATCCGTGCAGAGGCGTGGCTCCGGTGAATACAATCCTCGCAGCTACCAGGCGCCCTTCCGCGTCACTCACCGCTTTGGACATGGATTTGGCTACACGGCTAAGCGCTTCAGACTCTTCCGTCACACCGGCAAGGTCAATCTCTAGCACCTGCCACCTGACGACATCCAGGTCGCACCACTCAGCCTTTTCAACCACAAGAGAATCATTTACCGTTACCAAACGGCACCCGCGAGGACCTGTTTCGCGGGCATCCCGTCCCTGACAGTTTCCTGAATAAACAATCCATGGGTCTTGGCTGATTACTTCGGGTTGATGAATGTGACCGAGCGCCCAGTAGCCGTATCCCTTCTGTCGAAGGTCATTTTCAGAACATGGAGCATAGGTGTCGTGACCTGATCGGCCAATCAGGCTGGTGTGTAGGATCCCTAGATTAAACTTGTTCGGCGCGGCAGTTGGATAATCTAACACAATATTTTCCGGCACTGCCCGGTTTGGAAACCCACGTCCGTGAATCACCACAGGATGTCCGGTAACTTCTATTGACTCTGCAGCGCGGGTGGAAAAGATGTGAACATTATCCGGGAGACTCAGTTTCTTGGAAATTACCGAGGCAGCGTCATGGTTGCCAGCAATCAGATAAACCGGAATGCCCTTGTCACGTAATCGAGCCAACTGCCCACGAAAAAATAGTCCGGTACTGTAATCCTTCCAATCGCTGTCATAAAGATCTCCGGCAATGACCAGAAAATCAATTTTTTCATCAATTGCCAATTGTATAAGATTCTCAAAAGCCCGGCGCGTTGCTCCACGAAGGACATCAATAGGTGCCCCGTCATGCGCCTCTAAACCTTTAAGCGGACTGTCAATATGAGCATCTGCGGCGTGAATGAAACGTATCATTGCGGGGCTCCTGTTGCTTACCCTTCAGTAATCTCGCGAAGTTTGGCTTCGAGGAACTGTTCCAGCTCCTCTTTCCTGGGAAGTTCAAGCTGGTACTTTGAAACAAAGAGGCGGTTGTCCATATTTGCGGTGGCGTATTCGACCAGAGTGTGATCTTTTTGTGTGCAGAGCAGCAGTCCCACTGGCGGGTTGTCTCCTTCTGTCATCATATGTTTGCGATACCAAGTCACATATGTGTTGAGCTGGCCGAGGTGTTCGTGGGTAAATTTGTCGACTTTAAGCTCAACAAGGACATGGCACTTCAGAATACGATGGTAAAAGACCAGGTCCACAAACCCGCGTGTCTTGCCGATAACGATGCTCTTCTGGCGGGCTTCGAGGCAAAAACCATGACCCAGTTCCATCAAAAAACCATGTAGATTGTCGAGGAGAGCGTCTTCAAGGCTGGATTCACTGACGGCTTCACTGGCTTTGAGCCCAAGGAATTCAAAAATGTATGGATCCCTAATGGCAAGTTTTGGCTCGGCTTTTTCGGCGATGGAGTCTGCCATATTAGAGAGTTTTTCTTTGTCCGTGGAAAGACCGGAACGTTCGTAATACAGGGTTGCTATTTGCCTTTTCAATGCCCGTACAGACCAGTTGCCACGAATGCATTCAATCTCGTAGAAAGCACGCTTAAGGGGGTCTTCAAGGGCGATGAGTTCAACAAGATGCGTGAAGGAGAGCCGATGAACCAATGCCGCCGAATCCGCACCATATTCAGAAATCACTGATTTCCGAATGTCTGGTTGTTCGACAGCCGGTTTCAAAATCCCTGGCAGCAGGGCGGTGTCTGATTCAGAAATCACCGATTTCCGAATTGACGGATAAACATCGAAAAGTTGTCGGCATAACCCAAGATAGCGTCCGGTATAGCACCTATCCAGGCATTCTTGCAGAGAATCTGAAAGTTTTTCAAGAAGCCGGGTTCCGTACTTAGCTCTATCGGCCCCATGTTGTTCGTAGTCGCGAATGTAACTGCCAATGAGCCAATTACGGAGCGTGAGCGTGGTGTTGACGGTACGGTTGACTGCAGCGGCGCATTGGTCATGAACCAGGCGTACGGCGTCCACCAGGGCTGTGAAGTCCTGCGTAGATGTACCGGGTTTTGTCGAAGTTTTGCGGGGTGTGGCGCTCATTGGCTCGCCTCTCTTTTCACAGCCAACGTCAAATGAACATCATTCCAGCGATTGCCGACGAATTCATTGCCGCCGGTGGGATCGGTACCAGGCTCTTCTTCGCACCAGAACCAAGGGTAGTCCTTCTTTGGACGATTCGGTTCTGTGCCTCGATCCTTATCTTTGAGGGAAAGCGGAACGGCACGGAACAGCCCTGCTCCCTTTTTACCGACATCTGCGGCGCTCAAGAACGGTCTGATATTTTGGCGGACGCCGTCGTTGATGTCCGGATGCCACCCCTGTGCCTGCTCTTTCAGCGGTTTCCAGCGGACGAAAATATCATAGCCTGTGTTGGTTTTCGGGTCGGCTTCGCCTTCCAGTATCTTGGCCAGCTCTGCCTGAAGCGTAAGCGCAGCGCCCAAACGTGTGGCGGCTCCTGGCTTATCTTCCTTTGCATCGTCTGACTGCTGCTGAATCCAGTTGCCCAGATAGCTGTACGTCAGCTTTTGCAGAGTAGCATGATCAAGCTTGTGGTAGTTGACCAGCGCATGAAATCCATCGGGACGACCATCCCAGATATGCCAGATAAACGGGCGGTCATGGAATAATTTGGCGTGTTGCTCGAAGAACTCATCCCGCAGCCACTCTTCCAGGGTTTTGGATTTGCTCCCTTTGAGTCCGGCAGAGGCAATCAGAGCGCGTTCGTCAAAGGTGCCGAGTGCCGCCGTGAGGAGCTGGCGCAGGCGGGCTGCGGCCGGTTGTTCGCGGTTGAGAGGTGGTAGGCAAACGATGCCGTCATCATCAGCGAAAGTTTCCAGCCCATCGGGGCAGAGAGCCGGACAATCGGGGAAGTTGCTGCCGGTCTGGCGAGGCCATTGGTAGCCGATTAGGCGAGCAACAGCGACATGGAGCGGTTGATCGGAACTTTTGGGGTGGCCGTAAAAGAGCCACTGTGTCGGGTCGTTGCTGTGCGGCTTGGGGAGACCATCGGGGTATTTCTCGGCGGCTACTTTTTCCCAGTAGGTTAGGTCGAAGGGGACTTTCAAAAGCGTAGCAGTCGTGAGCTTTAATTGCTGATCGATTTTGCGAACTTCCATAGCAAATTCTTTTGATGAGCAGTAAGTCCAAACTGCTGGGAGATCATTCTCTGAGTGAGGCCAGAGTGCCCCACAATTCATATCATACTTGTTTCCAGAATAGAGTGTGACGGGTAGATTACCCATGAGACTCACGGTAACACCTCTTCTATCCCAGGCATCACGACCTTGAATACTGGCCAAGCCGAGGTCTGCAAAGCGCCGTAAGGATCCGCCGCCGTCATCCCACCGTAAAATATGTTCTTTCCCACCAAATAATTGTGTCTCTGCTACGGTACTTTGAAATCCAACCCATATAACGCCAAATTCTGGGACTTCCCAGAAGCACAACATAAATTGCGGATTATCCGCTGTTCTAAGCCCTGTAAGACTTTTTGCTTTAGATGCCAACAAAGGACGGTGATCCAGTTCACCTAAAATTACACGAGAATCAGGATTTGTCAGTTGTCCAACCTGATTGAATAGAGATACTGGTGAGTCTGCAATAACCGCAGCTTTCTCATAAGCAGACGTTCCTTCTGTTGCATCAATAGAGAACGCATCGATTTTTCTTACATCGTGCCGATCTCTATTTATTACGACGAGGGTAACATTAACAACCTCACCAGAAATCCCGTCGAAAGCTCTGGGGCCTAGTCGTGCCACTACATGCCATTTGTTTTGCTCAAGCAATACTTTTCGAAAGTGCTTGTAAGCAGGTTGATAAAGCCAATTAGTTGGTGCAACCACTGACAATGACCCATCGCTAGTCAATATCTGTAAACTTCGTTCAATAAAACAAGTTGCAAGGTCGGCTTTGGCTACTGGGAAAACTCTTTCGCAATGCTCTCTCAAACACACACACTGCCCTTGGCGTGTAAGATAAGGCACATTTGTAGCAACGAATGTAAATCGAGATGCAAGCAACTCGGCTGCTTTAGCAAGACCCTGAGCGATAACAGTTAATTCGGCCACATCGTTTTTTTGATCATTGCTAGATGCTACTGCTGTGGTGAGCAAAGGCGCAAGCTCATGAAACTCTGCCTCAATCAGATCCCCTTCCAGAGTACGAGGGTTAATAAGACTCCCAAGGACAGGGGCATCTTTGAAAAGACCATACAGCCGCGTCATGCCACGCCGTAGACGGTCGTTATCACCGGCAAGCGCCACCCATTCTGCTTCGCTACTGCTTGGCGCGAGACCGGAGCAGGCGAGGTGAAGCTGTGGTAGCAACTGGTATCCCGCAAGCTTCCACGCTGTCAACGCAACATTAAAAGCGGCAATCTGGGTGCAGCGTTCATCGAGTTCCAGCCCGTGGATATTGTCATTCAGCACGGCAACCACTGAGGCCTGAGCGCTGAGAGATTCTTCCTCCATGCGCAGACGAACAAGCAACGGCAGGGAAAAAACCAGGAAGTGACCACTCCCCATGCAGGGGTCAAGCAGTCGAATCAGCCTCGCAGATTTCGGCCAGCCAGCAAAGGTACCGGCAGCAGGTAACCAGGTTTTTGTTGCCTCATCCTGCACAAAACGTAAATAGCTCCACGAAACTGCAGGCACGCCATCCCTAGCGGAAAGCGCTGCTTGAGTTCGTGCTTCTTCTTCTGTCGCAGCAGTGATCGGCCCGATCTTACCAGCCCACCAGGCGCCGAGGGTGTTGTGAAGGAGAAACTCCACCATGTAGTCTTCAGTGAAAAGTTGGGTAACTGGTGATAGTTCGTCAGCACCAATCTTTTTGCCAGATTTATTGACCTCATCTTTACGCTGCGCCTGCCAGAACTGATACGTCCAACCCAGGGCGTCATCGGCACGAAAACATTCGGGTGGAAGAGCGGCAAGTAATTTGCGCAGCGCAACCTGGTCATTAAGGGCAATGGGGAGATCCAGCACCGGATCATCACGCCGGAAAACACCAGGGAGCGTAAGACTGGCAAACCGGCACGCAAGATCAAGCCCGTCGCGGGCACCGAGTTCAGGAGCAAGCTCTTCACACTCTTCTAACGTCACAGGAACAAAGCCATTGGCTTCGTCAGTAATGAGCAGGTGGTTTTCAGTCAGAAAACGGGTGAACAGCAGCCGGTGCCAATGCTCGTAGGCGGCCAGCTCAATGAGAAGGCGAATCTCTTGAACACCTGAGCGTCCGTCAAGAGTATCACCAAGAGCACGTCCGCGAGAGCGGAGGCGATTACGCAACAGACGTTGCTCAACAGTCATGTGAGAGCGATATTCCCGTTCATGAACTGCCAGGTTTTCCAGGGCGGCCCGGCAGGCCTGCTCAGCCTGGACACGGGCGTCAGCGGTTGTTTTTTCGAGGAGCTTTCGGTTGTCTTTAGAAAGTGAAGTAGGCATATAGAGTATGTCCTTAAAGGATTACTGGGCCGTCTTTCAGTGCGGCTTCGATGGTGGTTTTCGATTCATTTAACCAGGCCTCAAGTTCAGCCAGATCATGAATGGTGGCGGCAGAAAGAGTTACTCGCCGGGCTTTGGGTTCAGCTTCGATGATGGCAGCGGCCAGGGCTTTATCGAACTGAGCGGCCAAGGCATCCGTCTGTGACTGCCAGTTGGCCAAGGAACTGGAGTTTAATGCGGTGAGAAGCTGTTCATCCGAGGCCGTCACAGGAGCGGTTCGTTTCGATGCACCGGCGCTGGAGAGCAGCAATTGACGTTTTTCATCAGATAGTTTCTGCCACGCCGCATTGCTGCTAATCCGCGTTGCCTGAGCCTCGAACATATCGGTATATGCTTTGTGGACATTGGCAAGTGTGGCTCTTAGCGCATTACCTGCCGCTTTAGTTACATGAGAAACAGGATCAGGATCATCCAGCAGAGAGCGATTAGCGCGAATGGCGGTCATTGTCGCTGTCCACTCAGCTTGTTCAGCCACGCCAATCGCCTTGGAGACGAGCTTTTCGGTCGTGGTAAAGGCGGGCATGCGCTTGGTAATCTCTGAGCCGATGGCTTGCCAATCTTTGATCTTCACAAGAAGAATATCCCGCTGATCGTGTAGCTCCATAAGCAATTCATTTCCCGAATATGAATCAAGTGCGGTGATCTCAAGTGCAGCGGGAGCCAGGGGAGCTGGGGCATCTCCACCTGCCTTGGCTGCACTCTCTTTAGCAAATTCTATAAAGCGAGCAGCATCAGCAAGCTCATTGTTTGTCGTTATTTTAGTAAGACCTACATCCTGAAAGAGCTTGCGTATCGCAAGTTTTTGAACTGCAGTAAGCACAGGGCTCTCTGTGCGGAATATTGCTTGTCCGAGTTTTTTCTGATCAACCTCTGCCAGTGAGAGTGGATTGCTATTTATCCGGGCGCTGAGATGATTACTTACAAGCAGCGTAGTCAGTACACCGTCAATCGCATCCTGGGGCCAGCCGTAAGGTGGAGCAATGAACTTTTTACGGATTTCCAATCCTGTTTTGCCAGCGCCCATAAAGTTGATGATCGCCGTCGCCACCGGATGGGTTTGAGGATCGCCACCAAATCCGACTTGTGTCAACGCGCTGGGAGAACCATCCTTGGCTTTTTTGTAAACCTGCGGCCACTTTGCAGAATCACCGTCATGGAACTTGTGATAAAGCCGGTTGAGTACCTGTTTGACGGCATCGTCTACACCGACTTTCAGCTCGATAAATGTCTGTTCCTGCCCACCGGAAAGAAAGAGGCGTGCATTGCTAATGATCTGCCCGATGAGATCATCGATGCGTATTTTTTCGGTACTCTGCCTTGTAACCATGGATTGACGGCACTCTTTTCCTTCTCCGGTCGGGTTGCCTTTGTAGTGCAAAGTTTCATCGGCAGCCTGAGCGGCAGCTATGGCATTTTTCAGCTCGTCAGAGTGAGACTTTGGAAGAAACAGGTGCAACGTGGGATCGTCGGTGCTCAATTTGCGAATGTCAGCCAGCACAGATGCATCAGTGGCAGAAAACCCATTGCGCACCCAAAGCGTTATTTCATCGTTTGCCTCTGGTTTGCTCTCACCATGATGAAGAAGGACCTTGCGGCGTTCTTTGGCATCACCGTGAAGCACAGAAATGTTACCTAGTGCGTCCGTCAGAGCTTTATCGAGCAACTGAGTCAGTCTGGAGGCGATCAAGGGTTGGTCGTTAAGTACCGCTGCGCGGCGCTTTCTGAATTCAGCTTCCCAGGCGGCTCCTTCAGTTGTTTGCAATCGATATTCGCTGTCCACCTTCATAAGTGCGCTGTCCTGCTCCTGCTCCATCAACTCCAGCAGTTGTGGGAGTTGCTGACGGAGTAGGGTGCTGCCTGTTACGAGATCATCACTGAGTAAGTCGGCTAAGTGTTCAGGTTCCGCACGGACGCCAAGATCCGTTCCATGTTCCCGAGGAAGTTTGTTAATCAGAAAAACCAGAGCGCAAATGCGACTTCTCAAGACACCATCTGATTTAGTCTTTTGTAGTTCTATGATTTCCTGGAAACGCTTCTGCATTTCTCCGGTACTCACGAGGTCGTTGGCAATCTGGTCGTACAGGAAATCACCAGGTACAATCGCGCCAAGATTAGCGTCTGCGTAAGAACGACAGGCCTCGTGGACTACGCGGAGTTGGGTACGCATCTGAGCGGCTGTGCCGGTAGAGTCTACCGAATGAAGAACACGTTCCCAAAATCTACGACGTACGGGAAGCAATGGATAGTCCGGGAGGTAGGCAAAATCATCTTCCGCTTTTGTGGCAAGTTTAGTGCCTTTCAACTGGCGGGTGATCTCGCCTTCATTTTTATCAATTAGCTGTTTGACGTCGGGCTTTTTGTCTTCACGCTTCTGCAAGACAACTGTGCGTACGACTTTTTCGACATCATTGTCTTTTAGGTGAATCTTGATGGTAAAACGACCCATTAAGCGCTGGAGGTTTGGCATATCGTTGAGCGCACTCTGTCCAGTGCCCACAATCATAACCCTTCCATCCATTTCTTTGCTGAGCGCTTCGGTTACCTCCTGAACATCAAGTGCTGTTTGTGCATCCTGACCAATAAATTGCTGTATTTCATCGAGAACCAGAAGAGTGCAAGGAAGCTTGCCATTGGCTGAAATGGCTTCTCTGATGACAGCAAGCATTTCATCGATGCTGACGTCCTTCACATCCGGGTATTCTGCCCGGAGCAGAGCTCCAACCTGAGATGGGTCTTTCAAGTGGTCGTAGCACCCGACATATGCTTTCGCAACAGCGCCAGAAGTGTATATGCGGCCAAGTTCTTTATTAAAGTCCTTGCCTTGGTCTTCAACGGCTTTCTTAAATTGGTCAAGCTTGCCATCCCGCTTCAAATGAATGAGGAACTTGGCGTAAGGATAACCTTCAGGCAGCCCTGCCGATTTGAAAAACAGACTCATCGTACGCAGGCGCACACTGCCAGCACCGGCTTTAAGAGTGCCACCTGCCATGTGTAGACCATCATGGCGTTTTCCCAGAGTTGAAATTTCAGTGAGAAGATCGGTTATCTCTTCGGGAAGATTTGTAAGGGACCTGGCCGTTGCTCCTTCTGGAAATTCAAAGTTTATCCAGAGGTAACGCAGCGCTTTGGCGAGATGTGATTTACCACTACCGTAGAATCCGCTGATCCAGGCGGCCTTCTGTTCGGGATTTTTGAAACCATCTCGATAGCCTTGGAGAATACGACGCATACCATTCAAGTATTCACCATCACAAACGAACGATTGGAGTTCGTATCTTAGCGTGTCGAGATCCTCAGTATTATTGCTGGAAACCCCCTCGTTGACGAGTGTCCAGGTTAGTGGGTCTTTGAGAAAGATCTCTTTGGTTTTCATTTAGTGGAAGCCTCCAGTAATTTCATTTATCAGACAGTATAGGAGCTGCAAGGTAATTCCAACCTGTGCGGGCATCGAGAAAACGGTAGGTGTTGCCTTCCTTTTCACCTGGAAAAAAGACAAGCAGGTATCCGGGGAAGGTTGATTCGAGACTTTCGATCAGGTCAGAGACATGTAAAAAGTCGTAGAGATCCATCAAACCAGTAAGTGCGAAGACCGTTCGCTCTGGTGTTTCAACACCAGCAACCTCATTTTGAAAAAATTCAGTGAGGACTTCTTTCCATTCGGTTTTAGCATACAGCTCTATATCGCCCGGATTTTGAAACCATTGTTCTCGTTCATCTTCGTCAACAGATGTCAGCCACCGTGACAAGCTGCCCTTCAGGTCGATGCGGAACCAGGGATGACCAGCTTCCTTGGTAACTATCTCAAAATCGTCGATGCGATTGATCAGTCTTCTTTCCTCTGTCGCGGGATAGACAGCAAACCAGACACGCTGAGAGGCAGGTAAGCCAGGACGAAGCGGCATTTGAATATGGCTGCGGAAGTTTTCAAGTAATTGGTCAATACGATTCATGAATAAATCCCTGTTCCTCGGCTGTAAGAAGATTTGAGAAGTCGAACTCTACGATTCCAGCGGCATTTTTTAGAGACAGAAGACCTTGCGCGGAGGCTAGTGAGAGGGCTGGCAGTAGCTGAGATCTGTTAGATGCAACAAGAGCGGCATAGGTGGAGTCAAGCAACCTTTCGCTTCTTAGGCCTGTCAGGTAGCCAACTAGCATGGAATAAGCGGCTGAAAGTGGTCGCGGTTCAACATTTTGTTTAATTTTCTTGGCTTTACCAGTGAGGTGTCCAGAATATGTCCACGTAGTGTTTACGTTTTGAGCCATTGATTTCTTCATAGCAGGACTGAACCTGTCTGGAAAACCGAGTTCGAGAGACTCCTCCATCGCAACTCGGTCAAGCACCTCGCCGTGACGCAGCTTGCGTACCAACTCGAAGCTTTGGCGCAGCTGCGGATCACGAGCATAGGCACAAACAAGGCAGATTTGAGGCAACGAATCAATATCGGCATGCCCGAAATTCCAAAGAATGCGAAATAGTGTTTTTGATGTATCCATGCCATAGAGTTCAACTAAATGGCGGAGACTCTTCTTGCGGCTGCTGAGGGTGGGTTTTGCCAGAATATTTTCATCCACAATTGACTTACTAAAATCATCCCTAGTAGCCGTGAGCGGTAGTGCACGAACAAGATCAGTCATCTCGTGCAGCATCATTGATCGAGCAGAATGGCCACCAACTGCGGCATCGCTAAAGCCTAATATATTGTCTGTAATCAACATTATTATGACTGCTCCATTATTTATTGGTACCTTCAGAAAACATACAATTCTACACTACCAAGTGTTAATTGTTACATTTCCTGCTCGTTCAAAGAGCCTTCTATATATGCGGTATCGATAACCTCAAAATTTGGAATTGGTAGTTTATTTTTCAGGTCTTCTATTATCAGATCAACTCTCTTTTCAAGGAAAACATCTAACGCATTTTCTGGACTAGAATCAGCTCTTGACCATTCCAATATTTCAAAAGGCAGTAAATGCGTAGGCATTATTTTTTCGAATGCGGGCTTATCATAGTCCTTGATGTACTCCAACGGGTTTCGATTTGTTATGTCTAGGTTTGTTATTTGGGTAATGTAGACAATATTCATAAGACTATTGCTGTCAATTTTATTAATGTGTTTGTTCTTTGTCACATAATCAGAATTTGTTGGAAAAACATGGTGCAAATTGGGCTTGTCTATAGTGAAGAAAAAGTTTTGAACCAAAACATCTCTGTCACAATGTTCCCAGTCCTTGGGTTTATGATGAGCATAGAGAGAAAGGATCGCTCTACTTAGACGCCCCTTAGAACTGTAAGAGGCGGTTCTGAGCCTATCTTTGTTGATTAGGAATCTTCCAAATTGCGGTTTTGCACCATTTTTTATCGTATCAAGCAACGCTATGTGCTGGAAAAGATGTGTCGTATTACTTAGCAAATCATCATTGTGGAAACTGTAAAACCAAAAATATTGTTTCAAAAAGTCGTAATTCACGTTGCTGTTGTTATAAAAATAACTGGCTACAGTCTGATAAAAATATCTATAGGGGATGAGATAGGGCGTTTTTAAATGGAGATGATTTTCAAAAAAATCAAAAGTTTTCAAAATAGCTATATTTGCTTCATCCCAAATAGCTATAATTTGGTCTGTTTTGATCTCATTAAGATAACGATCAGTGATGTTCAAAACGCCTGAGTCGGCGACATTTTTGTTTATCAGTACAGCAAGAATTTGCAGATAATCTAAATCATCAATGTCTAAAAAATTACTTTGATTGGTGCTTCTAAAATCATCTAGCATTTCTCTTAGATAAAAACCCTTTGCATCAGGCGTTTCAGGTCTAAAGGTTTTAGCTACAACGATATCAAATATATTAAGAGGTTTGCCCGCTTGGTTAATTCTCTCGAAGATCTGACATACCTCGGCTACCTGGATACCCTTGACCTCAATAAAAGAAATTCGATAATTATCGAGTACTTGTTTAATTTTCCTGAGTTCGCGCCAATAGGGGTGATTATAATCCTGCTTTACAAGCTCGTGACCCACCACTTTTTCCTGAACTTTCTCAAATGACAATTTAATGTCGTTTAACTTTACAACCAGCCCTTCATTATACCTTTTCATTCTTCCGGTATTCTGAAGGAGCTGTCCGCCTCTATCATCAATTTCGCTCCAGAATAGAAATCGCTTTTTGTAGCTATCATCATCAGTTTCGTTGTCGTTCTGTATTGACAGGTCTACATAAATAGTCGGGTCAAATCCAGGTTTTGCGTGAATGCTACCACCGTATAATGATGTGAGAAGGCTCGTAGTCCGCTGTTGGCCATCAAGTATGTATTGATACTCCGTCCTGCTAAAATTTGTATCAGAAATTTCGTGTCCGCCAACCTGCCGGTGGTTTTGGAGTTTCAGGTCAGTTTTCCAAATCAGAATGCTGCCCAAAGGATAAAACTTGTAAATACTATCCCACAATTTTTTCACATTTTCATTTTCCCAAACAACATCTCTTTGAAATGTCGGGATTTGATAATTTTTACTCAATAATTCATCTAGGTAGGTTGTAAGCCCTTTGTTTGTTGGGAAAATTCTGTCGGTATAGTTCATATTTATCCCCTCTTTATCTGCTCAAGAACGTCTAAAATATTCAGGTTATACATAAGATCCAGGCCGGATACACCACATAAACGATTGAACATCTATCATATCACGAGGCTCAAGCTCCATCTTCTCCAGCTCCTTTTTCAGATAACCGGAAAACTCCAGCAGACACTTGTACGTCAGCCAGTTCAAATCCGATTTATAGTTGAGTTCAAAAGCACATAAATCTGTCGCATGCTGGCACACCGTCGGCTTCAGAAACATTTCTGACTCAGGAAACGTGATGAACAAGTAGTAGGAGATGATCGTCCATTTCGCGGCATTGATTTTATCAAGAGTTTTGGCAAACCGCTCAAACCGCACCTGCTGGGAGTCAATTCCATAGAGCAGTTCAAAAAGATCCTCGGCAAAGCATTTCTTTGATACATCATCCTGTAAGCCGTCCTTGAGTGCCATTTTCTCGTTCGGAAAAATCAGATTGGTCTTGTTCGCCACCTGCAAAGCCCGGCGACAGATTTCTGTATAATCAGATTCGGCAAGCAGCTCGGCGTATTGATCTTTGCCCAACTGACTTCGCATAAGCTCGTGCGCCACGACCTTATAATCCCGCTCCTCACGGAAATATTCCTTATCGTGAAAACCTTCGGGGAAAAGCACCAGAAACTCAGCTTTTGCCTGTGGTAGCGAGATAAACTTTTTACTTTTATCTCTACTGTAGATAGCAGGGTTATCAAGCACCGGATGGAATTCTTTGGGGGGATCAACCTGTTGAAGGGTAATGTTCTTCAGACTGATGAGCTTTTCGCCGGCATCAATGAAAAACACCCGTACTTTATCGGCAACAACATCTTCCAACACTTTGCCGATGCCCCATGCGGGCATTCCAGGATGCTGAACGTAAGAATCTCTTTTGAACATGAGGCGCTCCTTTAGAAGTTTTGCGACATTATAGCGGAGTTACCTCCCCCATCTAGCGTCCTACTTTGAATATTTATTTACTGCATCCTCCGTTTCCTTGATTACCTTCGTACGCAACTACTCCGGCTCCAGCACCTAAACATAAGAACCATGCTTGAGGCCCTCCAACATGATTTCAGCCCCGTGAGATGCCGGAATAGTACACACCAGAGAACCACCATATTATGGGAAATTCGGAGGGCACCTGAGGAATAATCAAATTTCACACCCCTGCTTCTGAAAACCCCTGTTTCAGTCTCATAATCTTGGTCAGTATCTCATCAGACCTGTCATGGGTACGTGCGCTCCCGGTCATATCCTGCACAAGGCGATGACGCTGCTGATCTCCTGTTTCAGCTTCCAGAATTTCCAAAATGGCTGTTCCTGTCGCTTCATCTGCAATAGCCGCCATGTCACGTCCAAGCAATCTGATTCCAGCCAGGACAAGATCAAAGCCCTCCATCTGAAGCAGTTCAACCTCATTATCAAACAAGCGGTCTTCGTTACCGGCCTCTGCGTAATGTTCCATAAAAAACAGCAAATCCT
>CAIMXI010000366.1 GCA_903845365.1 uncultured Geobacteraceae bacterium | reverse complement strand
GTGTACCGTTCCAGAAATCAACAACCGGTTTGGCTTCTTTTGGAAGTTGCTCGGTTGCTTTTTTGAGCAGTTCGTTGGTTTCTTTCTGTAAGGCATCTACCTGATTGAAAGCGCTGTTGTAGAGGCTTTCGATAGCCTCAAGGCCTTTTATGGATGCGTTAGGAGCGGTCCAGTCGATTTCAAGGCCGGCTTCAACAAATTTTTTCTGGCTGGAGAGGCCCTTCTCATTTTCTTTGAAGAAAAGATCAACTATTTTTTTTCCCTCTTCAGGTACATTTACGGTCGCTCCAAGAATCTGGTTTGCGGTTTTGGCAGCCTGGCTTGAAATTGTGCTGAGGGCTTCAAAGCTCTCTTTTACGGCTTTTTTGTTGAAGTCTAAAATTTCCTGAGCAACGTTCTGTTTTGTCATTTTCTTTCTCCTCTGCTAGTTTATTTTTGTTTGCAGGCGACGTGCCTGATGTAATAAACAATATTTAAACAAAAAATAAATAAATGTCAAGAGAAAAATTGATAAAAATATTTATTTGTTTGTGGAATTGTTTGATTATCTCCACTTGACATATAAATTGGTATAGTGGTACTTGTTTACCCAAATATAAGTATTTTTTTTAAGCTGACTCAGAGAATGAACTTAGATGATAATTAATACCCAAAAAAGATATAAAGTCGTTTTATAGTTGCTTGACATGTACGTAAACTGAAAGTATATTTCAGCGAATTTTCTCAGATAGAGGAGCTTTTGATGAATGATGTGTATGTTGTAGAAGCCTTGCGGACGCCATTTGGCTCATTTGGCGGTATGTTAGCGGATATTGGAGCACCGCAGCTTGCGGCTTCCGTTATTAAAAGCCTTCTGGAAAAAACGGCTCTACCGCCTGAGTCCGTTAGTGAAGTTATTATCGGGCAGGTGCTTTCCAGCGGTTGCGGGCAGGCGCCGGCACGTCAGGCGATGCGTGCGGCAGGTCTGCCCGACTCAACACACGCCATGACCATCAATAAAGTCTGCGGCAGCGGGTTGAAGGCGTTCATGCTCGCCAGCGACAGTATCAGGTTAGGTGAATCAGAGGTCGTTATCGCAGGTGGCATGGAAAATATGAGCCAGGCGCCATATATGCTGACGAAAGGTCGTAACGGTTATCGCATGGGGCATGGTTCACTGCTGGACCTTCTGATTTACGACGGCTTGCAGGATCCATACACCGGCCGTCATATGGGGGAAATCGGTGAAGACAGTGTCGGGCGTGCCGGTCTGACGCGTGAGGAGCAGGATGATTTTGCGGTACGCTCATACCAACTTTCTCAGGCCGCTGTCAAAGGCGGGATTCTTGCCGACGAGATAGTTCCGGTTGTTAAAAAAGGGAAAAAAGGGGACGATATTCTTGATCAGGATGAAGAGCCGTTCAAGGGCGACATCAGCAAGTTCGGGCAACTTCGGGCGGTGTTCAGGAAGGATGGCACGATTACGGCCGGAAATGCGTCAACAATCAACGATGGAGCTGCACTTGGCCTCCTGACCAATGAGGCTGGTTTGAAAAAATTTGGACTCACGGCCAAAGCCCGTATGGTTGCTTCCTCAACAAGCAGTCGCCATCCGGATTATTTTCCGGAGGCTCCGGTAAGTGCTATTGAGAATGTCTGTGCCAGGGCCGGGCTTTCGCTTGACGACATAGACCTTTTTGAAATCAACGAGGCTTTTGCTTCGGTACCACTATTGGCCATCAAAGGTCTCAATCTTCCTATCGACAAAGTAAATGTCAATGGAGGAGCATGTTCGATCGGCCATCCTTTGGGAGCGAGTGGAGCCCGTCTGGCAGCGACCATCATACGCGAGTTGCATCGACGTCAACTGCGCTACGGACTGGTCACTCTTTGCATCGGCGGCGGCGAGGCGGTAGCAGTTATTTTTGAAAGAGTGTAAAGGAGTGGAGAAATGATCAGTTCAATCGGGGTTCTCGGCGCAGGTCAGATGGGCAACGGTATTGCCCATGTTTTTGCTCAATACGGCTATCGGGTTGTTATTTTTGATATTGCCCAGGTGCAGTTAGAGAGGGCGCTTGTCACAATAAAGCAGAATCTGGAGAGGCAGGCGAAAAAAGGCGCATTGCCGGAGTCGCTTGTCGGTGAAACACTCGGGCGTATCACTGTTACACAGGATATGAATGACCTTGCGAATGTTGATTTTGCGGTTGAAGCAGTAACCGAGCATGAACCATTAAAGCTGGAAATTTTCCGGAAACTCGACGGGATTGTAAAAACGGGTTCGATCCTTGCCTCGAATACATCCTCCATTCCAATAACCAAAATTGCCTCTGTGACCAGCCGTCCCGACAAAGTTATCGGCATGCACTTCATGAATCCGGTACCGGTAATGAAACTGGTGGAAATCATCCGTGGACACGCCACAAGTGACGAAACCTTTGCCCTGACCTCGGAGCTGGTTGCTAGACTTGAAAAAGAAATGGCGGTATCGCAGGATTACCCCGGCTTCATAGTAAACCGCATTCTGATTCCGATGATCAACGAGGCGGCGTTTGCCCTCTATGAAGGGATCGCAACCGCTGAGGACATCGACAAAGGGATGAAGCTTGGCACAAATCAGCCGATGGGGCCGCTGACGCTTGCCGACTTTATCGGCCTTGATACCGTGCTGGCGATAGCCAATGTGCTCTATGACGGTTTTAAAGATCCGAAATACCGCCCCTGCCCGTTGCTGGTAAAGATGGTAAATGCCGGATATATGGGACGTAAATCTGGAAGAGGTTTTTATACCTATTGAAATTTTAAAGCAAATCCCCCCTAACCCCCCTTTATAAAGTGGGGGACTTAAAACCTCCCCCTTTTTAAAGGGGGATTGAGGGGGATTTGACTACAGGAGAGAAATATGGAATTCAAAAATTTACTGATAGAAGCTTCTGACGGAATAACAACTCTGACAATTAATCGGCCCAAGGCGCTGAACTCACTCACCGGTGAAGTCGTACAAGAGCTGGAATGCGCGCTGTATGAACTTGATCTTGATGCCTCCGTCAAGGCGGTGGTTATAACCGGAGCGGGCGAGAAGGCTTTTGTCGCAGGGGCTGATATCAAGGAGATGGCCGAAATATCCGCCTTTGATGCACATGACTTTGCCAGCAAGGGGCAGCGCCTTATGCTGCTGATGGGCAAGATGCGCAAGCCGGTAATCGCCGCCGTCAACGGCTTTGCACTTGGAGGCGGTTTGGAACTGGCGCTGGCCTGTGACTTTATCTATGCTTCCGAAAAGGCCAAATTCGGCTTTCCCGAAGTTGGTCTTGGGATTATCCCCGGCTTTGGCGGCACTCAGAACCTGCCTCGCTTGATAGGTGCAAACAGGGCCAGCGAACTGATCTTTTCCGGACGTGTTATCACTGCTGCAAAAGCGCACGAATGGGGTATCGTCAATGAGGTTTTTGCTCCGGAGGAGCTGCTGCCAAAAGCGCTCGCTACGGCACTGGAAATTGCCGGCAAGAGCCCGTTGGGAGTCAGATACGCAAAAGACGCACTTGTAAACGGCCTGAATATGACAAAGGAAGATGGTTTCCGCTATGAATCGTCACTTTTCGGCGTGCTGTTTGCCACGGGTGACCAGCGCGAGGGGATGGGGGCTTTTATTGAAAAGCGCCCTGCGGAATTTACAGGTAAATAAGACCAGACAGATTATTCTGCGGGAGGAAAAATAATGAACTTTGAACTGAGCCAGGATCACAAGGTGTTGCAGTCTGCGGTACGCGACTTCGTCGAAAAGGAAATCAAGCCGATTGCCATAAAAATTGATGAAGACCATATGATTCCGGACGCGCTTGTTGTGAAAATGGCTGAAATGGGTTTTCTCGGAAGCTACTTCCCTGAAGAGTACGGCGGGGCGGGGCTTGACATGCTCTCATACGCAATCGTTGTCGAAGAGGTCTCCAAAGCCTGCGGCTCAAGCGGTGTTCTTATATCTGCACACACCTCGCTCTGCAGTGGCCCGATCTACACTTTCGGCACTGAAGAACAGAAAAAGAAGTGGCTGCCGGCGCTGAACACGGGCGAGAAAATCGGCTGCTTTATGCTGACTGAGCCGAATGCCGGCAGTGATGCCGGTGGAACCATGACCATGTACAGACGCGAAGGTGATGAATATGTGATCAATGGCAGTAAAACATTTATCACCAACGGCGGCTATCTCGGTACGGCGGTTCTGTTTGCCTCCCATGACCGTTCGCTCAAGCACAAAGGGATCAGCGCCTTTATTGTAGACCTGCAATCTCCAGGCGTAACTATCCTTAAAAACGAAAACAAGATGGGTATTCGCGGCAGTTACACCACCGCCTTTGCTCTGGACGATCTGCGCATACCGGCTGAAAACCTCCTGGGTGTCGAGGGGAAGGGGTTCAATGTTGCCATGGATACCTTGAACGGTGGCCGTATCGGTATCGCATCACAGGCTCTCGGCATCGCGGAAGGCGCTTTTGAGCGGGCGCTTGCATACTCCAAGGAGCGCAAGCAGTTTGACCAGGCTATATGTGAATTTCAGGCCATCCAGTTCAAGCTGGCCGATATGTGGACCAGCATCGAAACCAGCAAACTTCTCACATACCGTGCCGCATGCCTTAAAGATGCCAAGAAGAGCTACACCATGGAGTCGGCTATGTGTAAAATGCACGCCTCTGAAACCGCCACCTTCGTCACCAAGGAAGCGATGCAGATCCATGGCGGTTATGGCTATATCGCCGACTACGAAGTTGAGCGGATGTACCGCGACGCGAAGATAACCGAGATATACGAAGGTACTAATGAAGTGCAGCGGGTGGTAATTTCCAAACTGTTGCTGTCGTAAACGGCGATTTTTTATATGCGTGTCAAGAAAGATTACGAACGAAACAGCAGTTATCAATTTTAGAGAGGCGCTGTTGTGGAAGTTGCTCGTGAAATATATTGGAACATAGGCCACGGCGTTGTTATCCCGATGTGTATTCTGGCTTTTACCGCCATGGGCGTCATCTGCTGGGGTTTCTGGAAACGTCTGCCGATCTGGCGTCAGGGCAAACCCCTGAATCGTATTGACCGCTACGACGAGCGGGTCAAGCGGATGCTTTCAGACGTTTTCAGCCAGTCAAAAATTTTCAGGGTTACCGACGGCGGCATCTTCCACTCGGTCTTCTTCTGGAGCTTTCTTGTTCTCTTTGCCGGAACCATGCTGGTCATGTTCCAAGCTGACTTCTTTACCCCGGTACTGCAGGTAAACCTCCTCTCCGGCGAATTTTATAAAGGGTTCTCGCTGGTGCTGGATATAGCAGGCATCCTCGCCATTGTCATGCTTATCGGCCTCTTCATCCGCCGCTTTATCATCAAACCGGATGGACTGGAAATTGTAAGGGATGACTATCTTGTCCTGCAGCTCCTATTCGCTATTCTGATCACCGGCTTTCTGATAGAAGGGGCGAGGATGGCGGCTACAGAGATGCAGCAGAACCCTGCTCTGGCACTATTCTCCCCGGGCGGCCTTCTCGCAGGGCAGCTTTTCACAACGATGACAGCAGACACTCTGCTTCTGTCACACAAAGTCCTCTGGTGGCTTCACTTTGCTCTGGTTCTCGGCTTCTTCTGCGCCATCCCCTACACCAAACTGCGCCATATCCTCACCACCAGCGCCAACGCCTTTTTCGCACCGTTTGAGCCGAAAGGGGCAATAGCCACGATTAACATGGAAGACGACACCGTCGAACAGTTCGGCGCCGCCGCCATAACAGACCTGACCTGGAAAGATATCTTCGACGCCGATGCCTGTACCTCCTGCAAACGCTGCCAGGATCGCTGCCCGGCTGCCACGACCGGCAAACCGCTCTCACCGATGAAAATAATCAAGCAGATCGGTGAACTGGCCGAAGGGAACCCGGCCGGCAATCTTATTGAAACTGTAACTCAGGATGCTCTCTGGTCCTGCACCACCTGCCGTGCCTGCCAGGACGTCTGCCCGGCCAATATTGAGCATGTCAACAAAATTCTTGAGATGCGCCGTAACCTGACCCTCATGGAAGGTGCATTCCCCGGTGACGAGGTAAAAACAGCGGTCAACAACATAGAAGTGAACGGCAATCCGTTCGGCCTCACATTTGCCGCACGAGGCGACTGGGCTGAAGGGCTTGACCTCAAAATCATGGGGCAGGACAGTGACGTTGACATCCTCTACTTCGTCGGCTGCTACGCCTCGTTCGACCGCCGCAACCAGTCAGTGGCCCGTAACTTCATCATCATCTGCAACGCTGCCGGAATAAAAGTCGGCATCCTTGGCAAAGAAGAGAAGTGCTGCGGCGAACCGGTCAGAAAGCTTGGCAACGAATACCTCTACCAAATGACCGCCGCCGAAAATATCGAACTGATTAAAGCGTACGACGTCAAAAAAATTGTCACAGCCTGCCCGCACTGTTTCAACACACTGGCCCGCGACTACAAAGACCTTGGCCTCGAAGTTCCGGTCGAACACTACACCACCTATATCAATACTCTGCTGCAAAGCGACCGGCTCAGGCTGACACCGGAAGCATTTAGCTACACATATCATGACTCCTGCTATCTCGGTCGTTACATGGACATTATCGAGCAGCCGCGAGCTGTTCTCAATCAGGCTGGCGGCTCAATCAGGGAGATGGACAAAAACGGCTACGACAGTTTCTGCTGCAGTGCCGGAGGTGGCCGTATCATTGCCGAAGAGAAGCTGGGCAGCAAAATCAGCGAAGTCAGGATCAAGATGGCCACCGACACCGGTGCGCCGCTGCTCGTCTCCAACTGCCCCTTCTGTCTGACGATGTTTGAAGACGGAATCAAAACAGGTGGCGCGGAGGGGCAACTACAGGTAAGAGATCTGGCTGAGATAGTAGCTGAACGGATAGCAGCGTAAAGAACAAATTATATTTACTGGAGGTATCACCAATGAAACTGCTAGTCTGCATCAAACAGGTTCCGGACCTGGAATCCCGCTTTAAACCAAACAGCGAAGGGGTCTGGTACAACGAAACCGACCTCGCCTTCCGTATGAACGAATATGACGAATATGCGGTGGAGCAGGCTGTGCAACTCCGCGAAAAGATGGGTGACGGCTGTGAGCTGACTGTGCTGTCCATCGGTCCAGATCGCGTCGTCGAAGCGATAAAAAAATCACTCGCCATGGGGTGCGACAACGCCGTTCATGTGCAGGACTCTGCAGCATCTTCAAAAGACCCCTGGCAGATCGCATCGATCATCTCCGCGTATGCCAAAGACAAAGGTTTTGACGTTATCTTCACCGGCATGCAGAGCCAGGACCGCGGCTCCGCACAGGTCGGCGTAACCGTTGCCGAACAACTCGGCATAGCCTGCACCACCACCGTCGTCGGCTTCGTATATGACAACGGTACCATCACCGCCAGACGGGAACTCGAAGGAGGTATTAAAGCCGCCGTCAAACTGAATACACCTGCCCTCGTCACCTGTCAGCTCGGACTCAACATACCGCGCTACCCAACCCTCCCGAACATTATGAAAGCCAAGAAAAAAGAGATCGTCGCGATTCCGGTTGCCGATCTCCTCAATGAAGCCCCCCTGGCAGCAACAACCAGCTTCCACCCGCCTGCAAAAAAAGGTGGCGGCATCGTCCTTGAAGGTGATGTCGGAGAACTGGTAGACAAAGTAATCGCGATACTCAAGGACAAGACCGCAGTCTTAAGGTAACGGCAACAGGCCAAAATAACACGGAGACACGGAGAACACTGAGAACTTCAAAGGCTTACATCCAGTTGAAAGACAAAACCTATAATATGTTTAATCAAACAAAGTATTTGATTCTGCTGATATAATCCAAAAAAAGTATTATTTTTGTTTTTCTCCGTGTCCTCAGTTTCTCCGTGTTATTGAAATTTTTAGATTTTAAGGAGACCACTATGAAAACACTATTAATCGGCGAATATCGCGACGGCAAACTGCTTGAATCCACTTACGAACTGCTCGGCTTTGCCGATCAACTTGGTGCTGAAACCGCCTTGCTGCTTGTCGGCAGCGAAAGCCAACTCCCCGAGTATTCTGGAACTCTCTATCTGGCTGACGCTGCAACCTGCGGTGAATACAACCCCAATCTGCACAAAAAGCTGGTACTTGACGCCGTACAGCAGGAGAACCCGGACTACATCGTTTTCCTTCACTCATCATACGGTTGGGATCTTGCTCCGCGAGTCGCGGCATCACTTAAGGCTGCCCAGATATCAGAAGTCATCGCCGCTTCAGACGGCAGCTTCGAAGTCGGCTGCTGCAATGCCAAAATGCGCCGCAGTGTAAAACCTGCGACCGGCAAAACAGTAATCACCATCCAGGCCGGTGCTTTCCCGGTTCTGCAGCCGGGCGGATCGCCAACGATCAAGAAACTGACCGCGACCGGTAGCGGATCTCTCGAATTTGTCGGTTATGAACCGGCTGAAAAGAAAGATGTAGACCTCGCTAAAGCCGAAATTATCGTCTCCGCAGGTCGCGGTATCGGCAAAAAGGACAACGTTCCTGTCATTCGGGCATTGGCGACGGCCTTGGGCGGAGAACTTGGTGCCAGTCGCCCGGTTGTGGATGCCGGCTGGGTGGAGCATAGTCATCAGGTTGGTACAACCGGTCAGACCGTATCTCCAAAGCTGTATGTGGCATGCGGCATCTCCGGAGCAATTCAGCATCTGGCCGGCATGAAGAAGTCCGACTTCATCCTTGCGATCAACAAAGACAAGGATGCCCCGATCGGTGAAGTGGCCGATGTCCTGGTAGTGGCTGATGTTATGCAGTTTGTACCGGCATTGACGGCGAAATTGGCGAAATAATGCTCATATGAGAGGGGGCGCTTATGTTTCTTGATCTGACCGAAGAGCAGAAGTTGATTCAGGAGACTGCCTGTGCATTCGCCAAGGCGGAGTTGGAACCTGTAGCTGCAGCGCTTGACCAGAATGATGACCGGGCGCCGTTGCTTGGAAATCTCAAAAAACTGGCAGAGCTTGGTTTTATGGGGTTGAACGTCAAGGGGCAGTACGGCGGGGCAGAAGCCGGGGTCGTCGCCTTCAGTCTTGCCATAACTGAAATTGCCCGTGCCTGTGCCTCCACCGCCGTTACCCTTTCTGTCAGCAACATGGTCTGCGAGGTGATCCAGGCGGTCGGTAACGAAGAACAGAAAATGGCGTATATCACCAGGATCTGCTCCGGAGAGTATTCCGCCGGCGGTTTTGCCCTCACCGAGCCAGGTGCAGGTTCCGATCCGTCCGGTATGACTACCCAGGCGGTCAAGGATGGCAATGAATACGTACTGAACGGCTCTAAAATTTTTATCACCAGCGCTCCCTACGCCGGTGTATTTGTCGTTTGGGCTGTGACAGACAAAGAAGCCCCGAAGGGGAAGGGGATCAGTTGTTTTCTGGTTGAAGGAGGTACTCCCGGGCTTATTATCGGCAAGGAAGAGAAGAAGATGGGGCAGCATGCATCCGCCACCAATGAGCTGATCTTTGACAACTGCCGAATCCCTGCCAGTGCCATGATGGGTAAGCTTAACGACGGCTTTCGTATTGCCGTGGCTGAATTGACCGGCGGTCGTATCGGCATCGGCTCTCTTGCTCTTGGTGTGGGGCTTGCCGCCATGGATTATGCCACCAGATATGCAACAGAGCGGGTTCAGTTCGGCCAGAAAATCAGCAGTTTTCAGGCGTTGCAGTGGATGATGGCTGATGGTTACACAGAGCTTGAGGCTGCACGGCTACTCCTGATGAACGCTGCATGGCGTAAGGAAAACGGCAAGAGCTTTGCCAAGGAGGCTTCCATGGCCAAGCTGTTTGCCACTGAGTCGGCCAACCGGGCATGTTACAGTGCGTTGCAGATGCTGGGCGGGTACGGCTATACCCAGGATTATCCGCTGGAACGGTTTACCCGCGATGCGAGGATCACAACCATTTACGAGGGGACCAGTGAGGTT
>CAIMXI010000365.1 GCA_903845365.1 uncultured Geobacteraceae bacterium | reverse complement strand
AACGGAATAAAATCAAATGGAAGGAAGAAAATACAGTGGAAGAAAAGATTGATTTAACTTTTTTATGGAAGAAAATGGATTAGGATTTACAGCATCTACAAAACACCCTGAATAAGACGGAATCATATCGCCGCTGGGAAAAAAGGCAGTTACAGCCAAATAACGCATAAAATCGTGCAAAAGGTGCATTTTATCGTCAATTATAACGAAAAAAGGCATGTTTGCCGCTTTGTTAGTTTATTCAACTGCTGTGCTGTTCGCTGAGAAAAAGTGCAAAATTAAGTTCATCAGCTTCATCAGCTTCATTACCGCCGATAATATTCGTGGATTGTGCGGAGTGGTACCAATCAAGTTGACGCAGCACATGGCACCACAATAAGAATTTAAGGTTTGTCCTCGGCGGCATGCTCTTTGCTGTATACTGGGTACAAGAGAACACTTAACACTGGCTTTTAGGGAGTCCCCCATGAAACGGTTTATTTTCACCATATTTTTAACCCTGCTGATTATCCCGGACATGTCATTCGCTGGAGTCCTCGGGCCTGCTAGCATCAGGCTCCTTGAAGGCAATGTTATGTTAAGAACCCCAGATTCCGGTGAATGGATGAGCGTATCAGTGAATACGCCGGTTGACGAGGGTGATGCTGTTTGGTGCGACGAAGCCTCCAAAGCTGAATTGCAACTTCCGGATGGCACCATTGTCAGACTTTCTGGAGGTTCACAGCTTGATCTGATTGCCAACGATGATGCTTTTGTCCATCTACACCTTGCCTCGGGCAGGATCTACCTCAAAACGTCCACGAATACTGTTCAAATTCCACTTCAGATCGATGCCGATGATACCACCGTGCTACCTGAATCACGCACACGCCTCAGCATCGACATGCTTCCGAACGGTCAGGAGGATGTATCCATATTCAATGGGGCGGCTTATGTTGAAGGAAATGGAAGCCGCACTAGGGTTCGTGCCGGTGAGCACATGTCCCTTGAGGAGGGTCATAGCGAACTCTTGCCACTAAACCCTCCAGACCAATGGGAATCCTGGAATCTCAATCGTGACAAGGCGCAGTCCAACTCAACCAAGACCAATACGTATCTTCCTGACGAATTGCGGGTCTATTCGTCTACACTCGACACAAACGGTAGATGGGTATCTGTGCCGGAATATGGCATGGTCTGGCGTCCCACAGTAATTCTCCAGGACGATTGGGCCCCTTATCGCAGCGGACGCTGGATTTGGAAAGGCGATGATTACGTTTGGATTTCATACGAGGATTGGGGGTGGGCCCCATACCATTACGGAAGATGGGCAATGATAGCCGGATTAGGATGGTGCTGGATGCCACCTTCAAAGGGGGATGTATATTGGGGACCAGGATATGTCGGATGGTATAGCACGGGAAGCCATGTCGGTTGGACACCGTTGGGTCCTGGCGAGGTTTTCTACGGACGAGGATATCACGGCAAGCATAGCGTAAATATTACCAAAGGCTATATTGCCGCCACTTCGGTAACATTCAGAAACAGTGGTGTCCGTGGAGGTCTGACTGTTGTACGGCAGAACGATTTCCTGCAAGGGCGGCATACTACGCCTCCAAATACATCCGTTTCATTATCCGTAAGCTTAGGGAGTCCACGTATCCAGGCATTAAGGGAAACACGCACTCCAGTCATCAAACAATCCATTCCTCATGTCCCGCCCCCACAAGTACAGCATAACGATACACGGGACTTGCTAAACCGTTTTCCCCGCGTCAATCCGGTACGGGATAAAATGCGCCCAAACCAGCAACAGCAACCTCAGTCTGTGCCTTCTCAACAGTCACCGCCAATTAAAGAGAAAAGACTGGTTCATCCGGTTGCTCCACCGTCAGCCGAAAACCAACCGGGTCGGTCGATGCAAGCACCCACGTCGCTAAAACAAGAAGCGCCGCCGCATCGTGGAGGCAACGATAGTAAAGGCGGAGCAAACACGCCTCAACAAGCAACTCATCAAAAAAGTGAAGAACACCGGCAAGATTCAAAGCCAGGGGAGATCAAGCAGAAGAAGGTGTGGAAGGTAACCACTCCTGAAAAGTGAAATGAACTCGGTCTATGCCAAAACCTATCTGACTATTTCGGCGTATACAGTTGATGTCTGAAGCAGTCGCACTAAACAGCAGTAACTGTAGTATCTATTCTGACGTGTAGTGATTTTTTAATTGTAGCAAAGATCGCCGAAAGATTTTCCATGGTAGGATTGCCGGAAACGGAAAGCATACGGTGAAGGCTTTTACTCGGTTTCTGCACTTCTTCAGCCAATCGCTCAAATCCCACAGTTGCATTTATCAGGTCACGTAGAATCAGTTTTGCGGTTGCTGAATCTCCATCCAATAATAAGTCAATCGCTTCATGAAGTAGTGACTTGGCAAAATCAGGGTCACATTCAACCCGTTTCTTTATTGTTTCTTTAAAGTCTCTTGTAAGTGCCATTTGTGCGCCTCCTTTTTCTCCTATAAATCTATTTCTTTTTCGGCTGGTTGGCTTTTCGTTCTTTGTACTCTTTCCAAATTGATTCTGCCTTGTCGATATCCTTTCGCTGTCCCTTTTTAGTACCACCACCGAGAAGAATTATCAGTTTGTCACCATCCTTGCCAATGTAAACTCGATAGCCCGGTCCCCAATCCAGTCGATACTCACCAATTCCTCCGAACCATTTTACGTTAGAAAGATTGCCCTGCTCCATTTTGAGTTTAACGATAGTAATTTTCGTCGCCGCAATGGTGTCCAGCCCCATAAACCATTCTTCATAAGGGCTTGTTCCATCTTCGCGGAGATATTCTTCAACCTTATAGATCATGGCGGCATGGTATCCTATATGTTACTATTGTTCAATAATTATTTTAAACTGTTGGCTCTTCTCGTCACGTCCTCCGTCTTTCCTCTGTTTAAAAATGGTGATTTGCACTGAGTTGTCCCGGGATACAGAAAAAACAGCATGGTTGCGAAACATGGTGGCGATTCCTTTCTCTTGAAAAGCGCTAAAGTCGACGCTGCGCATGGTACATTAATACTCCTTGTCCTTAAAACATATCCTCACAGCCTTTCAAATGCTTTAGATAGCTGTCGCAGACCCCCGCAGTTCGTCGATATTTACGAGTTCGGAGAATTTCACGGTGGCACCTCGCAGTTATGGGCGTTGTTTCTGAAACATAGGGTTCGGCACATCGTGCCCCTAAGGTTTATCCAGCACTTCCCGCACCTTGGCCGCCATATTCGGCATCGAGAACGGTTTCTGGATAAAATGCACGCCGTCGTCAAGTACGCCGTGATGGGCGATGACATCTGCCGTGTAGCCGGACATGAAGAGCCGCTTCATGCCAGGGTGGATTGTAAGAATGTTCCTTGCCAGATCACGACCGTTCATCTCCGGCATTATGACATCGGTCATCAGCAGATGGATCGCGCCATAGTGCTCGCGAGCCAATTCCATTGCCAGACCGGGTGAGTCGGCCCTGAGTACGGTGTACCCCTGTTTTTCGAGCATTATGGCCGTTATGTTGAGGATTGCTGCTTCATCCTCCACCAGCAGGATGGTCTCCTTGCCGCGCGGCACTGTATGCGAGTTAAGCTCAGCCTGTTTTCGTATAGTGTCTTCTGAATAGTGTGGTAGGTGAATGGAGAAGGTGGTCCCTTTGCCCGGTTCACTGTGGATGTTGATGAAGCCGTTGTTCTGTTTGACGGCACCGTAGACCGTGGCCAGTCCGAGGCCGGTGCCCTTGCCCATTTCTTTGGTGGTGTAGAACGGCTCGAAGATGTGGATCAGGGTTTCCCGGTCCATCCCCTTGCCACTATCGCTGACTACCAGGCGCACGTACTCTCCAGGCGTTGCCTCGGGGTTCCGAGCAGAGTAGTCGGCATCTATGGAGCAGGTGACGGTTTCAATGGTTATCCGGCCGGTGTCTGCGATGGCGTCCCGGGCATTGACGCAGAGGTTGGCCAGGATCTGATCGATCTGTGAGGGGTCCATCTTGACCTTACACTGGTAAGGCGATGGCTGCCAGACCAGCTGAATGTCCTCACCGATCAGCCGTTGCAGCATCTTGAGCATGCTGGTGACGGTATCATTAAGATCGATGACTTTTGGAGCAACAGTCTGCTTGCGGGCAAAGGCCAGTAGCTGCCTGGTCAGATCGGCAGAGCGTTCGGCTGTTTTGCTGATTTCCTTGAGGTCGATGCAAACCGGACTGGTCGGTTCAAGGTGCATTAACCCCAGTTCTGCATGTCCCATGATGACACTAAGCATGTTGTTGAAGTCATGAGCCACCCCGCCGGCCAGGCGACCGACTGATTCCATCTTCTGAGCCTGCAGGAGTTGAGATTCGAGCTTATACTTTTCCTCCTCGGCATATTTCGCTTTGGTATTATCGTAGTTGATGCCGAGCATCCGCTCTGCATTGCCGTCTGCTCCTCGTAATACAAGCCCTTTACCCCTGATATACTTCACGGTGCCATCCGGATGCAGGACCCGGAACTCGGTGTCAAACTCCTTCTCACCGTTCAGTGCCGCCTGGCATTCTTCAATGGCGGCTTTCTTGTCCTCCGGGTGCAGGCCGTTCATCCAGGCATCAATGCTGTTCGGAAATGCCTCCCTCTTAATTCCGTACAACTCGAACATCCGGTCATCCCACACCATAGTGTTTTCCTTTACATTCCAGTCCCATATTCCGAGGTAGGCTGAAGATGCGGCCAACTGAAGGCGTTGTGTCAGATTTTCCAGCTTTGCCTCTGACTGCTTGCGATCTGATATGTCCCTGACAAAGGCGCAGTTAAACTCGATGTCATCAAACTGAATATAATTGGCAACGATTTCAACAGGGATGAGGCGACCATCCCTCGCACGTTGCACCGATTCGAATTTGAGTGATCCGCTTCGCCTCAACTCAGCAAAATGGTCCGGCCAAGTATCCGCATCATAATAAACATCAACATCCGGTACCGACAACTGCAGTAGCTCGTCCTTGGAATATCCAAGAGAACGGCACCCTGCTTCATTGGCATCAACAATGCGGGCGTCAGGAGTGATCCAGAAAAGTGCATCAGAAGCATGTTCGACCATAAACCTTGTTACATGCAGTTCTTTTTCCGCCTGCCTCCGTCCAGTTATATCATTAATTATGATAATGACATGGCCAGCGGTTACTCTCTGGCTGCTAATGGCTAAATAGAGTTCTTTGCCGGTTAACTGGGAGATGTAAGGACCTTCGTAGTGATGAACCAAATCATCGGTAAGCATATCACTGAGGTGCTGCCTTACCGGGCCTTCCGGAATGGTTGTCAGCAGGTTCATGCCCAAATAATCCTGCCGGCTGGCTCCAAATATCTTGGCGAAGTGTTGATTGCAATCAATTACCACACATTGGCTGTCAGCCAGCATCAGCCCGATAGCAGCATTGGTGAAAACCATCCTGAAGTTCTCTTCACTCTTGCGAAGGGCTTCTTCAGCCTGTTTGCGTTCGGTTATGTCGTTGGAAATGCCACATACTGCGAATGGTCTTCCATACTCATCTAACAACGGAAACTTTATCGAAGCATATGTATGAATCCCGTCATCTTGAGGAGCCATTTCCTCAAGTGACAATGGTTTACCGAGTTTTAGCACAGTTTGGTCACTTTCCTGAAATACAGCGGCTATTTCTGTCGGGAATATGTCATAGTCGGTTTTCCCCACGGCTTCCCAACGGTTTACCTTGAAAAGTTCCTCAAATTTGCGATTAATAGTGATATATTTGCTCTCAATATCCTTCATGTAAATCACAGAATCGGCATTGTCCATAATGGCTCTAAGCCGTTCCTCGCTAACCTTTATCAGCTTCCCAGCCTGCTTGCTCTCGGTTATGTCCCGTAAAAAAACTATCATTTCATTTTTTGCAGGTAAATATGAAGCACTTACTTCAACGTCCCATATAATGCCGTCCTTACGTTTGTGCTGACTCTCAAAACGGATAAAACCATCATTTACAAGAGTGTTGATACGTTCATGGACATCATGTGCCGAGTCATGTGCCTCCAACTGTTCAACAGGCATCCCGATCAGTTCTTCTCGGGAATAGCCGCTAAATTCCACGTAACAATCATTGACATCAACAAGCCTGCCGTCTCTGCCCACAGACCAGAAGCCGTCAGGTGTTGATTGCAGAATTGTCTGATACTGCTCTGCGGATTCCACGATGGTTCGAGTTTTCCTGCGCACCTGCTGCCTTAAGAGAACTACAAATATGATGGCACCAATCAGACAGATACCAAGCATCATAGCCAGATTTACAATCTGAGTGTTGTCACGCCCCGGATCAGAATCATAGATAAAACCGCCAAACGAGAAGTTACGCGGGAGCATGCCGAGGTCCACATAGGTATCGGCAATGTGCCGCCAGCGACCGGGGTTCATATAGCCCAGTTCAATCAAATCGGGCTGGATAAGGGCTGCCATTTGCCTGGCCTCAAACAGCAGATGTTCGCGGCTCTTGCGTTGGGAATATTGGGCGATTATCAGATCGGCAATCTCTTCCGGATTGGCCATGGCATACTTCCAGCCCCTCAGACTGGCATCTCGGAACGCCTTGACCCGGGATGGATGATTTTTCAGTTCCTGTTCGGTGGTAAAGAGGGTGTCCCCGTAGAAATCTATGCCTACAGAGCGCGGCGTATAGGCCTGATAACGGAAGCCAGCCTTGTCAAGGAAGAACAGTTCGTTGGTGGAATAGGCCGAGATGGCATCAACCTTGCCGTCAACGAGATCCTGCGGGTTGAAGTTGTGCTTGACCAGAGTGTAGCGGTCGTTCGGCAGTCCCTCTTTTTTGAGATAGGCCAACACGTCATCCGCTTTTTCCTCAAGCATGAGCCGCTTGCCAGCAAGGTCATGGATATTCTGGGTGGGAGAATCATGGCGGGTAACGAGTATATAGGGTGAGTGTTGGAAAATTACTCCCAGCGCAACCACCGGTTTCCCCTCTGACCGTGCCAGCAGCAGGCGGGTTACATCAACACCGTACTGTGCCGTACCGTCCAGTACGCTGTCTATAACCGCCTTGCCCGGTTTTGCCTCAATGAAGTTTACTTCGAGCCCAGCATCCCGGTAGTACCCCTTTGCCTTGGCTGCATAGTACCCAGCGAACTGGAACTGGTGCAGCCATTTCAATTGGAGGGTTACTGTTTCAAGGGCTTGTGCAGGTGAAACGGTAAAAATGACCCACACGACAATCGCCACAAATCCGAATTTATTAAGAGGATGTATAGCCATCAAGTTTATCATGGTTGCTCCAATAAATGAGAAGTGAATATCACCGTATCACATCACCCTGCGACTCAACGCACACTTGACCGACGTACTTATCTTCAACACTCGAAAAAAAACGGCGCCCCATTATCGCCTTCAGCCTCTACTAAAACCCTGCTGCCATGTGCTACAATGATCCAACACAAAAAACGAGGAACAAGAAAAGAAATAACTCAGATTTAAATCATATAAGTCAAAAACTGCGGGAGGTATAACTTGCCAGATGGAGATATGCAGTCTGCCTTGACAATGTGTCTAGTCGCAAGATACCTTTCATAAAACGCAATTTTATCCTATATAGTTATTACAGCAAATTGCAATCAATAATTCAAACATTGGTCCGTATCACCCAATGTCGAAATGGAGAGGGTTCTTTTTCCGCCATCAGTTGCTCTTTTTATGCGTTTCCTTTGAATGTGGGAGATAATACGGTTGAGGTGGTTGTGATGAGATTGTTCATTACCAAAAAATGGCACTGGTCAAATATTGCTCTACTGAAATGGAGTGCTCTGTTCATTGGTATGATACTTGGGGCTTACTTTCATGAGGTGGTAGTGAAGAATACCTGGGCTGTGGTAATCGTTGCCTTGCTCTTTGCTTTGCGTCCAGCAAGAGCCTACTGGAAAGATGATGACTAACTTATCGGAAGTCAGCGCCTGCAACCATCCTTACCGCCACGACCACAGATAAAAGCCGCTCTCATTTCAGCGATTTATTGCATCCCTGAGCAGGGCACTTGGCTTGAACGTAAGAATACGCCCCGCTTCTATGGTGATGGCCTCACCTGTTTGTGGATTACGGCCTCTACGATCTTTCTTCTGCCTGACGATGAATCCGCCGAATCCAGATATCTTCAGATTTTCTCCTGATTCAAGGGTAGTCTTCATAATCGATATTACGCCTTCCAACAGGTCCGATGACTCTTTTTTCGAGAAACCAAGCTCGGAGTTTATTCTTTCTGCTATATCTGCTTTTGTCACGACCGTGCTCCCCAAATTAGAAAATGCCCGCAGGCGTGGAATGTAGTATTTCAAGCAGAGAACGTCAAACTATAAACAATAGTACTTTTGCCAGATATCATACCAGAGCGACCGACATTATCAGGCAACCGCTCCTTCAACTCAATTCCATGACTCTATTCTCTGGCACGGGCTGTAGCATGTGGAGACTTTAGGCGCTTGGGTACTAAGTGTGGTTTATGGGAAAAAAATACGTTCCTGACGGCAAAAAAGTGCATTAAAGTCTAAAAAACGTAACAAAAGCAACCAATTACTTACCACTCTAATTGCCCCTTAATTTGATATTACCCGGTATTTATGTTATAATTCAGTTGAACAACGGAAAAAGGAACAAAGCCCAACACACCCAAGCGCAGTAAATTCACGCATATCAATCCATCATTAACAATTCCCCAATTATCACTCCACAACAACCCAAAACACCTTCAAATAACGATAACACTGCCGCTTTCTGGAAATTTATCCGTTCATCTCCAATCTGAAAAAGGAGGACTCCATGCAATTGGTGCAATATTTTATTTGTATTGCGACACGCCACGAACGAACAAAATATAATTATGAAGAGGAAATCAGGGAGCTACAAGCCAAGTACAAAAAGAATAAGCATAAGTATTCAAGGCGTATTTATACCCTGCCCTTCGATAACGAAACCACCATGATAAAGGAGGTCATTGCCTCGGTATGTGGCAAACCGGCCTGTCTTAAACCACTTTCCGCAGAGGCGCTCGTAGCATTTGCATACATACTCAAGGATAAATTGGCAAATGAGCACCATGTCGTCGGCTCAGAAATCATTGACAGACTGGTGTATGATCCAGAAAAAACCATTGAGTACCTGAATGGACTTGGACAACTGAAAGAACATGGATGGATCAAGCTCATTGTAAAACCGGGCATCTCTTTTACCGACCAGCCGCCATTCTGTTGGTTGCAGTCGAGTATAGAATTGGGGCCCAGGTTTCACGAGGTAATGGGTGCTTCACAAGATAATGGTCTCATGTTCACCTCAAATGATGCTTATCTTGACGGAGTCTTCGCATATTTACACGAAGTGGTCCATGGCGACAGTACGCTTTACAAAGTATCCGAACCGGATGCTGATTTAATGAATCTGCAACCCGAGGGGTGGAACAGGAGGATCGTACAGAGAGCGCAGGTTTCGACCTGTGAGTTGCCTGCTGCAGAAGCGCAGAAGAAATATGGATTGAGTGTCTTTCAGCTTTTAGCTTTGGCCGGTTTGCTGGGCATGCGAGAAGGTGATGTACGTTATGACTTTAGTACACCTTCTGACGTGGCCTTTCTGTTTGCACAAGGACGGATTTGCCGAAAACGGATGAAAGAACATTTGTACGGTGAGAAAAGCCCGTTGATTCAACATCGACTTCTTGAAGGTTCAAAAGGTGCTTTCGGCGAAACGGTACAATTAACACATCTCGGAAGCCTCGCACTGTATGGAACGCAGAATAGCAAGACCGTTTATACGGATTTGGAAAACCGGATCAAGAAACGCACCTTATTCGATATTGAGACCCCAATCATCAAGAAAGAATCGCTGCAGCTGCCTCATACGGTATTGGAAGCAATTCAATCACTACTATTCAGTGAAACCTCACAAGGACGGCAAATCCGTAAAGAATGGCAGTCGTCATTACCTACAGCATGGGGCAGTCCGACAGGAAGTACCGTATTGCTTTACGGTCCACCTGGCACTGGGAAGACCCTGACCGCTCAATACCTTGCATCTGAATTGCAACTGCCGCTACTCAAGATTGATGCTTCACGGGTACTCAGTTGTTGGGTTGGTGAAAGTGAACAGCGTGTTCGGCGCATCTTCGACGATTATTCCAATTTACAAAACGAGTTGGGAAATTCTCCGGTTTTACTGCTAAACGAGGCTGATCAACTACTAGGCGCACGAGGAGGTGGTGCAAATTCCGTAGATCGGATGAACAACAACATGCAGAATCTGTTTTTAGAAGGGTTGGAACGTTTT
>CAIMXI010000364.1 GCA_903845365.1 uncultured Geobacteraceae bacterium | reverse complement strand
GTGCGCCAAAAAGGCCGCTGGAGTTGACGTCCCAGTGCTGATTTTTCAACAAGCGATTGCGGGCTGCCGCTAAGCCGCACAGGTTGGCACTGGAGGTCCCACTGACAAAGCCTGCAACCGTCGTATCAGGCAGATGGAATATCGACTTTAGCCATGATTCAACCACACTTTCCAGTTTGGATGCAAGAGGCGACATCACATACATTGCAGAATTCTGGTCCCAGTAGGTCGCCAAATGTTTGGCTGCAAGCCCTGTGGGCAGTGAGCTTCCAGTGACAAAGCCGAAATAACGTCCGCCGATTGCCGGTACGGTTGCAGGGCTGCCGTACTGATGAAGAAGTTCAATCACTTCTCTGCCTTCAGACTGGTTCTGCGGCATATCTTCATCAAAGATGCTCAGGTTTTCCAAAGCATCTTCGGTTGGAAAAATATTGCGCTGAAAAGCTTCATCCAGATACTGAAATGCATGTTTCTGAGCCTGTTCAAACAGACTCTTGTCCTGTATTTCGGTAAACATTTTCTTTTGTTGTGTGTTCATAGCTGGACTTTAGATATTTGTCTCCCCGCACCGGCTTTTTTGTCGGAGTAGGTGGAGCTTTTTAATTGTTGTTCAGCTCTGAATCTATGCGACCTTGTCCCTTTTGTGTTGACATTCATCCTCAACCGGCCATTTTCGCGGTCCGAATTTACCGGACTTCGGGTTCCACAGAGCACGAATGTTGACATGGCCAAAAAACCGTTGCAGTCCCTGCCTGACTCTACCGGCTGTGACCGGTTGTTTCAGACGCCACGGGGCGAACGAAGCCAGATACGTAACCTTTGCATCATCCAGCAGCACGAGCAACTGCGGAATGGCATAACTGACGGAAAGTATCTGTACCCAACGATGGAGAACCTGTCGTGTCTGCTGCCAGGTTTCTTTCCACCCCCAGCGATTTTTGAGCTGATTGAACAGATCCTCAATCGACCACCGTCGCCCGTAACCGAGAATGATCCGTGCGCCGGAAAGAGCTATATCAGTAGAGAGAATCAAGCATTGCTGTGTACGGGTACCATCTTCTTTTTCAATCTGGCTCCAGACCATCCGTACCGCTCTTCCCTTGAGGAAGCGAGCCAGCACAATAGCTGACCGATAATAGACTGTCTGGGTTTTGCCATAGACGGTGAACTGCTGCCTGACTTCCGGTAGTGAGGCGATCCACTCGGGAGTAACCCTCTCACCGTACTTTCTTGGACGTCCTCGTTTACCGGTACGTTCAGGCATATGAAAGAGCGCTGTGTCTTTGCGCACTTGGCCGATCACAGCAAGCCCTTGCTCCATGGCATATGTGATCAACTTGCAGCGCATATACCAGCTATCCATCAAGAGGTACGTCTGTAACTCCTGAAGCAATGGAGCAACGACCCGCAGCAGAGTTCGCGCTGCCACCAACTTGCCGGAATTACCTCCCCGGCGTGCCAGCCGGGAGAGGATCGGGATGCCCAATGAGCGGAACCCCTTTGAAATGGTCAGTGCCAAGGTAACCCAGCATTGTCCTCTGACAAAGTCAGGGCGATTGGTCTTGTTACCGTGCTGATGGTGGATGGCCGAGCCGGGGGCTTTTTGTGACGATCTGAAAACGATGGTGTCATCAATCATCAGAAACCAGCGGCGGCGCGGGAACATCCGCAGTGCAAGACGAGCTGTCTGACGTCCCAAGGCAACCCAAGACCACTTTCCGAAGTGGAGCCACTTGTAGTAGCTGTTCCAGTGTCTGACGGTATCAACTGCCAGCACTGCATCAGTGACAAAGCCAGTCTGGGTAAGCATTGCTCCGAAAAGCAGTTCCAGAAAAGTTGGCACCGAACGTTTTGGCAGAGATTGACAGAGAAATGTGATGGCATCGAACAGGGATCTGGGGATATAGCGGTATCTTTTGTGGTCCATAGCGGCCTCCTGAGAGAGAATTTTTTCTCTCAAGAGGTCGCGCCCTACTCACTTCTAAGATCAATTACGTGAGTAGGGCGCGACCCACGTTCTTGACCCCGCT
>CAIMXI010000363.1 GCA_903845365.1 uncultured Geobacteraceae bacterium | reverse complement strand
CGCCCCAGTTCCTGAACCCGGCACGATGATGCTCCTCGGAATCGGCATGCTCGGCATGGCAGTATACGGCAAGCGTAGAATGAACAAAGGCCTCTTGCGCAGAATCTAGCTTAGCGTTGTTTAAAAAATAAGGGCATTGCCTTCAATTATCAGTTAAGATTGTTTTTGCGAGAAACAATCCAACTGACAATAGGTGAAGACAATGCTCATCAAGACGGTACTCAATAAGCTCGAACATTTCAAGTCATTCGTATTTGGTGCAGTTACTTTTCAGGAGGTCAATGGTTCCGAAGCCCTAGTGGTTGAAATCAAAGCCCGTGCTAATTCCAGGCCCGAATGCCCCGAGTGCGGCAAGCTAGGCAAAAAGCGTGATACGCAACCGGTTCGCTTGTTTGAATATGTCCCTATCTGGGCATTCAAAGTTTTCTTCCAATACGCTCCACGCCGTGTCGGCTGCCCGATCCACGGCGTTAAGGTTGAGCGGATGCCATGGGTCTATGGTAAAGAACAGATGACAACCAGTTACAAGGTCTACTTGGCTCGCTGGGCGAGGCGTCTATCCTGGAAAGAAACAGCCGACATCTTCAAGACCAGTTGGGAGAGCATCTACCGCGCTGTTCAGCACGTTGTCGAATACGGCCTTGCAAACAGAAACCTCGACGGCGTCACCGAGATCGGAGTTGATGAGATCCAAGTGTTCACAGGGCACAAGTACCTGACCATGGTTTACCAATTGAATGCAGGTGCCAGGCGGCTTCTTTGGTGTGGTATGGAACGCAAGGCCAAGACACTGCTTCGTTTCTTTCATGAGTTTGGCAAAGAGCGCAGTCAAAAACTCAAATATGTTTGTAGTGACATGTGGGCAGCGTACCTCAAAGTAATCAAAAAAAAGGCACCAAACGCTCTGAACATCCTTGATCGCTTCCATATTATGAGGAAGTTCAATGAAGCAATTGACCTGATTCGGCGCGGTGAGGTCAAACTATTCAAGGCCGAAAATCAAGAAAATGTCCTTCTGAAAGGCCGTTGGCTACTTCTAAAAAACAGAGAGAACCTTAATGTAAAACAAACCATCCGGCTTAAAACACTTCTGAAACTGAATATTGCCACTATCAAGGGGTATCTCTTGCGAGAAGACTTCCAGAGGTTCTGGGAATACAAATACCCGGCGGCGGCAGAAAAGTTTCTCGACAATTGGATTACAAGAACACTCCAGACAAATCTTGAGCCGATGAAAAAAGTGGCCAACATGCTCAAGAACCACAAACCGCTGATTATGAACTGGTTCAAAGCAAAAGGTGTGCTTTCCAGCGGTGCAGTAGAGGGTATGAACCTCAAAGCAAAACTGACTATGAGAAAAGCGTACGGATTCAAGTCGCCAGAATGTCTAAAAACCGCCTTGTATCATACACTTGGAAAGTTACCTGAACCAAAATGTCTGCACATATTTAGCTAGACAGCCGAACAAAGAAGCTTAAAGTGAAGTAGCAGATGATAGAGATTTACATAAAGGCATTGCTTCGGTAATGCCTTTTTCCTGGAGTCGAAAAACTTTACACTGGTACGATGAAGCATAATCTGTGATTTCAATAGGGGTGTGTCGTGGGCAACAGAAATTTCACAAGGGTTAACTATTCTGTTAAGGCATCTGTTAGGTACGGCATTGAGCTCGTTGATTGTAATACAGACAATTTAAGTCTTCACGGGATGTACCTGAAGACCGACCACGACATTCCGCTAAATGTCCCCTTAAATGTGACCGTCTACCATACAAACCAGGTGTCTTTAAAGGTAAATGCAAAAGCGGTACGGAAAGAAGCGAACGGTTTCGGACTACAGATAAACAACCTGAACGTCAATTCATTCGTTCAACTGCG
>CAIMXI010000362.1 GCA_903845365.1 uncultured Geobacteraceae bacterium | reverse complement strand
TTTGCTGCTGTAAAAGCCGCTCAGCAGCTCGCAGAAGAAGGGATTATCTGTAATGTCGTGCATATCCTCTGGTTGAAACCTTTTGTTGCCGATGAAAGACTAACACAACCTTTGCTGCACACCAAGCGCGGTCTCGTTATAGATGCCGGACATGAGATTGCCGGGGCTTCCCAGTCAATTGCATATCAACTAACCCAGGCCACCGCTATTCCGGTCAAAGCACTTGGGCTTGAAGATCATACAAAATGTTTATGTCCACCCTTGAAAAACGAGATTCCAACGGCGGAACGGATTGCCGAAACTGTCCGTACTATTCTTGCTTCAGAGTTAGGTAGCCATGTCTGATTACCAAGACTGCATTGTCACCAAGCCGTGGGGGTTTGAATACCTCATGTATGAAAGCGATAAGATCGCCATCTGGTTTCTGCATATTGCCGAAGGTCGCCAGACCTCGCTCCACTGTCACCCCGCAAAAAAAACGGGCTATATTCTTTTGTCCGGTGAGGCAGAGGTCTCGTTCCTGAAGGATTCAACCCGTCTTAAAGCCGTCAGCAAACTTATGATTCGGGAAGGTCTGTTTCACTCCACAAAGGCAATTTCTCCCGGTGGGATTCAAGTAATTGAAGTAGAGAGCCCCCCGGACAAGACCAACCTAGTCAGACTGGAAGATGCATACGGACGCAAGGATCAGCCCTACGAAGGTTTAGAAGCCATAGTACCGGTGACGACTGACTGCATAATGTTTCAGCCGCCGGAAGCGGGTAACCCGGTTTCGTATACCGTTTCCGGTGTTAACCTGGTAATAGAGCGTCTTGAAAAGCTTGAAGTTCTCAAGGAGCGCCCGCCGGAGGAAGTGATTCTGGTCCTTGACGGTGGGCTGGTCAGTAAAGATGGCGATCCGATTTTAAGTTCGGGTGATGTCATAACCATCAGCACCTTTACGCGTTTGGCAGACACGTTCAGTGCACCAGAGGGAATGTCATTCATGTCGGTTCGGCAAGAGTTGGCGTATTCAAAATGAACGCTGAATCGGAAAAAACATGGCAAGTAGGCCTCGTTCAGATAAACAACAGCTTTGCTGATGCCTGTTATCTTCCGTATGCCGTTGGCCTTTTACAAGCCTACTTCCAGCACCATTCACGCTGCAGCACAAAGTTTTCCTTCCTGACACCGATTTATCGGCGTATCCCGGTTGATGATGCGCTTCAGCAGCTTAATGGGGCTGATATTGTTGCACTAAGCGTCTCTTCATGGAATTTTAAAGCATCGCTGGAAATAGCCCGTCGCCATAAGGAGCATCACCCCGATGCTCTGATTTTACTGGGTGGGCCACATATTCCCGGTGATGCAGCTACATTTCTGCGCACATGCACCTGGGTGGATATTGTCTGTCATGGCGAAGGCGAAATTCCCTTTCTCAGCATATTGGAAACCTGGCCAAACAGAGCATGGAATGACATTCCCTCCATAAGTTATCTGGACGGTGAACAGTACGTAGGTCGCCCGGATGAATCCAGAATCACAGATCTGGATACAATACCGTCACCCTATCTAGCGGGCGTGTTTGAGCCGTTGCTCCGCGAACGTCACGATCATCAATGGCTTGCTCTGTGGGAAACCAATCGGGGCTGCCCCTTCTCCTGTTCATACTGTGACTGGGGCGCTGCCACCCGGTCAAAGCTCTTTTGCTTTGGTATGGATCGGCTCAAGCAGGAAATTGCCTGGTTTTCCGAGCATAAGATCGAATTTATTTTCTGCTGTGATTCAAACTTTGGTATTGTTTCACGAGATATGGAAATTGTATCTACCGTTGCAGAAACAAAAAAAACAACCGGCTTCCCCAAAGCACTGTCGGTACAGAACACCAAAAATTCCGATCGCTCCTACAAGATTCAAAAGGCGCTTGCAGATGCGGGGCTGAGCAAAGGGGTGAATCTTGCCCTTCAGTCAATGAACCACGAAACGCTGGAGCTGATCGGACGTCGCAACATTCCTCCGGAAATGTTTCAGGATCTTCAGCAACGCTATACAAAAGACGGTATTGAAACCTTCTCAGACATTATTATCGGCCTACCCGGAGAATCATACGATTCCTTTATCAAAGGAGTCGAGAGCATCATTGAAAACGGTCAGCACAACAGAATCCAGTTTATCAACCTTTCTATTCTTCCCAATGCCCCAATGGCGAACCCATCCTACTGTGCGCAGCACGGCCTCATATCCGTTGAATCCCGAATTATCAATATTCATGGTTCTCAAACCGATTATGGTGATAACATTTACGAAACGCAGGAGTTGGTGATCGGAAGTGCCACCATGCCGCCGAATGACTGGTGCCGGGCACGCGTATTTTCGTGGATGACCTCTCTCCTCTATTTTGACAAACTTTTACAGATTCCCATCATGCTTCTGCGGGCGATGACGGGCATCAGCTATGTTCAGCAGATAGAAGCGTTTATTGACGCACCTAAAGACCGTTTTCCGCTACTCAACGAATTGACTGAGTTCTTCTTTGCTGAAGCCGAGAATATTCAGCACGGTGGCTCGGAATTCTTTTATGCTTCGGATTGGCTGGGGATATACTGGCCTCACGACGAATACGCCTATATCCAATTGAGCGCCGATAACAAGCTCGGAACATTTTATCAGGAAGCGCATCGGCGTTTATCAGAGTTGTTATCCGAAACAGCTGTTTCGAGTCCACCATGGCTGGAAGAGGCAATCACACTCAATCAGGCTTTACTGAAACAACCGTTTAACACTGAAAATATGGAATTCAGGGCAAATTACAACCTGCTGGAGGCCTGCGATGTTGTCCGTAAAACAGGCAATGGTTCTTTGGCAGAACAGACTGCATACTATGACATTTGTCGCACGAATGAACAGTGGAGTGGATGGCAAGAGTGGTCTCGCGAAGTAGTCTGGTACGGGAATAAACGTGGAGCCTATCTCTATCCGTTTGTCAGGCGGAATGAGCCCGTGTCTAGGTGTGGGGCAGAAGGATGTAATGAATGAAGTACCGAGCTTTGGGAAACTCCGGCCTTCAGGTGTCAGAAATTGGCTTCGGTGCGTGGGGAATTGGCGGACTTGTTCAGGATTCCAGCGCTTACGGCCCCACTGATGACAAAGTGTCTCAGCAGGCGCTTGCAGCTGCGTTTGATGCAGGGGTCACCTTTTATGATACAGCCGCGCTTTACGGCTATGGCCACAGTGAAGAGCTGCTCGGAAAAACGTTCCGTACTGTTCGAGATCAAATTGTACTTTCTACCAAGGCAGGCTATGTTAATTTCAGTGGAGTGCAGGATTTTTCTCCCGGTTTTCTGCGCACTTCTCTGGAGGCCAGCCTTCGGCGCCTTCAAACAGAGTATGTGGATGTTTTTCAGTTGCATGATCCGCCAATTGATCTCCTGAAAAACGACAACACGATAATGGCCGCGCTGGAGACTCTGCAGAATGAGGGTAAAATCAGAGTTATCGGTATCTCAACCCGCTCACCAATGGATAGCCTGACGGCAGTTGAACAACTTGGATTCAAGTCTATTCAGGTTAATTTCAATATGGTGGATCAACGCGCTATAGAGGTCGGGCTATTTGACGCCTGCCGGACGCACGGTGTTGGTATTATCGCTCGAACTCCGCTCTGCTTTGGTTTTTTAACGGGAAAATACGCCGCAGATGATGACTATGCCGAGGGAGACCATCGAAGAAAATGGAAGCGTGAGCAGATAGAGCTTTGGGCAGACGCTTATAAGTTGTTTAGAGCAGAACTAGGAAATGAAGTACTTCAAACCAACGCACAAATAGCGCTACGATATGTACTCTCTTTTGCAGAGGTTTCAACTACCATCCCCGGCATGTTGACTGAAGATCATGTTTCAGAAAATGTAACGGCAAGTGGTCTTGGGCCATTTTCTCCCTCACTACTTGCTGATTTTGCAGGTATATATGGGCAACATAGTTTTTTTGCCAAGTGATTACCGGACATCGAATAGATTTACGTGCGAACAATTGATTTTAATTTCATACATAAAAACTCTCCTACAGTCGCTTTATAGACTAATAGACACCTCACTGTAAGGATCGGGGAATTCAGCCACGCGTTCATAAAGTATGTGCGCCATCGAAGTGGATGCCACCAGTTTGATTTATAAGGAGACTTCATGCTAACTATAGGCTTTATTTTCCCAAGCAGTGACTACCTTCATGACCCATTCAGGGGCGACCCGCATACACATTTTCAGGTACTCACCGTAATAGAATATTATTTTCAGAATAAGGTAGAATTACACTTGATAGATCTGCGTGGTATCAAGAAAGAATTTGCGCTATATCATATTCCTCAATGTGATGTTTTTCTATATTCAGCATACACATTAGATATTAAAGAACAGCTTATTACACTTCAAAACTTGAAATACCACTACCCAGCATCAAAGCATATTGCCGGTGGACCGCATACAAGCGTATTCCAAGATGAATGTCTCAAATATTTTGACGCATTGATTCTAGGAGAATGTGAAGATTTAATTGTAGATGTTATTAATGATATTAATAGCCTGAAATTGCAAAAAATATATCGCCAAATAACTCCTATCGATATCAATAAATACCCGATTCCAAGCAGACGGTATCTACCAAAAACCACAATTGCTAGAAAGGGCCTAATGTCATTGAAATCAAAGAGAGATTTTGATGACATCTATGGAACAACCGTTATCTTCAGCAGAGGATGCCCTTATCAATGCTATTTTTGCGCCATGCCACAACTTAAGCATTTATCTTCAGGAGTACGATACAGGAATCCTCAATTTGTGAAAAACGAAATTGAGTATCTTAAACACGACTACAATATAAAAGGAATCAATCTTTTGGATGAAATCGGTATTCCGTTAAATCCTAAGTTTGCAACGGAATATTTGGAAGCCATAGGAAGCACTGATATCGTTTGGCGCGGGCAATGCAGGGTGGACGGTATTAGTGCGGATATCGCCAGGCTGGCTGGCAATTCTGGGTGTGTGGCAATGGGATTGGGCGTGGAAAGCGTTTCACAAAGATCACTGGATATGATCAATAAAAATATCGATATCAATAAAGCAAAGGAAACAATTCGATTGCTTAAGGATAATAACATAGAGACGAGGATCTATATGATAATGGGGCTTCCAGGCGAGCCCGATGATATCGTAGAAAAAACGTGGGATTTTATCCAGGAAACAAAACCCGACATTGTTATTCTTTCACTTTTTACAGTAAGACCCGGCACGGAAATATATGATAATTTTCAGAAGTTTGGCATCCGCAAATTGCACACGGACTGGGATAAAACCATGCACATGTACGGAAGATATGAGCACGAATTGCCATCGCTGACATTTGAATATGAAAAAAATACGCCTTGGGGCAGAGGGTTCAGCTCTGAACAAATATTGAATAATTATGTTAAGCTGCAGTCAAGACTGAGGGAACATAATTTAAGTTCCATTCCCGAAGTTGCAAATAACAATCAATTTACACAGGTAAATCATTAATTTATGCGTTATTCAATAGATAACCCAATAGCTATAAGCCATGTTCTGTTGTCAAATAAAGTGAATACACTTTTTAAAAATCCAATAAATAAAGTTCTATTTATCAATCCATTGTTTTTCCCAGAAGATCAGTTTAACCTAACAGTCGCTAGGAATAAGCGTTATTACTGTTATCCTCCTTATGGGATTGGGTTGTTATCTGCGAATTTAAATAAAATTGGGATCAATACTGCTATTTTAGACCTAAACATGGAAGTATTGGCTTCAGTTGAAAACTCAAACAGTGATTATTTTTCTACAAAGGATATCTCTAATTTATGGGTGAACAAGCTTAATGACACTTTAAAATCGTTCAGACCTGACCTGATAGGCATAAGTTGCACATTTACAATGTCCCATAATATGCTAATGAGTATTGCAAAGCATTCGAAATCTATTTTATCAAGCCCGATCATTGCCGGAGGTGTCCATGCCACAAATTCAGCAGAGATAATACTACGTGAGTGCTCTGATATTGATTTCATAATTTCACACGAGGCCGATTTGGCATTCCCTGCATTATTGAATTTTATTAACATAAAACAGGAACGGCATAGCCTAAAACATATCGGCTCGATGATAGATGGCAATTACATTAAGATTGATGATTTTCAATTTCCCGATCAAGACATAATAGATCAGCATCCTGATTATTCTAACCTACCGATCGGTGAATACAGTTCCTTGGGAGAAGTAGGTACTTTCCGCTTTTGGCAAAAACCCAATACAAAAAGCTCGACAATTTTGACAAACAGAGGCTGCCGCGGCAGATGCTCTTTCTGTACAGTGCATAAATTTTATCGAAAGAAGGTGCGTGCTCGCAATATAGAATCGGTAATTACTGAAATAGAGCAGCTCAAAATAAAATATGGCATAAATCACATAACTTTTCTTGATGATGACTTATTTCTAAATGCTAAACGTGCTTACTCGCTTTTTGGTCAGTTCATAACCAAAGGGTTGGATATTACTTGGGATGCGACAAACGGAATAATTGCTTCTGCTGTCGCAAAAAATCCTGAACTTATTGAAATTGCTGCTAACTCTGGATGTATCGGCATGTATTTCGGAATAGAGTCAGGAAATCCAGAAATATTGAGAAGTGTGCATAAACCATCTACGGTAGACGATTGTTTGGCAGTTGGGAGCATTTTGAATAAATATTCTCAAATATTCACAAGAGGCTTTCTTATCATCGGATTCCCAGGTGAGACAGTAAAGCAGATCAATGACACAATAAATTTGGCGATTAATATGGCACTTGATTGGTATACTGTCAGCATGTTGACGCCATTGCCTGCCACGGAGATATACGAAGACATCATTATGTCTGATAAGCAGAAGATCGCCAATAATGAAAGTATTTCTCATCTCACCGGGCTGGTAGGCTATGGTTACAATGTACGCCACGCAGAAAGCAGACGCATCATTGAGCAGCAGGGGAAAACTAGTACCACCGAGTTCAATTTTTTCAACAACCTTGACTTAGTACCGACTAAAGAGGAACTTAACGATTTATGGTTAGTAGCTGATTACAAAATCAATTATGAGCCGATTCTTTATCTCGAAGACAAGTGTAAATTAGTTAAGCTCAATTCCATATTAAATGACATATCCAATCGTATGACCAGTGCCAATCCTTTATCCAATTTGTTTCTCGGAATTACAGAACTTAAACTAGGCAATGTGGCTGAAAAAAATAGAAGATTTATGTTGTCGAAAGGATATTTAGAGAATTCTTCTTACTGGCAGAAATTTTTTAATGCACTTGAGTTGAATAAATATTATGCCTTGTAAAAAGAGGAATTTATTATAGCACTCAGGCGGAGTTCACCTGACAACCTATTTTTTTATAAAGAGGCTCTCATTATTATGACAATCGATTTTTTGAAGAACAAAAAAATATGTGTAACAGGCGGGGCCGGGCTTCTGGGAATGGCCTTGACCAAAAAATTTTTGGCCGCAGGCATTGATGTTGAGAGCAGCTACTTTTCCAGACTCCCGTTGCCTGACCTGGCCCATTGTTTCAAACAGTACGATTTTAACCGTTTTGACGATTGCATTGCCGCAACCAGAGGAAAAGACGTTGTCATCATTTGCGCTGTACAGGCAGCCGGCGTCAAAGGCATACAACAATCACCCACTGCGACATTGCTGCCAAACCTGGCCATACATGCCGGCCTGTTTGAGGCTTGCACCATAAACAGAGTAGAGAAGGCTGTTTGGGTAAGTAGCTCAACCGTTTATCAGGAAGCGTTTTACCCGATACGGGAGGATCAACTTGATTTGAATCTTCCGGTCTATGATCTATATGCAGGCATCGGGTGGGTATATCGTTATCTTGAACAAATGGCTGCCTGCTACTACCGTAAACGCGGACTCAATATTGGAGTAATCCGCACCTCCAACATCTATGGGCCATATGACCGTTTTGACGAGCAGAAATCCCATGTCATACCAGCTCTTATAAAACGTGCCCTTGCCGGAGAATCACCTTATATGGTATGGGGAAATGGTTCTACGGTAAGAGACTTTGTCTATGTCGATGATCTGGTTGAAGGAGTGTTGCGGGTTCTAAAGGGTTACTGCATAGCGGATCCGATCAATATCAGCAACGGTTCTCCGGTTACAATAGGTGAATTAGTAACAACCATTCTTGATGTTTGCAACCATCAGACGCCCATATTGTTTGATCATGACAAGCCAACTGCTGTTCCTTACCGGGTGCTGGACAACACCAAGTGCCACACTCTGTTAGGAGAATTTCCAAGAACAGCTTTAAAATCCGGTCTGCAAGTAACTGTTGATTGGTATAACTCCGCGCAACGACGAGATTGAACAGGAATATTCCATGAGAAAAAAGATACTGATACTGGGGGCCAGCGGATTTATCGGGCATAATCTTGCAGAGTTTTTCGCCCGTATGTCGGACTACGATGTATATGGCACCTATTTCAATTCAAAACCACCTGAACTTGATGGCGTCGTCATGAAAAAAGCTGACCTTACACAACGAGAGGAGATGGATTCTGTTCTGGCTGGAATGGATATTGTTGTGCAGGCGGCCGCCGTTACTTCTGGTTCAAAAGATATTCACATGCGGCCTTATATTCACATTACGGACAATGCCGTGATGAACTCACTGTTGTTCCGATCAGCCTTCGAAAATGAAATCCCGCATGTGCTACTATTTAGTTGCTCAATAATGTACCAGCCTAGTAGCATGCCTCTCAATGAAAATGATTTTGATGCAAACCAGGAAATGTTTCCCAGCTATTTCGGAGGTGGCTGGAACAAGATCTACTTCGAGAAGATGTGTGAGTTTTTTTCACGTATGAGGAAGAATCGCTATACCGTAATACGGCACTCTAATATATATGGGCCTTGGGATAAATACGACCTGGAAAGGTCACATGTATTTGGGGCAACCATCACAAAGGTAATGTCTGCACCAGATAACGGTGTAGTCACTGTATGGGGAAGCGGCGACGAGGCCAGAGATTTATTGCATGTTGATGACCTGCTGTCCTTTGTACAGTGTGCAGTTGAGCAGCAAACTTCACCATTCGAACTATACAATGTAGGAAACGGCAAAGCCATATCTGTAAAAGATCTGGTACAAAAGATCATAGCAATTGCTGGTAAAGATCTTACTGTTTTTCATGATCTGACCAAACCCTCCATAAATACATCACTGTCTCTGGATTGCAACAAGGCCTATAAAGATTTGGGATGGAAGCCACGTATCTCACTTGAAGACGGAATACACAGAACACTGCTCTGGTACCGGGAGCATTTTCAATGTCACTCCTAAATAATCCAGAACGTGAGCTGGTCACTTTACTGCTTAATAGTAACAAGTACCTTCGTTGGAGAAAACGTGTCGAAGCTGCCGGAAATGAAATTCTTAAGCTTGATGTTTTGACGGTTGTGTCTCGCACTCCTGAGACATGGTATACTGCACTGCTTGACTGTATTCTACTTACTCCGGAGGGAAACCGTATTTCTCGCTGCGTTACTATCAGGGGGGAGAGTGTTGTAGTTATTCCGTTGCTTCAATGCGTTGATGATAATCAGTATTATACCGTTATGGTTGAACAACGATGTATTTCTGATGGGTCTCTGCACCTTGGATTCCCGGCCGGTGGTGTTGACGATTGTGACGACCTTCGGCTTGCAGCCTGCCAGGAGTTAATGGAAGAGACAGGATTGGTCATATCTCCGAATGATCTTGTGGAGCTATCAGGAGGCATTACCCTCATTTCCAGCCTTTCCGATGATATTATTTACTATAGGGGGGTAGTCATTTAGCTCCTCCTGAGTTACACTGGGCATATTTTTCTTTGCTGGAGGAAATATGCCGTTTGACAGAAAAAGCTTACCCAGTACTCATCGCAAATTTGTGAAGCAATTTTCTGATGATCAATCGTGT
>CAIMXI010000361.1 GCA_903845365.1 uncultured Geobacteraceae bacterium | reverse complement strand
TCCAAAGGCCACGTTATCGAAAACTGTCATATGCTTGAAGAGAGCGTAATGCTGAAAAACAAAGCCGACTCGCCGCTCACGCACATGACTTTCAGTCGTATCCTCGCCATTAAAGAGAATCCGGCCGTTGTCCGGAGTTTCCAGGCCGGCAATTATCCGCAGCAGACTGGTTTTTCCACAGCCCGATGGTCCCAGCAGTGCAACCAGTTCACCTGAAGGTATGGTGAGACTGACGTTCCCTAGGGCGGTGAAGTCACCAAAGCTTTTGCTTATGTTTTCTATCTCGATGCTCATATTGTCGGTTCCCGTCAGTTAGTTGTTTTCCAGCTGCTGCCGAACTTTCCATTCGGCTATTGTCTTTATCGCCAGTGTTATCAGAGCCAGAAAAGCCAGTAGAGAAGCTACAGCAAAAGCTGCGGTATAGTTGTATTCGTTATAGAGAATCTCGACATGGAGCGGCACTGTATTGGTCATCCCCCTGATATGGCCGGAGACAACCGATACTGCGCCGAACTCCCCCATGGCGCGGGCATTACAGAGGATCACACCGTAGATGATGCCCCATTTGATGTTGGGGAGTGTCACCCGGAAGAAGGTCTGCAGACCCGTGGCACCCAGTACCAGAGCAGCTTCTTCCTCTTCTTTGCCTTGGGCTTCCATAAGCGGTATCAGTTCACGGACGACAAAAGGGAATGTGACGAAAATAGTAGCCAGAATAATGCCCGGCACAGCAAAAACTATTTTGATGTCATGGTCCTGCAGCCAGGGGCCGATCCATCCCTGCAGACCGAAAATCAGGACATAAATCAGGCCGGAGATAACAGGCGAGACTGAGAACGGCAGATCGATAAACGTGATCAGCAGGTTCTTGCCCGGAAATGTAAACTTGGCGATGGCCCAGGCAGCAGTTACCCCGAAGAAGAGGTTGAGCGGCACGGTCACAGCTGCAGTTATCAGGGTCAGCTTGATTGATGACAGTGTATCCGGCTCTTTAAGTGCATCCAGATACACTGAAAGTCCCTTATCGAAAGCCTGGATGAATACGGCAGCCAGCGGCAACATCAGGAACAGAGCGATAAAGACCAGGGCTACCGAGATAAGCAGCCAGCGGACGACAGTCGGTTCGGTTTGTGCGCGGTCAGTTGCTTTTGAATTACCATTATTCTGCATAGCGTCTGCTCCATTTCTGCAGGAGGTTTACGACCATCAGCATCAGAAATGATGTCAACAGCATTACACAGGCTATGGCGGTTGCTCCTCGATAATCGAACTGCTCAAGTTTGGTGATAATCAGCAGCGGAGTGATTTCGGAGACCATCGGCATATTGCCGGCAATGAAGATAATCGACCCATATTCACCTACTCCACGTGCAAATGAGAGAGCAAATCCTGTCAAAATGGAGGGGAGCAGTACGGGGAAGATGACCCGCGACAGAGTCTGCCAGCGACTTGCTCCAAGGCAAGCGGCAGCTTCTTCAAGTTCTACTTCAATCTCTTCTATGACCGGTTGCACGGTGCGCACTACAAAGGGGAGACCAATAAAGGTCATGGCCAGGGTAATTCCGAGGGGGGTAAAGGCAACTTTGATTCCAAACGGCTCCAGGTAACGTCCTACCCAGCCGTTTGAAGAGTAAATCGTCGCAAGGGTGATTCCGGCCACAGCTGTGGGCAATGCAAAGGGGAGATCAACCAGTGCATCTACAATCTTCCTCCCCGGAAAGCGGTAGCGAACCAGCACCCAGGCGACCAGTACGCCGAAAATCGCGTTGATGCCTGCTGCTATAATGGCAGCGCCAAAAGTTACCTTGTAGGAGGCCATAACCCGGGGAGCGGTAACGGTGCTGATAAATTCCCCCCATGTGAGTCCCATTGTTCTGAAGACCAGCGCCGACAGCGGGATCAGCACGATCGCGCTTAAGTAGAAGATCGTGAAACCGAGGGTTATTCCGAAGCCGGGCAGGACGTTGTTCTGGCGCTTGAAAAGCTTCATAGCTATTTTGTGGGAGCGTAGATCTGGTCAAACGTGCCGCCATCTGCAAAGTGTGTCTTCTGCGCTTTCTGCCAGCCGCCGAAATCCTTGTCGATGGTATACAATTTTTTTACCTTGGCCAGCTTGGTCGGGATTTTGGCATTAATCGGGCGATAGTAATGTTTGGCAGCGAGTTTCTGGCCATCATCGGTGTAGAGGTAGTTCAGATATGCTTCCGCAACCTTACGGGTACCGCGCCTGTCTGCAACCTTGTCAATAACCGTAACCGGCGGCTCAGCCAGTATGCTCTCCGGTGGAGTCACGATATCAAACTTGTCCGGTCCAAGTTCGTTGATGGCCAGAAAGGCTTCGTTTTCCCATGCCAGCAGAACATCACCCATACCGCGCTGGACAAAAGTGTTGGTTGAACCGCGTGCTCCGGAGTCAAGAACTGGAACATTTTTGAAAAGTTTTGTGACAAATTCTTTCGCCTTGACGTCATTTCCTCCAGCTTGGTTCTTGGCAAAGGCCCAGGCGGCCAAATAGTTCCACCTTGCTCCCCCGGAGGTTTTGGGGTTCGGGGTAATAACAGAAATACCCGGTTTAATCAAATCATCCCAGTTCTTGATATTCTTCGGATTTCCTTTACGTACCAGAAAGACGATGGTTGAAGTATAGGGTGAGCTGTTGTGAGGAAGTTCCTTCTGCCACCCCTGTTTAATCAGCCCTTTTTCCGCAATAGCATCAATATCATATGCCAGAGCCAGGGTAACGACATCGGCCTCAAGTCCGTCGATAACAGCACGAGCCTGTTTTGCAGCGCCTCCGTGTGACTGTTTGATGGTGACAGTATCACCGGTTTTCTTTTTCCAGTAGTCGGCAAATGACTTGTTGAAGTCTGTGTACAGTTCGCGGGTTGGATCGTAAGACACATTGAGCAATGTGACGTCGGCGGCAAGGGCGGCAGTTGCGGTGGATAATGCCAGAGCCGCTGCTGTGAGGGTTGTAATAAGTTTGTTCAATTTCATTTCGTGCTCCTTTTTAACTATCGATAGTTTTTATAGATTTTACTGCTAAAAAAATATGCGAATACTTATTCTTCTACCTTTTTTAGTGCCAGAATGTAGTGGCCTTCATCCGCTTGCGTAAGTCCAAGAAGCTTATGACCATCTGCCTTGAGGCTTCGCGGTACATTCTTGACCGGTTCTCCATCGTCAAGCAGGATTTGGGCAATTGTGCCATCGTCAAGATCTTCCAGAGCCAGCTTGGCTTTGACAAAATTAGTAGGACAGCAGACCCCCCGTAAATCAATTGTGTTCATATT
>CAIMXI010000360.1 GCA_903845365.1 uncultured Geobacteraceae bacterium | reverse complement strand
AGTGCTCAGGCGCTGTTCAAATCATGGTTTGTGGACTTCGACCCCGTGCGCGCCAAACAGGAAGGCCGTGAACCGGAGGGCATGGATGCTGATACCGCTGCGCTTTTCCCTGACAGCTTTGAGGAATCGGAACTGGGGTTGGTGCCTAAGGGGTGGCATATTAGCTCAGTTTACGACTTGGCACAATACATTAATGGGGCAGCATATCGAGCGTTTGAACCAAACGCTGAACGAAAGGGTTTGCCAATTATCAAAATTGCAGAGTTAAAAGCTGGAGTCACATCACTGACTGGCTTTTCTGAAGTAAAAATCCCGTTGAAATACAAAATAAATACCAAAGACATATTGTTTTCATGGTCAGGTAATCCTGATACTTCTATTGATACTTTTATTTGGCCTCATGGAGAAGCTTGGCTTAACCAACATATTTTTAGGGTCGTGCCCAATACTGAACAAGAGCGATCGTTTGTTCTTCTTACGCTCAAGTACTTGAAGCCGGTGTTTGCTGAAATAGCGAGAAACAAACAGACCACAGGATTGGGGCACGTTACTATTGCAGATTTGAAACGGCTTCGAGTTGTTCAGCCTTGTCATGTATTACTCAAACGATGGAATGAATTGGTTGATCCAATCATTGAACGGGCTTTCAATGTCGAGCAACAAGCCCAAACTCTCACATCTCTCCGTGACACCCTACTCCCCCGCTTGATCTCTGGTCAGTTGCGCATACCGGAAGCTGAGGCGCTCATTGAGGAGACTGCTGCATGAGTTATCAGCCACCCTATACTATCACACCGCAGATTGTGCAGCAGGTGGCTGATATTGTTGAACTTGTGACACGTTGGAGCTATTCGGATGACAGTGCTCTGACACCTCAGTTGAGACGCAATAATCGCATCCGTACTATTCAGGCCTCCCTTGCTATTGAAAATAACACCTTGAGCATTGAGCAGGTGACTGATGTTCTTGATGGCAAAGCGGTTGTCGGGTTGCCTCGTGAAATTCAGGAGGTACGCAACGCTTTTGCTGCTTATGAACAGGTATCGAAATGGCAGCCTCGCTCACAGAGTGATCTTTTGGCTGCGCATGGCTTGCTTATGGCCGGGCTGGTTGATGATGCCGGACATTACCGCAAGGGTGGCGTAGGCATTTACAGCGACAAGGGATTGGTGCACATGGCTCCGCCTGCCAAAATGCTGCCAGGACTTATGGCTGATCTGGTGGAGTGGCTTGCATCGGCTCCGGTGCATCCTTTGATTGCCAGCTCTGTCTTCCATTACGAGTTTGAATTCATACACCCTTTTGCGGATGGCAACGGCCGCATGGGTCGGTTGTGGCAAACGCTCATCCTGAGCAAGTGGGAGCCGATACTGGCTTATCTGCCGGTTGAATCGGTGATCAGGATGCGGCAAACGGCCTATTACGAGGCACTCGCTGAGGCGGACAGGATAGCAAGTGCCACCCCGTTTATTGAATTTATGCTGCAGGCATTGCATGATGCCATGACGGAAGTTCTCATAAAAACGTCGGTGAAAACGTCGGTGAAAACGTCGGGGAAAATTATTGATGCACTCAATAAAAACTGCTTTATGACTATTCCGGAACTCGCTCACATGATTGGCATTTCAACCCGTTCAATTGAACGCAATCTGCAAAAGCTGCAAAAGGATGGCCGGTTACGTCGCATCGGCGCAGCAAAAGGCGGCCATTGGGAGGTTCTGAAATGACTGAAGATCAACTTGAACGGGAGGCTTTAGGCTGGCTTGGTGATGTGGGGTACAGTCACCGCTCTGGGCTTGATATTGCGCCTGATGGGCCTTCGCCGGAACGGAGGACGTATACCGAGGTTGTGCTGGTTGGGCGACTGCGTGAAGCGATTAACCGGCTGAACTCTCTGGTGCCTCTCGGTGCTCGGGAGGATGCTTTGCGTCAGGTGCTGAATCTTGATACACCGGCGCTGCTTGCGGCCAATAGACGGTTTCATCAGTTGCTGGTTAATGGTGTGCCGGTTGAGTATCAGAAAGATGGGGAGACTCGTGGCGACTTTGTTCGATTGATCGATTTTGGGGATGGGGATGCAAATGAGTGGCTGGCGGTAAATCAGTACTCGATTAAGGGGCTAAAGCAGACTCGCCGCCCTGACATTGTGCTCTTTGTCAATGGCCTGCCGATTGTGTTGCTGGAGTTGAAGAATCCGGCTGACGAAAAAGCGGACATCTGGAAGGCATTCGACCAGATAGAGACCT
>CAIMXI010000359.1 GCA_903845365.1 uncultured Geobacteraceae bacterium | reverse complement strand
AGACCGTCCGGCAGGCGAAGATTTATTGTCTGCCCGCACGTATCTAACAGTCAACTTTCCTGGAATCATCTGTTTGATTCCCCGGTTCGTGTGCGCTTTTGTCTTTACACCGCTCCCAGAAAAGGAATTAATCATGACGTTTGAAGAACTGGGCCTTAATCCGGCCATCCTCCAGGCAATTACCGCCTGTGGTTACACAACCCCAACCCCCATTCAGGAACAATCAATCCCGCTGGTATTAGCCGGGAACGACGTAATCGCCACTGCACAAACCGGCACCGGTAAAACGGCCGCCTTCGTGCTGCCGGCTCTGGAGCTCCTGACGAAAAAATCGACACGGCCAGGCAAAGGGCCTCGTATTCTGGTTTTGGCACCGACCCGCGAACTGGCTGGCCAGGTAATGGAATCAGCCCGCAACTACGGTCGCGGAATCCGTCCCCGTTGCGGCACACTGCTTGGCGGCATGCCGTACCGCGAACAACTCCGCCTGCTTTCCGCTCCGGTTGACATTATCGTTGCTACTCCAGGCCGTCTCGTAGACCACATTGAGCGTGGCAGCATCCGCCTCGATCGTCTGGAAATGCTGGTTCTTGATGAGGCCGACCGCATGTTGGACATGGGTTTCAGCGAAGATATCAACAAGATTATTGAGCGTACTCCTTCCGATCGCCAGACTTTGATGTTCACCGCCACCATGGAAGGTGACGTCGCACGTCTCGCCGAAAAGATGATGCGTCAGCCAAAGCGGGTTCAACTGGCTGTCAGCACCTCATCAATACCTCTGATCGAGCAGCGTCTGCATGTTACCGATAACCTGAACCATAAGAAAGAGCTCCTCAATCATCTGGTCAGCGATGCTGAGCTGACCCGTGCCATTATCTTCTCGGCAACCAAACGCGATGCCGATGAATTGTCCCGTGAACTTTCCCGCAACGGCTACCCCGCTGCCGCCCTGCACGGCGATATGACCCAGATGGCTCGCAACAAGACCATAGATCGTATGCGTCGCGGCGGCATCCGTCTGCTGGTCGCCACTGACGTTGCCGCTCGCGGCCTCGATGTTAACGGTATCAGCCACGTTATCAATTTTGACCTGCCGCGCTTTGCCGAAGATTATGTTCACCGTATCGGTCGTACAGGGCGCGCCGGAGCAGCAGGTATCGCCATCTCCTTCGCATCTGCAGGCGAACGCAACTATCTGGAGCGCATTGAGCGTTTCATCGGCAAAAAACTGCCGGAGCTCCAGATTGCCGGGCATGAACCGTCAACCTCAATCAGAAAACCGGCCGTACGTAGCGGCGGCCCACGGAAAAGCGTCCCAGGCGGCCCTGCAGGACGATTCGGCAAACCTGCCGGTGGGCGTGATGGCCAGGCAAAACCGTGGAGCAAATCGGCCAAACCGGCTGGAAGCGCTCCACGCAAGACTCCGACAGTTCGGCACGAGCCGGTGATAGAGTACCGTTCACGGCGTCCGCAGGTGTAAAAATACCGACATATAACAGTTACAGAAAACGAGAGCGGCAGCGATGCCGCTCTTTTTTGTTTGCCCAGCGTAGCGGGCAAACCCGGCCTGTTGCAACCGTTTCAGTAAACTGAAGATAAAATGAACATGAGCCGTATACGAGGCCCGTACGTAAGGTTCTGTGAGAGGGATGGGGTGAACCTGATTAGTTCACCTCACCCTACTCACTCACCCTACTCGATTTATTTTTTCTCGGTTGGATATAAAATTGTTTTATTATTGTTTGACTTGCACGTAAACGGCATGATATTTGTACGCCACGCTTGACCATAAAATGTATATTTTTGACCATGGAGAATGAGTATGTCAGTTGCCGTATCTGACGGATATGACGGGGTTACCCTTCTCGAACAGTTAAGCAGGGAAGAGTTGATAAGAATCATTATCGACGATGCCAAAAACTGGCTCGCTCACGACGGCGTCTGGTTTCAGGCGGTAGAAAAACGGTACGGCATGGATGCGGCCGTCGCTGTTGATACAGAAGCCTGGCGTTATTTTACCGTGATAGAAGCAAGACGGATAATGGAACGCCTGGGGATGAAACCGGGGGGTGGCATTCCGGCGCTTGTAGAGTGTCTGAAACACCGTTTTTATGCCCGCATCAACCTTCAGGAAGTTCTCGAACAGAGTGATACCCGCGTTATCTTCCGGATGGTTGACTGCCGGGTGCAGTCGACCCGCAAGAGGAAAGGACTGGCCGACCACCCCTGCAAATCAGTCGGTATCGTCGAATACAGTGAATTTGCCAAAGCAATTGATCCTCGCATCAAAACTGCGTGTCTCGCCTGTCCACCCGATCCCCACCCTGAGGAGTACTGGTGCTCCTGGGAATTTACCCTTGAATAAATCTCTGTTGGAGGAAATCCATGACCGCTACCGTCGCTGAGCCATTCAAAACCACCCACAAAGTCCGGATTGTCACCGCAACCAGTCTTTTTGACGGACATGACGCCACGATTAATGTCATCCGCCGCATTCTGCAGTCTTCCGGAGCCGAGGTAATCCATCTGGGGCACAACCGCTCCGTCGAGGAAATCGTTACCGCCGCTATCCAGGAGGATGCTCAGGGTATTGCGGTCAGTTGCTATCAAGGGGGGCATGTTGAATTTTTTGGCTACATCATAGATCTGCTGCGGGAGCGTGGTGAAGGTCATATCAAAGTCTATGGCGGCGGCGGCGGAGTGATCGTGCCGGATGAAATTGCGCAAATTGAGGGGTATGGCGTCCGCAAAATATTCTCTCCGGAAGATGGCCGCCGCATGGGGCTGCAGGGTATGATCAACCTGATTCTTCAGGAGTGTGATTTTGCTCTTGAGCGGGATGTTGCCGCAGAGACCTCACGACTGGCGCAGCAGGATATCCGTGCCGTTAACACATTGATCACACTGGCTGAGCAGGCTGTCCATGATCACGCCTCCGGGTACGCAGCACTCCGTGGTACCATAAGGGGAATGGCGCAGGATGTACCGGTGGTTGGTATCACCGGAACCGGCGGAGCCGGAAAAAGCTCCATAACAGACGAACTGGTACTTCGATTCTCCCGGGACTTTCCTGATAAAAGCGTCGCCATCCTGGCGGTAGACCCTTCCCGTCAGCGCACCGGCGGCGCTCTGCTCGGCGATCGGATCCGGATGAATTCCATCAATTCGAGTCGCATTTACATGCGTTCGCTTGCCACCCGTGACTCCCAGACCGAACTTTCTGCGGCGATTCAGGATGCCATAGATGTTGTGCGAGCAGCCGGATTTGACCTGATTTTTGTCGAGACCAGCGGCATCGGCCAGGGGAATGCCGGTGTTGTCGGAATCTGCGATGTTTCGCTCTATGTCATGACGTGCGAGTTCGGTGCGCCGACGCAGTTAGAGAAGATCGACATGCTCGATTTTGCCGATGTCGTCGCCATCAACAAATTTGAACGCAAGGGGGCGGAAGATGCCCTCCGCAACGTGCGCAAGCAGTACCGACGCAACCGGAACCTCTTCGATGCCGCCGACGAGGCGCTGCCGGTGTTTGGCACTATCGCCTCCCAGTTCAACGATCCGGGCACCAACGTCCTGTACCGGGAGCTGCTGGAGATTATCAACAGCAAAAAGGGAACTGAGTGGCATTCGTCGCTGCAGATTACCGAGACGGATAGCCTGAAAAAATACATCATTCCTCCCGACCGGGTTCACTATCTGGGCGAAATTGTCCAGGAGGTGCGCGGCTACCGCAGGCGGGTCAAGGATCAGGTCGATGTTGCCCGGCGGCTCTTCCAGTTGAACGGTGCCCGCGAGGTTATCGGCAGTTCTGCCGGAGTGGCGGAGATAGATACACAACTGGCAATTTATGATTCCCGCCTTCATGAGGAGCCGAAGCGGATTCTCAAAGAGTGGCCGGAGCTTAAGGCCTCCTATCGCCGTGACCATTTGGTCTCAAAAGTCAGGGAGAAGGAGATCAGGAGTGATCTTTATACGACAACCATTTCCGGTACCCGTATTGCCAAAGTATGTCTCCCCGATTTTGCCGATTGGGGAGAAATTCTCCGTTGGTGCATGCTGGAGAACGCGCCGGGCTATTTCCCCTTCACAGCCGGGGTCTTTCCATTCAAGCGAGCCGAAGAGGATCCGAAGCGCCAGTTTGCCGGCGAGGGCACTCCGGAGCGGACTAATCGCCGTTTTCACTATCTCTGCAAGGATGATGACGCCAAACGGCTCTCGACAGCCTTTGACGGCTTGACCCTCTATGGTGAAGACCCGGACTATCCGCCTGATATTTATGGTAAAATTGGCGAGAGTGGGGTTTCGATCTGTACTGTCACTGACATGCAGAAGCTGTTTGCCGGTTTTGATCTCTGTGCCCCCAATACCAGCGTTTCAATTACCATTAACGGTCCGGCACCTGTGATGCTGGCATTTTTTTTCAATGCCGCCATTGAACAGCAGGTGGACGTTTTCCGTGATAAAAACGGCAGGGAACCCTCCTCTGACGAATACCTTGAAATCCGCTCCTGCACGCTGCAGGCGGTGCGCGGTACGGTTCAGGCCGATATTCTTAAAGAGGATCAGGGGCAGAATACCTGTATCTTCTCGACTGAATTCGCCCTGAAGATGATGGGGGACATGCAGCAGTACTTTATCGAGCAGAAGGTGCGCAACTATTACTCGGTTTCGATCAGCGGCTATCATATAGCCGAAGCTGGTGCCAACCCAATCAGCCAGCTCGCATTCACCCTCTCCAACGGCTTCACCTTTGTCGAATACTACCTCGCGCGCGGCATGCACATCGATGACTTTGCCGCAAATCTTTCCTATTTCTTCAGCAACGGCCTCGATCCGGAATACACGGTCATCGGCCGGGTGGCCCGCCGCATCTGGTCGGTCGCCATGCGTGAGAAATACGGCGCGAACGACCGCAGTCAGAAACTCAAGTATCATATTCAGACCTCTGGGCGCTCACTTCATGCCCAGGAGATGAACTTTAACGATATCCGCACAACGCTGCAGGCACTGGTAGCGATCTACGACAACTGCAATTCGCTCCATACAAATGCCTACGACGAAGCGGTCACGACGCCGACCGAAGAGTCGGTGCGGCGGGCGATGGCGATTCAGATGATCATCAGCAAAGAGTTCGGTCTGGCAAAAAATGAGAACTCACTGCAAGGTTCCTTCATTATAGAGGAGTTGACTGATCTGGTTGAAGAGGCGGTCATGTCTGAATTTGAACGTATCGATCATCGTGGCGGAGTGCTTGGCGCCATGGAAACCCAGTATCAGCGCTCCAAAATCCAGGATGAGTCGATGCTGTATGAGCATAAGAAACATTGCGGTGAGTTGCCAATTGTCGGGGTCAACACCTTTATCAATCCGCGTGCCGACGAAGTGGGTTTCAATGCGCCTGGTGAACTGGCACGCGCTTCCAAAGAGGAAAAGGAACAGCAGATATGTAATCTGCGGAACTTTCAGCAGCGTCACAAAGACACGGCACCGGCTGCACTGAAACGCCTTCAAAAAACGGCCATAGCAGGCGGCAACATTTTTGCCGAACTGATGGAGACGGCTAAAGTTGCGTCGCTGGGGCAGATCACTCACGCCCTCTATGAAGTTGGCGGGAAGTATCGAAGGAATATGTAGCAAATTAACTGCGATAGAACGCGGATGACGCGGATTGAACGGATAAGAGCGGATATAAAAACAAAACAAACCTGATAGAGTTCTAATCTTGCGCTTCACAAGCTAGATTGCCTGCCGGAATGACAGTGATGGCAAACTAGAACGAATCAGGAACCAAGAAGGTAAAATCCGCCTTTATCCGTTCAATCAGATTTGATCCGTGTTCTATTGCCTTTGATTTTGAAGCAGCGACCACGTAAGGAATTAATAGAGATCGCGTTTTTTAACGAATGGGAGACACCATGCTGACAGAAGCTGAAATAAAACAGAGAATAACCATAATGCAGGCACATCTCCAGGTCAAAGGGGTTGACGGCGCACTGTTCGTATTTCCCATTGATGTATTCTACTTTTCCGGCACCCGCCAGAACTCCACCCTTTTTATACCCGCTGAAGGCGAGCCGATCCTGCTGGTGCGCAAGAGCCTCTCCCGTGCCAGAACCGAGAGTTTACTGACCGATATCCGGCCGTTTCCCTCAAGCAAGGAATTCCCTGCCATGTTCGGAGACTATCTGCAGAAGATCGGCTTTACCTTTGATGCAGTTCCGGTACAGCAACTAAATTATTACTCAAAACTGCTGCCTGGACGCGAATTTGTTGATGTATCCGCTACGCTTCGCGAAGTCCGCTCTATCAAGTCATTGTATGAGCTGAAACAGATAAAAGCGTGTGGTGATGCGCTCTCATCAGTATTCTCTCAGGTTCCCGGGTTTTTAAAGGAGGGTATGCGTGAACTTGATTTAGCTGCTGAATTTGAGTACCGTTTGCGTAAGGCTGGCAATGAAGTGTTTACCCGCATGAGAGCCTACAATCAGGAACTCCCAGGTGGTGGACTGGCGGTTTCAGCCGGTGGCGCAAGTTACGGCTTCCTCGATGGCCCGGTCACCGGAAAGGGACTTTCCAATGCTTCACCGCAAGGGGCATCCCGTGATGTTATCGTCAGAGATGTACCGGTGTTGCTCGATTATACCGGAACGTTTAACGGCTACATCACCGACATGACTAGGATCTTTGTTATCGGATCTCTTGATCCTGAACTGCTGCAGGCTTTTAATCTTGCTCTGGATATTCAGAACTTTGTCCGGAGCGAGTTGAAGCCGGGTGTCATCTGTGAAGAGCTGTTCTTTAAAGCGCTGGAAATGGCGGAAAATGGGGGCTTTGGCAGTAGTTTCATGGGGATGCCGGGAGAACAGGCGCGCTTTGTCGGCCATGGTATCGGTCTTGAACTGGATGAATTTCCGGTTCTTGCCCAGGGTTTTAAAATGCCGCTTCACTCGGGGCAGGTCATTGCAGTAGAGCCGAAGTTCAATATTCCAGGCAAAGGAGCGGTTGGTATTGAGAACACCTTTGCCGTCACCCCTGACGGCGGTCTCAAGCTGACCGACATACCCGATGAGATGGTTTTTTTATAGAAACTCAGAGGATGTTTGCAATAAGCCGGAAGTGAATAAGAGGATTTAGCTACTGATTTATTGCTTTATCGACGCGATTGTAATATCCTCCCACAAACAACAGGAGATGGCGGCTTATGAAAAACTTTCTCTTTCGACCCTTCGCTGTATTGTGCGCCCTTCTATTCTTCACTTCTGTCGTTATTGCTTCGGATCAAACCCCGGTAACCCTGGATGTTGAGGGATATGCCGCCATAGAAAGCGGCAAGAAGGCTGTTGCCCGTGATGGCGCATTAAACGACGCTTTTCGAAGAGCCATCGAGCAGGTGGTTGGTGTGATGGTGGAAGCAAAGACGGCAGTCCGTGACGCTGTACTCTTACAGGATAAAATATATTCAAAAAGCTCTGGATTTATAAAGAGTTATAAAATTACCACGGAAATTTTCGAATCGGATGCCTGCAGGATAAGCATTAAGGCCACAGTTTCCAGAGTTCGCCTCGAGAAGGGGCTGGATGAAGTTGGACTGCTCTCTAAAAAAATGGGTAAGCCTCGTGTCGCGGTGATCATGACCGAACAGAACATCGGCAATGATACACCTTCAGGTTCCCTTGGCGATGGGGCGGTAGATGCCGGAGTTGCCTATTCCGTAATAAATAAATATTTTGGGAAAAAAGGGTATAACCTGGTGGATCGGGAAACTTTGGTCGCTCTGGCTAAACGTGAAGGAACCCTGTCTCCAACCGGCGCTATCTCCTCCAGTGATGCGGCCATCCAGGTTGCTGCAGGCGGAGGAGCCGAAGTGGTTATTATCGGACAGGCTATAGCCAAGGCTGGTGGATCGACTTTAAGCGACAGTAAAATGCGTACATCACTGGCGAATGTATCTGCGCGGGTAGTTGACGCTGATACCGGAGAACTCATTGCGTCATACTCTGCGAAAAGCAGACCTGTGGTGAATATCAATCCTACAGCAGGTGGCGCCTTGGCTATAGAAAGTGCTTCTCAAGAATTGGCCGAAAAACTGAATAAAATGATCATAGCCAAATGGAAACAAAAAGTATCAGGGACCAGAGTTGTAAAGTTGATCATAAAAGATATTGAGTTCAGCGATATTATGAAAGTCAGAGAGTTGATTCGCGAGCGCCTTATGCACGTGGAGGAGACGGTCGAGCGGGGCTACCGGGACGGCACTCTTACTCTTGATACTGAAGTGAGTGGGAGTGCCAAGGAATTGGCGGATGAACTCACAAACAGTGACATGGATGGTTTTCGCTTTAAAGTCGTTTCATACACGGTAAATACATTGAACGTTCACTTACAAAAAAAGTAGAGGAGGCTTTATGTTGGCTCGTATTTTGGTTTGCGCCTGTATTTCCACGCTTCTGTTTGCAGGTTGTGCAACACCTGGTAAAGACAGTTTTGGAACGGCCAGAGAACTTGAAAAACAGCAAAGATACGAAGATGCTTTGTCTGTGTATGAGGAAGCGGTAACCATGGAACCTGGCAATCCTGAATACAGGGCTGCCCTGAACAGTATTCGCTCGCTTCTTGCGAGCCAGATTTTGGAAAACGCGAAAAAACAGATAAATATCACCCCACTGAAATACGATAATTTTAGCAATGCCCAAGGGTTTGTGGATAAGGCTCTGAAGATTGATCCCGTAAATCTAGAAGCCAAAAAAATGTCTGATTCGCTTAAAGGGCAGATGGATACGATGGTTAAGAAAGCCGAGAGTTCATACGCTGCAGGCATGAAGGCTCTGGATGCAAAGGATTGGCTGACGGCTCTGGACAGGTTCCGGGAAATTCGCGTCTATTACCCCGGTTATCTCGATATTGCGTTTAAAACTTCTTCAACCGAGAACAGCGCGATTGCCTTCTATATTAAGGAAGCTGAACGTCAAAGAGCCAGCGGCGATATTGAAGCTCTTATCAAAACGCTGAATATTGTGCTTGCCATACAGCCGGGCAATCAGCAGATTGTTGCGGCATTGAAAGATGCCAAGGCGAATAATACGGTAGCCGCTGCTCTTGACGAGGCTGATAAATATGTTGCTGCAAACAGGTGGGAGGTTGTTACGCGCCATATCAAACGAGCAAGAGCGCTCAATCCGACTAAAGAAGAGAATGATCGCATCAATAAAACTTACGCCGAAATAGGCGATAAACTGATCGCAAAAGTTGCTGAAGATCTTGAAGGGGATGCGCTTTACAGTGCCTACACAAATACGATGGTGGCCTTTGAATTTAATCCGAAGCTGGCTAAAGAGCCTGTCTTTGAAGAATTGAGGGATGAGATGACCACCAAAGTTGATGAGCTTGAAGAGGCCGGATTCATAGGTCTTGCACTCTACTGGAGCGAATGTACATTAAAGGTATCAGGCCCAAATAAGGATATCAACCAGAAGATTCAGGCTCTCAAAGATAGGATGCGACAGCGGGTTACCAAGAAAATTGCAATTATGGATTTTAATCCTCCAGCCAATAACCCTGATGCGGGGCGACTGGTTACCGACAGTCTGCTCTCCTATATGACGAGAAACACCAGCAGCGACGTAAAGATTCTGGCACGCGATATACTTGGCGCGCTGATCAAGGAGATAGAATTTGGCCAGGCGGGATTATATGATATTGAATCTGCCAAGAAATCCGGCAAACTGAAAGGGACTGATATATTCATATTCGGCAGCCTTCTGCAATATAATGTGGAGCTGAACAAGGAAGAGGGACAGAAGATGGTTGTGGCCAAAGTCGGCGTGGAACGTGATCCTAATCCACATTACTCTGCGTGGGCAGCCGCGAATCCACGGCCTTCGGAGGAAGATCGACGCTTTGCCCCCCCACCTTTTACCGAAAGAGACAAGACTGAAACCATCAGGTACAAGGTCGGTTCTCATCGCAAAACCGCCAGCGTTACCATTTCATTCAGGGTGGTTGATGTCGAGTCTGGTGAAGTGGTTATAACAAAGACTCTGAAGAGCAAAAAAGAGGCGACCGGCAACTACTCGGAAGGGGTGGAGAGTGCCGGCATACCTTACCAGAAGCTGGAACTTCCTTCGGATACCGAGTTGCTTGAGAAGGCTGTTGATGAGGCGATAGCCGACTTGGGACATCAGGTTCTTTCACGCTTTCAGAATCTTCAGGAGAAATACCTGAACGATGCCGAAAAGCTGAAAAAAAGGGGTGAAACTGAGCCGGTTGCTGAAAAGTATATGGATGCAATCGTAACCGAAGAGGTAAAAAACATTAAGTCTCCTGTTACTGACAATGCCAGACGCGAACTGGATCTTCTACTGAAGCAAGTAGAAAAGTACCCGTTATAATTGAATTATGAGACGGCATGATATGTTTAAAAACGTACTGATTATTTCACTTGCCGCACTGTTGACTTTATTGTGCGGTTTTGCCTCTGCCGACGACTCTGCCTTCAGGCCCAGGCTCGGCTGTATCCCCTTTGCGGCGACCACTCTCCAGGCGATGGCTTTTACCGAAGATATCTCCTCGTCTCTACTTAGCAGTATCGACAGGAGCAGATACTTCGAGATAGTTGAACGGAAGAAAATTGAGCAGTATCTTGAGCTTGAGGGGTTACGACTGGATAATCTGAATCATGAAAGCATTATCAAGATAGGCGTTAAAGCCGGACTGGATTACGTTGTTCATGGCACTGTCACTGTAAATGAAAGCGGCACCATGCTGGAAATTAACCTTCTTGATGTTCAGGCGCGTAAAGTAGTTATGAAAGAATCCTACCGTATCTCTCAAATCAATTTTTCAGTTAAATTGCTTGAGATTGCAGGTATAATTGTGAACCGGGTGAAGGAGGGGGGGATACAGGCTCAGGTTACAGCCTCCGCCAAGGTTATTGCACTGGTCGATCCGCCCCAGAGGCTTGAAGTAAGTGGCAACGTCAGTAGTATTCGTTTGACTTGGCAGAGCGACATGAAGCAGATAGCGGGCTTCAACGTTTACCGGAGCAATACGAGTGATGGCCAGTACCGTCTGCACGCAACGACGTCCACCCCTTCCTTTACAGATGAGAATATGAAGCTTAATGAGGTGTTTTACTATAAGATTGCGTCCGTGCGTCAGGATGGGAGAGCAAGTGAGTTGACCCTTCCAGTCAGGGGAGGAACGGCCATTGCGCCGCCACCACCGATTTTTATGAATATTGAGCCGGATATAAAGAGAGCCAGGCTGGTCTGGCGACCCCGTTCCGGCGCAGGCGGAGATTCCCGCACAAAACCAAGTGGCTATAAGGTATACCGCAATCAGGGGGATGATGGCGCCTTCAACCTGATTGCGCGTCTTCCGGTTGACGCGTTGACATACACCGATAAAAACCTTGCCGATGGCGTAAAGTATCTTTACACAATTACATCGCATAATAACGATGGCGCAGAAAGCGAGTATTCGGCCAAGTTGAGCATTATGCCTCTTCCTACTCCGAATGCAATCAGGGCAACATCTGGTAATATCAGGTTTGTTTCGCTATCATGGGATCGTTATGGTTACAAGGAAGCAGAAGGGTATAAGGTTTACAGATCTGACCATAAAGAGGGATCTTATACTGAAATAGCAAAACTGCGTGGTGCTGACTCAACAAACTATGTCGACCGTGGCCGGATTGATAACACCTCTTACTGGTATCGCGTCAGCGTCTTCAATGAAGCGGGCGCGGAAACAGACACGTCAGAACCTGTTTCTGCTGTTACAAGAGATATCCCGCCTAAGCCGCTCAATCTGACTGCAACAAGCGGCCAACCTCGTATGGTAACCCTGAGATGGCAACTTGCCGGAACAACTGCTGACGATATCAAATCGGTACTTATTTACAAGATGATGGATGAAAAAGATGTAAACCTGGAAAAAATTGGCGAGGTACCTGCTGATCAGACTTCTTTTGTTGATAACAAGCGCCTCCTTGAGGACAAAACCCGTTATTATTACCGGCTCTGTGCCAAGAATTCCGGTGGGGCGGTGAGCATGCAGACCGATACCGTTTCCGCACTGACCAAAGCACCGCCGAAAGCTCCTGAAAATGTATCGGCCATTTCCGGAGAGGTTAAAAGGACTGTTTTGAGATGGGATAAAAACCCGGAAACAGACATCGAAGAGTATCATGTTTTTATGAAACGACCTGGAGATAGTGATTTTAAACTGCTGAAAAAACTGGCCGGAAACAGTTTGATTGACTCTGATCTTAAAGATGGTGCCGAATATTCATATAAAATCAGAGCTGTTGACAAGGATGGCCTGGTGAGCGGTTTTTCGAATAGTGTGGTGATAAGGACAAAACATCTGCCGGCAATGGTTAGCGGATTCTCAGTAGTAGATCCGGTAAAACGTACCGTTGCCTGGCAGCCCAACAAGGAAAAGGATGTCCATAATTATAATATCTATAAGAAGGGATTTATGGACGGACGGCAGAAACTGGCAACCGTTCAGGATACCAGATGGCAGGTAAGTGAACAACAGGATGGTTTGGAAATTTTCGTAACAGCTATTGATGACAGTGGGCTGGAAAGCGAACCTTCCGAGGGGATTGTTTTTAAAAAACATTAGAGGAGAGAATTGATATGCGCCATATATTTACAGCATTAGTGGTTGTTACCGCTATGACTGCATCAACGCTGTACGCCGCTGATAACTCCGGCAGCAAGGAAAATTTCAACGTTTCTCGCGATGTCGGCAGATACCAGCTTTTTCAGGGATCGTATACCACTCTTGACCTAAAGTATCGTCAGTCATATTCAGCACATAGCGCCGTTTTTCTGCTGGACACGGCAACAGGCAATGTAAAACGTTATGTTAACAAGATAGATGAAGATGGACGATATATTGAAACGTGGCTTCCGACAGAGGTCTCCTCTCAGACAGATCTAAAAAAATAAGGATTTCGGCAGGTCAAAAACTCCTCGTTTCTGTTCCGGTATCGATAAAAATTCCTGAAATAGCGTTGACTGTAGTTCATTTTGGGTGGTATTGTCACCCCACTGAAAAGGCAAATTCCTATCGAAACGAGTGGAGGTTAACAGTGGCCATTATCGACCGTTACCTTGAAGCCTTGCAGAAACACGCCGCAGAAGCGCTCATTCTGACAACCGGAATGTCGGCTCAGATGGATATTGCCGGACAATTCAGGCAGGTGTCGAGCCAACCGGTCAGCTCGGATCAGCTTAATAACCTGCTTGAGGAAATTATCCCCGGCTTCCAGTCAAAACTGAGTGACGTCCCGTACATCCACCCCTATTCATCAATATGGGGAACGTTTGAGCTTCATATGGCTTCCGGGCCGATGGGGCTGTCTCTTCGCATCCAGTCAAAAACCGGAACAATAACCGCCACACCTCAGCCCCCCCTATCCCACGCACCGACCCGGGCGACCGAACCGGTATCAAATGCTCATTCCAAAGGGGATACACCGCCTCATATTGATGAGCTGTTTCATCAGATGCTTGATATGAAGGCGTCTGATCTACACCTGAAAAGCGGCAAGGCACCAATGGTGCGTGTCGATGGCTCGATGGCGTTCATGCCGGGGCGCGGAATTATTGATTTTGAGGATCTGAGCACCCTTATCCATGTCATTATGCCCGAGAAAAATATCGAAGAGTTCAAAGAGACTAACGATACCGATTTTGGCTATGAACTGGTGGGGCGCTCCCGTATGCGTTGTAATGTTTTTCGCGATATGGCCGGCATTGGAGCGGTTTTCAGACAGATACCGACCAAAATCCTTACCGCCGAACAGCTTGGCCTCCCCCCGGTGGTTCTCACCTTTTGTGATTTCGACAAGGGGCTTGTCGTTGTTACCGGGCCGACCGGCTCTGGAAAATCAACCACGCTTGCGGCAATGATTAACTACATTAATGAGACCCGCGACGACCACCTGATTACTATTGAAGACCCCGTCGAATTTGTCCACAAGGACAATAAATGCCATATTAACCAGCGGGAAGTCGGCACCCACACCAAAGGCTTCAAGAATGCCTTGCGTGCGGCGTTGCGCGAAGATCCCGACATTGTACTTGTTGGTGAAATGCGTGATCTTGAAACAGTGGCAATAGCCATTGAGACCGCCGAAACCGGCCATCTTGTTTTCGGCACACTGCACACGAACACTGCACCCTCAACCATTGACCGCATCATCGACCAGTTTCCTGCTGACCGTCAACAGCAGGTTCGAACTATGCTTTCCGAATCGCTCAAAGGGGTCGTTGCCCAGACTCTCCTCAAAAAGAAGGGTGGGGGGCGGATTGCGGCGCTCGAAATTCTGGTTGTAACATCGGCTGTTTCAAACCTTATTCGCGAGGGAAAAACCTTCCAGATCCCCTCGATCATGCAGACCGGGAAAAATATCGGTATGCAGACGCTTAACGACTCACTGCTTGATCTGGTCAAAACCGACAAAGTCGAACCGGAAGAAGCATACGACCGGGCTCCTCATAAAAAAGATTTTGGTCTGATGCTTACCCGCAGTGGGTTTCGCGGGCCCTGGAGTGAAGAAAAGTCTTAATTTAATAAAGCAGCGGAGGGTTTTCCATGGCAACGATTGATTTCAATAAATGTTCGATATTCAAAGGACTGGAACCGGATGAAGTAAACCTGATCATCGGAGTTTGTGATGAGAGGCTAATGATTGCTGGTGAAAATCTGTTTCTGGAGAATGAACCGGGTGATTCCCTCTGGATTGTCACCAGCGGGCGCGTCGATGTCTTTAAGAATATCCGGGGTGATATTGACCGGACGCTTATTTCACTCGGAGTCGGCGAAGTTACCGGAGAGATTAGCTTTATTGACCAGTCGAGACGGAGCGCCGGGGTGCGTACTATCATGCCGAGCGAGTTTTTAGTGCTCAGTCGAACCGCTTTTCAGGAAATACAACAGAATCACCCCAAAATAGCCGCAGCATTTTTCCAGAATCTGTCGTCTATTCTCGCGGGCAGAATGCGCATCACGACGGAACTATATCGTGAGAGCGTCGCTTTCAGCATTGAGGCTACCGGCGCGAGCCAACTCAACCTGAGGGCGCTCAGTGAAGATCTGCGACCGGTTTCACTTTATCTCAGCAATGGCTTAACATTATCCGGATTCATTCTGCAGATGGACAACACCCCTGCAGGCTACACCATAATTGTAAAGGATAAGTCGGGAAAACTTGCGATAATCCCGTACCATGCCATTCAAAAGATAGAACTTGAATAGCGGAAAAACGAAACAGGCTGCTTCTCTTATTGAGGCAGCCTGTTTAATAATATCATTGAACTGGTTAATGTCAGTCAGTGCCCTTTCTCAAACACCCTACAGAATTTTACGTGCAACAATGCTTCCATAAGCTATGGAACCGAAGAAACATCCGGTAATAACTCTCCTGCGAGCCTCATCCTTAAGAGCTTGTGCCAGCTCAACACCGATTCTACCACTAGCAGCAAGTACATCTGCTCCCCGATCAGCAATGGTCAGCATATACTCCGGTTTCTCTGTTTCAACAATTCCGAGGCTACGCTGTTTTTTTATCGAGAAACCAGCGTCTCGAATCAATAGCGGCAGTCGTTGAATCAACCAACGATCATGGACTATTGCCGACATTGCAGCATCCGCACAGGTCTGAAGAGGATCAAACTCTCCGTTGGCCAGAGCTGTTGTCGTATAATTGCCATCAAAAACGGCCAACACACCATTGGGACGGAGGAGACGAAAGGCTTCTTGTATAGCTTCTTCCGGCCGGGGGACATGACTAAGAGTGGTATGAAATACTATGATATCAAAACTTTCACTGCAATATGGAAGGCTTCGACAATCACCTTCTACAAATTTCAAGTTCAAGACACCAGCCGATAATTTCCGCGCGTTTGTCAGGAATACAGGTGAAGGATCAATCCCGACAACTTGACCGCCAGGCAGTCGACTTGCAAGTTCACGGCTTACCACACCGGTTCCGCACCCGACATCCAGTGCTGAAGCGGCTTCCGTAAATTCAATATCGTCCAGATAAATTTTGAGCATGTCACGCTGCTGGAGATCCGCCGCTCGCAGTTCCAGAACCTTCGCCAGGCGCTCCTGAACCTCTTGATCCACATCAGCTATCGAACTGTATACATCTGACATTTGGGCTCCATTATAAGAATTATAAAGTGTGAATCACTGCATTTAAACGCATCGTGAGGCTAACATCAAACGTATATTTTTCGTTTACGGTCACACGGTATCATCTTTTCCCGCCACTCCCTTAGCACCGCTAATACCCTTCCAGCTTGAAGTTGGAAAACAAAATTTGCCAGCTTACAATCAAAGTGAAAACCAGGAATAAAACTACTGATGCTGCAACAAGTTTTCGTTGAATTGCAGGGATGATATTCTTAAGGCTTTCCTTCTTGCGAAACCTTTGCAACAGCCCGACGCCAAGTCCTGTTACCGTACCTGACAGCAGAAGAATGTACAGAGGGTATCCCACATAGCCATATTCTTTCTGTAGTATGCAAAACGGGCAGTGATGAGAGGGCATCTCGTAGAAATAGAGAGAAATGAAAGATATAATCGAGGTGATAGATATTAAGAATGTGATTCCGCTCAAACCGGCGAAAAGGTTGCCACCCTTACCATGAATAAAAAACTTTATGCCTGCCGCAAATGTCGCAACCATAAAGGTATAGAAGAGTATTTTTGCCGGAATGCTCGGCATGGCCAGAATATCTGAAGCAATTCCCCTTGAATTTTGGCTGAAAAGAGTGCCACAGCAGGAGGTAATTACGTCCGGTCTAAGTTGCAAAAAGTAGATGCCCTGCACCACAGTTTCAGCCAGAATGAAAGGAGCCATTATTAACAGTAGCAGATACTTGGCCCGGATCAGCGGGTAATCATACCCTTGATTGTCGGCGTGGTTAAGAATCAACCACAGGCCGGCCATAATGAAGGTGGTTATTTTGAGCAGCAGTGCCGGATAACCAAAGCCGTTGACCGTGAGGGTTCCAACGGCGCACATGGCTCCCACAAACAAGTGGCAGATTCTGTCGGCAGTCTGGATGAACAGAAACAATGAGACCAGTTGAAATGCCAGTAAATAGCTGACAATTGTGGAGATCAGGTAAGTGCGGCGTTCCAGGGAAAGTTGAAGCTCGCTACCGCTTGTGATGTCCCAGCGGCGCAATATCAGAACTCCGTAGCTGGCGGCGTAGATTGTCATCAGACTGATCAGAATGGATGAGACAAACAGCGCCAGGATGCTCGGATTGAGAATCATGGGCAGTGCTCTTCGGAGACTATCTGACCGTCGCGCATCTCCACCACCCGATCTGCCAGGTCGGAGTCATAGACAATCGGATCATGACTAGCCAGGATAATGGTTGAACCTCCAGCTTTCAGAACCTTCATAATTCCGATAAACTCATGAGAAAGTTTGCTATCCAGGTGGGCGGTAGGCTCATCTGCAATAATGATTGCCGGATTGTTGATCAGCGCTCGGGCAATGGCCACCCGCTGAGCCTCACCGCCGGACAGACACTCTACCTTTGCATCGACCCGCTTGCCGAGATCGAACATATCCAGCTTCTCTAACGCTCTCCGGCGCAACAGTGAAAACTTCTCCCCGGTGGAATATGCCGGAATCATGACATTCTCCAGAGCCGAAACACCCTTGATCAGATTGAGCTGCTGGAAGATGAAGCCAAATGTGGATCGACGTATATCGGTAAGGAAACGCTCAGGCAGACTGGTTATTTCACGGCCATTGAGCAAAATACGGCCGGTGGTAGGCCTGGCCATGCATCCCACAAGACCTAACAAGGTAGTCTTGCCGGATCCGCTTGGCCCCTTGAGAACAGTGGTTTCATGCATTTGCAGATTCAGGGTAATCCTCTGGAGGGCAGTGAATTCGCCCGGTTGCCCGGCATTAAAGATCTTGCTGATGTTACGTACTGATATCATTTGCCTCCTCAGCGCATGACCGCATCGGGGTCGATAGTTGCTGCTCGCCATGACGGGATGATGGTAGTAACGGAGTAGGGAACGACTATCAGGAAGAAGAGTGTCGCCACTTGGGCGAAGTCTATAAAAGGGGTCAGGCGAAATGCAGGATAGAGGGTCGACCAACCTTTGAGTACCGGCGCGAACAGTGCTGACGACGTGAAAAAGACATGGATATATGCCAAAATAGTTCCCGCCAGAAAAGCGGTCAGCGAGACGACGGCCCCCTCCCAGAATTTCATCATCATGATATCGGAGGTTTCCCAGCCAACAGCCTTGAGAATGCCTATCTCCCTCCGTTCTTCGGCAGAGAGTCCGGTGGCCTTATCCCATGCAAAGATGAAAAAAGCCAGGGCAGCGGCGCTGAAAATGACCATAACCAACCCTGAACGCCAGCCAAAAACTGCGTCATAGGTACGTTGTATCTCGCTGCGCAGAATAGGACGGGTTTCGGGGTACATTTGGACGATTTTCTCGGCAATGGTGATGTACTCTCCGGGGTTGCGCACCCGCAAGGTCAAGTCGGTGGCCTGATCTAGCGGTATGCCGGCGAAGTCCCGGTAGTCATCTTCAGAGAGCAGAATCAGGTCGCTGGTCAGCAGTTGCGATTCGGAGTCAAGGATGTTTCTGATGGTAAAGCTGCGCGAAAGACCGTCGTGGCCGACAAAAGCAATGATGTCACCTGGAAAGGCGGATCGCATCCTGGAAATGCCACTGCCGATGTCTATACTGCCAGATTCGGGTGGATTCTCAGCCGGAACGGTCAGCGTGTAATTTGCCTGAAAAACAGAGTCATACTGGTAGCCCCATAAGCGCGGGCGTACCGACATGACCCCGTTTATTTTGCGAATCCTCTCACCCCAGGCAATTGGAATGGTTTGGTAGCGGCCGGTAAGAGTGCGCTGTACGATGATCTCCGGAGCCTCGTTGAGTACCAGGGTCGCCTCTCGCTTGAGTGCATTGGTGAAAAAGAGCAGTGAGGCCAGGATAAAGACGATCAAGGTATAGACCAAAAGCAGTGCACCATTTTTCCCCTTGCGCCGTAGGAGCGACGAGATGGTAAAATCCAGGATATGTTGGTGGTGTTCAATCACGCTGACCATGCTTCCTCACCAGATGGGGTGGCGGTCCGACCAGAGCGCCGGTGGGAAAATGCTCAAGCGACATTGGCGCGTTCTGAAACGGAGTGGAGAGATCGGTCATACTCAAATGCCGGGTATAGCTGGCTTCGGTAAAGAGACAGAGGTCGGTCAGTTCCAGTTGCCTCACCAACGCGGTTTTGCGGGCGAAGAGTGACCCGGATGCGCCAACTTTGCCGGAGGCGTGCAGGAATAACCCGCCAAGAATCAATACAAACAGACCAGTTATCCCCAGAAAGATTGTCGAGCGACGTAGCGCCATTAGTCAAGCGACTTTAGAACTGCCGAGGTTACATCGCTAAAACGGATAATGGATTTCCCCTTGTGATCTTTCATGAAGTCACGCGCTTCTGACTCTTTGGTAAATGGGATCAACTCCCGCCCCATCGGGCCGTAGACATCGCTCCCCATGACATAGTACGCAGGGAGCCCGTCTACCAGGGTCAGGTCGTAGTAGTTGGTGACGAATACGGCGGCGATGTCACCTGGTTTTTTGCCTGGGGCGTATCGGGAAAGGTTCAGGTAATATTTGAACATATCCTTGGCACCATCAAAATGGAATGTTGAACCGTCACGAAACTGGATCTGGGCTGCAAAATCAGGATACTTAGCCACAAACATGCCGCATACCGGGCATTTATCCCTGGAACCGACCTTATGTGGTTTCAACTCTGCGGCGAAAGTGAGCGATGTCCAGAGTACAAGGGTGCTAACGAGGATGAATTTTTTCATAATTAGCCTCTACTTCGTTTTGTATTTTGAACTGTTTTTTGACCAGTTTTTCCAGTTTTTCGATTGGAATATGGCCCAGAATCTTTTCTCTAACGATCCCGTTTTTGTCGAGAATGAAGACCGTCGGGAAGCCAACTACCTGATATTTTTTGAACAACTTGGCCTTTTCGTCTGTCAGCATTGCAAATGTCAAAGCGTTGTTCTTTGCGTACAACTCGGTAGTTTCTTTGGGATCTCCCACATTTACAGCCAGAATCACCACTCCTTTATCTTTGTAGGCACGATAAAGGGGTTCAAGCTGTATTAAGCTGTCTCCGCAGCATGAATCAGTCCAGAAGTAGATGATAACAACCCTTGCCTTGAGTTTACTCTGAGTGACATCTTTTCCATGAATGTCATTTCCTGAAATCCCTGGTGGAGTATCGCCAATTTTGACTCCATGATTGTTTTCACAACCTGTGCAACAATATAGTGTCGCCAGTACTGACAGAGTTAGCAGAATAGCCGGGCTGAATATTTTGAAATTTTTGATAGGCACGAAGTAGATAATTGTCGTCAGGTTTTTACGGTTTTAGAAAGCCACATTACCCTTGATGATTGAGTAAAGCCCGAAAACGACCAGAACACCGCCAGTAATATAACGGAGGGCGGTATCATGCCGCAGCACACTCTTAATCTTGTTTTGTAACAGTTGTGATGAATAGCCGACAATCAGCATCGGTATCGCCAACCCCATGGAATAAAAACCAAGCAAAATGATTCCTGTTGCCAGTTGGCCGCTGGTGGCAACCATGGTCAGCGTACTGGAGAGAAACGGGCCAACGCAGGGCACCCAGATCACGCCGAGCGACAAACCGAGTATCAGACCACCAATGCGCCCTTCCCCTTTAACCCGGATATTGGAAAGCTGATAAAAGCGCTTGAAGATACTCAGGTCAAACATCACCATCAGCCCCATTATGACGATGATTGCCGATCCGCCAATTTCGATGTAACGGGTTTTCCCGATCAGCAGAGCCCCGAACAGGGAGGAGAGCGCACCCATGGCCATGAAGGAGATGGCTAGCCCCGAAACGACAATCAGCGGGCGAAAACGGTCTTCCCGCTCTGCACCAGCCATGATTATTGGAATAACCGGCAGTACACAGGGGGAGAGTACGCTTGCCAGCCCTGCGCCGACCGCCATAATGAGAGTGACAACGCTGAAGTCCATTACTTCAAACCGTCAAGTGCAGTAGAGATGGTTTCGATGTTCTGGATACCGGGAGGGAATACCTTACTGATATTACCCGCTTTGTCAACCAGAACCAGCGAGGGAAGACTTCTGACACCATAGTCGTAAAATGCTTTCTGGTCATTTTGCTCCGTGGCATTGACTGGAGCAACATTGAAGGTACCGTTCCGCTTCTCCGTAAGTCTGTTCAGCACCTGCTGTTGTTCCTTGCATGGCCCACCATTTGGATTCTGAAAAAAAACCAGAGTGGGTTTGCCTTTACCGATAGTCTGGCTGAGCGCCGGGGTACTAAGCGGAGCTTTTGGTGCGGCCATAGCGAATGATGCTGTTGCGAACAATGTTGCTGCCATTAGTGCGATAATGCGTTGTTTCATGGTTGTCTCTCCTTGAAAAAGCTTTTGTTTTCGAGTTGTAGTTCAGTTGGCACCACGGAGCGGATATCTATCCTGTCCGCCGGTAATATACTCCGGTGGTAAATCGCATTCGGATGGGATCTGGAAAGGGATCGGATACCTTATTCCCGCCTTGTGAGTTGCAGCAAGCCCTTCAGCAGTTCGTTCCAACCACGCAAAGGGAATGCCGACTATCATTTCATGATCTTGAGTCATGGCATAGCGCCGGTCACCCATGCAGGGGATTTCAACCGTCGGTTCTCCGGTTAGAGAGACCTGAGCAACGGCTCGGGAGCAGACACCGGCATCTCCCGACGATTTCATGATAAACTCTCCTCCTTGCTGGTAAAGGAAAGCCTGTATAAAACGCATTGCCTGAGCAGAATTGACGTAGATTACGACAAGATCAGGAGAAATGCCGTTAAACGGACGCGCAAGCGGATATGTCATCACTCCAGCTACACCGGTCTTGACACGCGGCATTAACTGCTGCATGGCAACAGCAGCCTGCTCCGTTTCCTGATAAACGCCCGTATTGACCGAACCATTCAAAATTCGCTGAGGAGGTTCAATCATGCCGGTGCAGGCCGTTCCAATAGCGCAGTGCCCCGATTCAGCATCTGCCCAGGTTGACCAGGAGTACATCCGGCTATAGGCAATCTGTTGGCAAATTGCCAGTCGTTTGTCACGCATCTTGATTTTGAGCCCCTCGATCAGAGATGCATCCCGCACCAGATTGACGCCTACAGGTTGAGTTGCAGGGTTGACCGTTTCCTTCACTGTTGCCAGAAATTTCTCCATAGCATCTCCTTTATGGAACTACATCACGAATATGTACAGAATACTATCAATAATATGAATGTCAATATATATAATATCAAATAATAGCGGTCAGGATTAGCATTAAATTTTGGAGTTGACGGAAGGAGTGGGGTAAAGGGCCTTTTTTAGTTGCAAAACTGCTAACGAAACTGATAATGTTTACGGGCGTTACAAGGAAAATTGAGAGATGAAACCTTTTGATTCTATTGACTTACTGGAGTGGCTAAGGCGACTGATAAAGTCGCCTTTTTTGAGTTCTGTCCTGAAAACACTCTGCCAGTGCACAGCAGCTCTTATTCTATTCTTTTTTCTCGCCTCTCCGGCCCGAGCCAGGGACAGCTTTGCTACGTATCCACCACTGCCATTCGGCTACACTTCAATCAAGGTTTTCGATAATAAGGGGGAGTTCGCCGGTAGAATTCTGCCGGACAAACGTTACTGGGTTGCTATTGACCGGATTCCCACATTTCTGCAAAAAGCCGTCGTAGCCGTTGAAGACGCGCGCTTTTACGAACATGGCGGCATTGATGTGCGCGGAATCGCCAGGGCTCTTGTAAAAGATGTCGTCAAGGGGCGTCTGGCTGAAGGTGGCTCGACCATCACCCAACAGTTGATTAAAAACAGGTATTTATCGAGTGCAAAGACCATTGAACGAAAATACGAAGAAGCCAAGATGGCGATTGAGTATGAGCAAAAGTACACCAAGAAGCAGATCCTGGAGATGTATTTCAACGAAATTTATTACGGCAACGGGGCGTGGGGCATTGCCCAGGCGTCCCGGCTCTATTTTGACAAAAGCCCGGAGGAGCTGAACGAGGCCGAGTGTGCGCTACTGGCCGGTGTGCAGAAAAATCCTGGTCGCTATAATCCGCTCGGTAAATCGGCACAGGTCACCGGGCGTCGGGATATCGTGCTCGCGCGGATGGTGACTCTGAATATGATCACCCCCGCCCAGAAGGAAAGTCTGAGAAACCAGCGTGTTACCTTTACCCAGCCGGGTCAGGCTCCGCATTATGTTTCTCACATCCGCAGCAAACTGATAGAGCGTTTTGGTCTTGATGTTATCGAACAGGGGGGGCTTGAAGTCACTGCAGCCATGGATCTGGCTCTGCAAAAAAGCGCCGAACTGGCGTTGGAGGAGGGGGTAAAAAAACGTTCCCCAGAACTACAGGGTGCTCTGGTCTGTCTTGATCCGGTTACTGGCGATGTTCTTGCCGCTGTGGGAGGGGTAGACGGCGTCCGCAACTCCTATAACCGCGCTTTTTCGGCAAAACGTCAACCCGGTTCGGCGATTAAGCCGCTGGTCTATGCTGCTGCAGTGGAAAAGGGTATCACTGCCGGTAGCGTCTGGGATGACTCCCCGGTTTCATATCCAAGTGGTAACAATGAGAGTTGGAAGCCGCAGAACTATGGCAGGGAGATCTATGGGGAGCTGAACCTCAGCCAGGCTCTGGCGCATTCCAACAACGTCATTGCTGTCAAGTTGCTGGATGCTATCGGTATCCCGTATTTTGTCGATTTTGCCGGAAAAATGGGGTTGTCGGTGCGCGCAGAGAATGGTCTTACGCTTGCCCTTGGGACAGACGAGGTTACCCTGAGCGATCTGGTGGTAGCGTACGCCCCGCTGGCCAACGGTGGTATGCGACCCGAAGCGAGAACAATTCTTAAAATTTATGACCGGAAGCGTAATAGCTGGATCGAGACCCCCTCCACTTCAGCCCCGGTACTTTCTGCTGCTGCGGCTTTTATTACGACACAGATGCTCAAAGGCGTAATGGTATATGGTACCGGAAAAAATCTGAAGAAATTTAACCTGGCTCATCCGTCTGCCGGAAAGACCGGCACGACCGATGACTACCGTGATGCTTGGTTCGTCGGCTATACCCCGCAGATCATAACCGGAATCTGGGTTGGCTATGACAGGCCGAGGCCAGGTGGCACGGGATTCACCGGCGGTGCCGTTGCCGCCCCGATTTGGGAAAAATTCATGCGTAAAGCGGTGGCGACCAGATCAACGGCTGATTTTCCGCGTCCGGATTCGGTAGTCTCCGTTGCTATTGATTCCGAGACAGGATATCTGGCGACGCCGGACTGCTTGAAGACAGCGGATGAGTTATTTATATCAGGGACTGAACCTACCGGGTATTGTCCCAAACACGGAATATATTAGGATATTAAAGAACTGGGTATGCAAGGAGAAGCTGCTCTTGACAACAGCAAAAAATGATTTTCTGCACTCCCTCTGGGATTTTTTCTGCTCACTGAAGCTTAACATGTCCCTCCTGATCTCTCTGGCGCTTATCTCGATAATCGGGACTGTCATTCCCCAGGGGATTCCCCCCGAGGAGTACCTCGCCCAGGTCAATCCTGCCAAAATAAAGCTGTACAAGGCACTCGGTTTTTTTGACATGTACCACTCCTGGTGGTTCATTCTGATGCTCTACATGCTGACGGTCAACCTGGTGGCCTGCTCTTTCAAACGCCTGCCGCATATCTGGAAAATTATCTCCCAACCGGTAATGACCCTGGGCAGCAGTCTGGAACAGTCTCTTGCTAATGTGGCAACTATCAAAACCTCGGCTGAACCGACAGCAGTCAAAGAGCGGCTCGTTGCCTTTCTCAAAGCGGAGTTTTCCACTCCGGTTGTTTCCGAGGTAGATGGTGTCTGGCACCTCTTTGCCCAGAAAACACCGTGGTGCCGCCTTTCCGTTTATGTTGTCCACCTGAGCATTATTATTATTTTCATCGGTTCTATGGTCGGCTCGATCTTTGGTTTCAAAGGGAATGTGAATATTCTCGAAGGTGAAAGTATCTCCAAAGTTATCAGCCGCTCGGGAAAGGAGATCGACCTTGGTTACTCCTTACGGCTTGAACAGTTCAGTATGGCCAAATACCCAAGCGGAGCGCCGAAAGAGTTCAAAAGCATCCTGACGGTACTGGAGAATGGCAAGCCGGTGGCGGACTACACCAACGGCCGTGTTATCGTGAACGATCCGCTGACCTACAAGGGGATCACCTTCTATCAATCAAGTTATGGCAACGCCGGCAACTATTTCCTGACTCTCACGGATATCGACGGCAAAAACCGGGTTCCATTGACTGTCTCAGGCCAATCTGCTGTGAGTTTGCCGAATGGTAGCACTCTGCATGTTCTGGAAGCTACAGAGGATGTTTCGCAATTTGCGCAGGGGCTGTCCGGTCCGGCCGCCAAGGTTGAACTGCGGACGGAGAACGGTAAAGCAGAGAAGTTTGTGGTCTACGGCCATCCTGAGTTGAATATCAAGTACGCGCAGGAGACCGGTTCCAGCCAGGTCATACACTACATGGGTGCGGAGGAAAAAATGTATACCGGACTTCAGGTTGCCAAAGATCCCGGAGTTGAGGTAGTCTGGCTGGGATGTTTTTTGATGGTGATCGGCATCTATATAGCTTTTTTTATCTCCCACCGCCGCATCTGGGTGCGTATTCAAGATGGCGCTGTAACGGTCGGGGGAAATGCCAGCAAAAATACCGGCACTTTTCAGCTCACGTTTGAAGGGCTGGTTGATCGGCTCAAAACCGAGCTTGGTAGGGCATGAAAATAGTGAAATCAAGCGGTGGCGGAAAATAAAATGTCGCTTGACAAACAGGAAGCAGATCAATTAGAATCCTACCTCCTATAAAGGGGAGTAGCTATCAGCCGGAGACATGGTTGATCCCACGTTCGTCAACACAGCCTCACGGCTCGGACCGGGAAACGATATAAATCGCAAGCAAGACCTTTATCCAGTGCGTATAATCACGCGGAGGATAAAGGTCTTTTTTATTTGTATAAGTGACATTAATTTGAGAAAGAAGAGGGGGAACAATAACCATGGCATGGGTAACTGATCCGCAGGTCTGGATGGCGCTGGTCACATTGAGCGCTCTTGAAATTGTACTTGGCATTGATAACATTATTTTTATCTCGATTCAGGCGAGCAAATTGCCCGCGCATCAGCAGGAGAAAGCCCGGCTCGTTGGACTTGGGCTGGCAATGTTCATCCGTATTGCGCTGCTTTTTTCACTTACCTGGCTGATGGGGTTGACCGCTCCGCTGTTTACGGTACTAGGTAACGAAATTTCCGGCCGCGACCTGATTCTGATCTGCGGTGGTCTGTTCCTGATCTGGAAAAGCACCATGGAGATCCACGAGAAACTTGAAGGTGAGGAGGAAATCGCTGCCGCTCGTGTCGGGACAACTTTTGGCGCGGTGCTGGTGCAAATCCTCCTGCTGGATATAGTCTTCTCGCTGGATTCGATTATTACCGCTCTGGGGATGGCCAGTCAGCTTGCTATCATGATCGCAGCGGTCGTTATCGCGGTCGGCTTCATGATGCTCTTCTCCGGCAAAATCAGCGCCTTCGTCGAAAAACATCCGACCATCAAGATGCTGGCGCTCAGCTTCCTGCTTCTGATTGGGGTCGCGCTGATCGGCGATGGTTTTGATATGCATATTCCCAAAGGGTACATTTATTTTGCCATGGCTTTCTCGGTGCTGGTCGAGATGCTCAACCTGAAACTGGGGCGGAGTAAGCCAGTCAAGCTTCATCAACCACATCTGGAACATTCCAGTGAAAAGTAAGCCACATTTTCGCCCGTGCTAGCTTGAGTATGCCGTGCGATTTTTTTTCAATCTTTAACGAACCGTTAACCTTTGGCGTGATAGTGTTGGTCTCAACAAGGGTTCTCATACATGAGTCCCGCATCACATTGAATGGGAGTTGCGGCAGGGTCACAGTGTGGTCGTTGCACGAACCTGTGCTGTGAACGTCTTTGTCTTCGGTGAGATTTTCTACCTGTTTAACTGTCGTTCACTTCGTCATTCCATATTCAGGATCGGGCTGTTCAGCAACAGCTGGGTTCTGGGTGGTGTCAGCCTGATGGTACTGTTGCAACTGCTGTTTACCTATCTGCCGGTAATGAATATCGCCTTTGGAAGCCATTCGATTGGCCTGCGGGAGTGGGGGCTGATTATGAGTGCATCCTTCGTCGTATATGTCGTTATTGAGTTGGAAAAATGGATTCGACGATGTTTATCTTCATGAACTAAAAAGAGAAACCCGAAGAAAGCTTATAAAACAGGCGGGAGTTACCATGTCTGAATTTCAAGAAAATATAGCCCAGGAGGCATATGGTTATCTTAAGCCAGAGTTCCTGAATTTTACATCAAGGAGCAATTTCATGAATGAACAACCTGTTCCTCATGTTGCTCAGGTTCACTGGTAGCCGGAAATAACTCTAATGCACGATCAATCACTAATACTCTGGATCATCGGTGCAATTCTGACCTTCACGGGTCTGGCGGGTCTCCTGCTGCCTATAGTGCCTGGTACACCGGTCTTGTTTCTGGGATTGCTTCTGGGGGCTTGGGCGGAAGATTTCCATCATATCGGACTCTGGACATTGCTGATTCTAGCGGCAATGGCGGCCTTGACATATATGGTGGAGTTTCTGGCATCTGTCGTGGGAGTTAAGAAGTACGGTGGTTCCAGCCGTGCGATGGCGGGTGCAGCCCTGGGTGGGATTGTCGGTATCTTTATGGGGATTCCGGGGATCCTGTTCGGACCTTTTATCGGGGCGGTGCTTGGGGAACTGTCTCTACAGCGGAGTCTGGACGAGGCCAGTCGTGCCGGTATTGGTACAGTTGTAGGGATGGCAATAGGAGTGGCCGGCAAGTTTGCCATTGGTATTGCTATGATTGGTCTTTTTGTGTTGGTCAGGCTGTTTTGAAAATTCCCATCAAGGTTGAGTTATGCCATATAACAAGCACTGTGAATTGTGTGTAGTTGAATGTCAGAAGCTTTTTGAAAGTTTTCCGGTTACACGATAAGAAGAGATGAGTTACTCTGGCAGAGTCGGCGGTTTAGTGAATGGCATAATTTCGCTCCAAGATCAGAAAGGGGAATACCATGTTTTCGATCTACGGTATAACAGGACAGGTGTACAGCGGTACGCTTGAGACAATGAACCGTGTACATGCGATTTCAAAGGCACGGGCTTCACGTCCCATCGCACAAGATGGCGACGAGACAGGCACCGAGGCTATGACCAGCATGGCCGGTCGAATTAACGAAGATGCCGTTCGCGCGTACCTCGCCATGCTGCCGCAAGATATTGATCGAGGTCCACTTTATCATGCCGAGCAGATCATGCAGCATAATGTGATCACAGTTTTGGCTGACCACAATGTGGCGTGGGCCTGGCGGACTCTGCGCGATCATCGTATCCATCAGGCACCGGTGCTTAACGAGGTATCTCAACTGGTTGGTATCGTCAGCGAGCGCGACCTGCTAACCGCTATAAACATCGATGCCGGACAGATTGTTGAAAGCCTGGGGCGCCGCGTACGAGATGTCATGACCACTCCTGTGATTGCGGCATCACCGGTGACCGACATAAGACGCATTGCCTCCGTTATGCTTGACAATGGTGTTGACGGAGCTCCTATCACTAATGACAACGGGCGCCTGGTAGGCTTTATTTCTCGGAGTGATATCCTGCGTGCGGTCGTCACCGATCCGCCGCTGAGTCTATGGCGCTGAGTTGAGGCAACTGGTTCACTTCCTAAGCCCATGATGCCGGTAAAAAAACTCTGCAGAATCGTGTTAAGGCCATGAATAATAACAACTATCACATACCTGCCATTGTCACGCTAACGATGCTGATTACCTACCTGCACTTCGGCACAATGTGGCAGTTTTCGCAGCGTGTTGTTTTTGAAGAGCTTTATAATCTACCGCTGCTTCTGGGGGTACTTCACCTGGGACTGAAAGGTTCGATAATTACCTGGTTGTTTGTGTCGGCAGCCTATCTGCCGTTCTTTTTTGGCATATGGAATACGAGTTTTCCGGAATTATTAGACAGGATACTGCACCTAGGAATTCCATCCGTAAGGCCGTTGAATCCTGCCAGACAAAAGCCGACAAGCATCGGGTCACTATGAAGCTGCAGCTGCCATCAGGTTCGATTACTACTGCAATTGACAGTTTTCACATTGAGAGGGCGCTGGTTAATCTGTGTGATAATACAGCACGCAAGGAGTTGGAACGGTGGTAGAAATTCGGTTGCCATATCGTTAAAGTTGGAATAAGACATAGGCCAAAGGGAAGAGGATTGCAAAATGGAGAAAATTTATGAGCAACAGAGATGAGTACATCCACAAGATGCAGGCAAAACTGGCAAACGCCAGTCAGAAGATCAATGAACTTCAGAATTTCGGGGAAGGAGCCTGTGGAGACCTTAAAACGGGCATTGAACTTGCTTGGGCAAGCATGGGGGAGACCGTCGACTCAGCCAGATCACGCTTTAAATAATGTATTACAGTTTAAGCAAATTCAAAACCATATTATTCTGCGGAATAGGCATGCTTACGGTCTTGATTTCCGGGGCATGGGTAATTCATCTTGAGTCGATAGGACGGCTGGATCGGATGATTTTGGAGATGCTCGCTACCGGTCGTACGGCTTTGCTTGATCAGTTTTTTTCGTATGTCACGTGGGTTGGATCAAGCTTCATCCTGCTGCCGGTAATACTTGCACATGCGTTCATATTGATTGCCCGCAAGAAGATTCAGGATGCCCAGTTTTTGGTTGGATCTTACATCGGGGGCAGTTTGCTGAACAGTGCGGCTAAACTCGTTTTCATGCGCCCACGGCCCAATCTTATCCCAGCAGTGATTGATCTTCCGGCCGGATTTTCATTCCCGAGTTCTCATGCAGCGCAGATTACAGTCTTTGTGCTGGCCGAATTACTGCTGCTGCAAGCCTCGACAAGAGTACTGTTCGTCCTGTTCAATATAGCAGGTGGGATACTGATATTACTGGTATGCTTCTCGCGATTGTATCTGCAAGTCCACTATCCGACAGATGTTGTGACAGGTTTCTTGACTGCACTCCTTTGGGTTATTGGCCTTGCGGCAGTGATGCTGACAGATCATGATAAGCGAACTTTTTTGGGCGGTCACACCTTAAGAAAGGAAAACAACAATGAAAAACAAATTTCTTGGTACAGGTGAACAAGGCTATAATCCTGTACGAAAAGTGCAGAATGT
>CAIMXI010000358.1 GCA_903845365.1 uncultured Geobacteraceae bacterium | reverse complement strand
CCTACGGTTGTGTTGACTCCGCCGACGGATGTATTGACAGTGCCGAGGCTGGTATTGATGGTTCCAAGTGCTGTGTTTCCTGAGCCTACGGTTGTGTTGACTCCGCCGACGGATGTATTGACAGCGCCGAGGCTGGTATTGATGGTTCCAAGTGCTGTGTTTCCTGAGCCTACGGTTGTGTTGACTCCGCCGACGGATGTATTGACAGTGCCGAGGTTGGTATTGACCAGGCCAAGCGAATTATATAATGTCCCGGCTTCACCAAGGCATGTTATGACTCCATTAATATTGGAATAGAGCTTCCCGTCCGATCCCAGTCCATAGGCCACTGTGCCGACGGACGTATTGACAGTGCCAAGGCTGGTATTAACCAGACCAAGCGAATTATATAATGTCCCAGCCGGGCCAAGGGATGTGACGACTCCGCCGATGTTGGTGTATAGGTTTCCATCTGTGCCAAGGCCGTAGGCAACTGCAGCAGCAATGCTGCCGGTTGAACTGAGGCTGGTGTTGACGTTATTTACGGCTGTATTGTTATCGTTTATTTTTCCGGCGATAGCCCCGCTGGCGCCCAGTGATAAATTGGTGGTCTGAATCGCTGAATTGAGTGCGCCGGTTTTACTCGATAGTTCGGCATAGAGCTTTGGAAGCGCCGCAGTATTATCCGTAGTCAGCGCAGCTTGAATTTTATTGAGTGTATCTTGCTGTGCATTCATAGTTGAGATAACATCGCCTGCATTAGTTGCAGCCAAATCCGCTCCTATGGCGGAAGTATCCAGTATAGATTTTGCCCAGGAAAAATCAGTAGAATATTGCGCGGAAGATGTAGAGTTGTTTTTTGAGTGAGATAAAAAATCTGATACCAAGGACGGTAGTTTTGCATACAGGGCAGCATCACCTGTTGACATAGCTGTCTGGTAGGTATTTGCAAGAGTGGAGCGTAATTCGCTATATTTCTGTTCTGAAGTCAGGGTTGAATTGTCTCCAGTATTAAGACCTGTGCTCGCCGTCCGCAATGAATCGGCGGATGATCGTAGAGAGGTGACAAGTGTGGCTCCGGAAGCAGTCAATTCTGATATTGCGGTTTTTATTGTATTAAAAAAAGATTCTACTTCCTTGGCAACCTTTGATAATTCCATGTCGTGAAGAGCCTTATTGTATTCTAGTTGCTGTACCATAATCAGAGAATCGACAGACACTCCTTTTGCGCGGGCTTCATTCAGTTCGTTTTGTTGTTTATACTGTAGCGCCAAAATCTGTGCAGAGTCTGTATTGCCCTGTGCATTTAGCAACCGGATATTCAAATCTTGAGTCATTGCGTCAGCAACCTTCTGTGCTTCGGCCCACTTTTCCGCTGCAACTTTTGCGGCCTCGGCTGCAGCCGCTGCCGCCTCTGCAGCCGCTTTGGTTGCGGCCTCCTGTTTAAGACGCTTTTCCTCTGCTTGTTTAGCCCAACTATCAATAAACCACTGATATGGCTGAGAGTTAGAGGGTGTGGTAATATATCCAGTACCTACATACGGCCCTCCGAACTTGCTTTCGGTCTGTCCATTAGTTGATGTAGCTGTAGTGGCTGTAGCAGCGGTCGATGACGAAAATGTTCTGTTTTCAATCTCTGATTTCTGTGCGGATACCAGTTGGTTTGTTAGTTCAATGTTGCGCAGAATGATGCCGCTGTTTTCTTCAGTGGCAGTATTAAGATCTTTTTGATATTGAATCATTTTAGATCCATAGTCGAGTTGAAGCTTGCGTAAATCCAAAATACGCTGCTGCTCAAAAGCTTCTTCGGATAAACCGGTTTTATTAGCCAAGTCAATTTGAGCCTGAAGAACACCAAATTGATCTAATAGAAAAGATTTGGTTTTATTATACTGCGCCTCATCTCCAAGCAATTTAATGCGTTCAAGAATCGTTTTATTTTCCTGTACCGATAAATTGATTATTTCCGATTCCCACGCTTTTTTTGCAGATGCATATTTTTGTTCTTGGGCAAGCAAGTCGTCAGGTTTTACAAAAGTGTTAGTTTTCAAAGAATCGTAAATTGCTTTCTGGCCGTCCATCTCTGCTTTAAGTTGTGCAAGAGCCCGTTCGGAAGCCGCTTTTTCTAATGCGGCTTTTTGTTCGAGATAACTGGACGTAGAGAGCATCCCCTGATCATACTTAAACTGCAAGTTATCCAGTTCAATCGTATCGGACGCTTTTTGCGTGATGAGTGCGGTGTCGTTATAAGCTTTCTGGAGAGATAACAACTTTTCCTGATGTGCAACCTGCGTTTTGTACTGCATAGCCTGTGCATCCGCAGTTAATTGTGCGGTATTTGCCGCACCGGTAGACATCCGGGTTTTTTCAAGATAATCGTTCAAGGCCTTTTTCATAGGATTATCTTCTATTTCGCGTTTCACCATGTCGTTGTACGCGTCGTGGTATTTAGAGATGCCTTCTGTTGTCCAGATTTTCTTTTGTTGCTCGCCTATCTCATCAGCCAAGCCTTCCAATTTTATCATATTAGCGGTTGCAGCATCCAAGTCACCAGTAACTACATTTGCGGCAAGCTTGCCCCACTCTACCAATGCCATGCCTCCGCCAATTACAAGACTGGTGACTGCTTCTATGGGTTTTTTAAGCAGGGCAAAGCCATCTGCCAGATAGGCGAGGATTTCCATCACGTCCCGACCCCATTGCTTTAGTTTGCCTTGCGTAGCTAATTCTTCAGACTCCTTGTTTGCTTGTTTTAAGCCGCCGGTAAAACCATCTACTGCGATATATAGCGCCTCATTGAAAACTGAGCCAAGCGAGACCTGGAGGTTATCAACATACCGCTTGACAGAATTTAGCTGCTTCCCAGCCGTCCCCATAGCGGCCTCATAGACACCAGCTATATCCCTGCCTTTCTCCATGACCAGATTGGCTCTGGATTGCACTTTTTCTATTTCACTTAGGTCGTTGACGTTCTTTTTAAGCTGAGCCGCTGTTTTTGCATAACCCTGCTCAAATTGTACGTTGATTCCGATAGAGCGCAGCGTCTCTACTTCGCCTCGCTGGATGCCGTCAACCATACGATTAAATGCTTCAGAACTATTGGTATTGCCTATAACTGCTGCGTCCTGTGCTATTCGAGCCATGCCGGAAGCTTTTGATAAATCAATATGAGCTTGCGCCATTTTAGTAAGTGCGTTACGAGACTCAATAGCAGATATACCTTGTTTCTGAAGGCCTTTTTCAAATTCCAGCATTTGCTGCCCGGTATATCCGGCTGTGTTACCAACGACACCCATAACCACACCCAGGGTTTCATATCGAGCTGCAAGCAACGCGGCCTCAGTTACATATTTCGACACCTGAAACGCGGCGAACGCTTTTGCCATACTATTCCAGCTTGTTGACATTATCCCGGTAGCGGTTCGGGTTCTATCAGCCATGCCGGAAATTGCGCCGGAGAGATTATTTACCCCGGCGACACTTTCCGGAACGCCCCCAACTGAAAATCTGGTTTCGACAAGAGCCATAATATACCCCTATTTAGCGCCTGAATTGTTGGCCGACTTTTCAGAGCTTACCAGCATGTTTACGTCGTCAATCACCATGATCTGCTCTATCTCCCACGGAGTAGGATCAATTTCCAATCGCCTTGCCCAAGCGTCCAACTCCTGATACGTCAAAGGGGCGGGACCAAAACCGCCCCCTCTTCTGACTGATAACTGGACAAACCACGCCCATATATGTGCTACTGCCGGATATAGCTCTGGCTCTTTGTTAAGCACTGCCTCTGCTGCTTTTCTGCGCTTCTGTGCCTGACGAAGATGTGCTGAAACTTCCGTACCATCCTCGCCGCCGATGTTATTCCTGAACTGCCATTCGGCGTATTCGGCGATGTAGTCGCTTAACTCTTTTTCGCAGGCGGCAAAAAATCGCGTCTTTCACCGATCTCGCTATCAATCAACTCTTTAATCCAAGCAAAGCCGGGATCAGAATAAATCTGCGTAACTGCTTCAACGCTGAATGGAACAAACTCACCTGGATTCAATTCAATTTCTTTCCGAACGCCGGTAATTTTGCCCGCATCATTTTTAATATCTTCGTCCCACCCGGTAGTCACACCAACCAAAAGCTCAATGCTGTTGGCTTCATGCTCTTCAGGTGTCGCCATATATATACCCCGGCGGGTCTTTTTCTGCTTTTCAAGTAGTTCGGCTTGCTGTTTCCGGATAATACGGCGGAACTCCCTGGAATCGCTCCCTAAAACATAGAAACGGATGCCGATGGGAATCTGGTGGGAGGGGTGAATAAGTTCGACCGCTCTACCTTTGTTTGAAATTTCTCCGGTGTTCAATTCTGAAAGTGCCATTTTACATCTCCTTGTGTGCATTAAATTTCTGACTCATGATAAATCAGAATAAAGTTTAAAAAAGGCGGTTAGTGGATTTTTGGCGGGGATCCACGACTCCAAGGAGGGAGGAGCCCCGCCATTCTCTGGTTATGGGATGCGCTGAAACTCAATACAGGTGGCCGTAGCTGCACTGTAGTTGGCTTTGAAGCTGCCGGTCTCAACTATGGTGCTGTCTTTGGTGCGCTTGTTGGCTGTGTACTGGATTGCGGGGAGGATTAGCTTGATTGACTTCCCGCCAGGAAGACCAGAACCAAGTGTTAAGCTTAACGATGACTCCGTACCACCCAGGAATTTCTTCTTGAATGCCTGATTCTCGAAGAATACCGAAAGGTCGCCGGTGCATTTTATCTGAGTGTCAGGCTTGATGCTTGCGGCGGCATCAGCACCGGCAGTCAAAATTACATAGTTTGCTTTCATGTTGTTGTCAAAGCTGATCTTGGCTCCGGTGGCCTCCGTTTGGTCGGATGTTCCCTCGTTCAGGTCGCCGGTGTAGGAATCATACGGGTCGTTGTCTGACGCTGCTGTTGGTGTCCCCAAGCTGCCAAGATAAATATTACCGCCCGCTGCCAGAGTCTCATTGACTAACCCGGCCGCAGTAGAGCAGGTAATAACGGTATCGGTCACAGCACTAATGACAAAGTTGCTGTTGTTGCCGGCATTAGAAAAACCGGAAGTGATGATATTATCCCCGATCTTAAATGAGGCCCCGGATGCAAGAAATCCACCTGCAGCGCAAGTGAAAGTTTTGCCGGAAGCGGCAACCGTAATAGCTGCGTTTGCCACCCCTGCCAAAACGCAGTCGCGTACAATGCCTTTGAACGTCCCAGTTACTATTTTCTCCGGACTTATATCCAGATCAAGACCACTGATGACGCAACCGTTAAATTGCTCGTAAAGATGAGCATCCGGATTACGATCTTCAAAGGTGCTGGAGCGGAAGGTATTGCCGACGCGCAGGCGCTCGGCTGTGGTTGTGATGGTTCGTCCGGACGCACTCGCTTCATCCACAAGACCGGTGGCGGTAGAGCAGGTAATTACCAGAGCATCAACAGCGCTAATTACGAAAGTGCTGTTGTCTCCTGGGGCGGTAAATCCGGTTGTGGTAATCTGCTGGCCAACGGCAAAACCATCGGTGAGAAAACTCCCAGTAGCACGGGTAAAT
>CAIMXI010000357.1 GCA_903845365.1 uncultured Geobacteraceae bacterium | reverse complement strand
GGTCAGTATCAGAAAGTTCCACATTCCATCCTGCATTGATAAAGGCATTCAGGGTTGCAGGATAAGTAAGATTCGGCATAATCACCGTCGGTTTACTATAGAACCCGGGACGAATAGATTCATTTATTAGCCGATGAATTTCGCACTTATACTTGGCAATGATTTCCAGAGCCTGTGTTCCGCTGTGGCAAGTCACAGCATATTGAACGTCAGTTCTGCCGGCTAACCAACTCTCAAACTGATCCACATACGGACCGTCAACAAGACACCCTTCGCGCATGGCACGGTCGCTGGCGTCAAGGAGTTCGTCTTTGAGATTGGCGTATTGCCTGACGAGACCGAAGTGCTGGATCATATATTTTTACACTTACTACCGCGTTGGTGTTGTTTCAGATTGCTGACACCTTTCCCAAATTTACCGCATATGTCACACTGCCACGGAACCTGGGAAGGATGTGAGCCTTCAGCAAGCCTCTTTAGATTTGCTGCGGGACCCGTGAAGTTGTGGGTTCCGGCATCAACCCGCTTTTTATTTTCTGTTGATCCAATGAAATTATGAGTACCATTTTCAACCCGGCGAGAATTTGACTTTCGCTGAACTTCTCCACCAAGAAACGGATTTGACCCGTTTTCTTTTCTTATTTTTTTATATCCCTCTATATTTTCTTTATTTAGAAAATGAGATGTTCCGTCTGATATTCTTTTTCTGCTTATGTCACTACCTATTGAGGAACCATCTGCCCTTTTTAGGAAATGGTGCGTTCCGTTAGTAACCCTTGCATTCGCGCTCTTAGTTGACAACTCTGATCGTAATTCCGGAGTTATACCCATTCGTATTCCGATCAGATTACAACCTCGCCAATCACCCCTAGCATAATGGATGTCGTAATGTTCCTGAATAGGTATGGCAGTTAGATTAGTTGGGTCATTATTTTTGTAATTACCATCTTTATGGTGTACATCATATGGGCGACCGTCTTCCTCGCGAGGAATCGGTCCATAATTATTTTCGTAAATCTTACGATAGTTTGTGGGGCGACAATAAATAGTCATGCTGATACTCCTATTAGTATTAGAGAGGGTGGGCCTGCAAGCCGCGACTCTCACTACTATTTATCATTTGTATTCAACTTGGCTTGCCAATATGAACTTCCCTTGATCCATTCATAGTATTTTTGAAATCCTTCTTCTACATCTATTTTAGGATCAAATCCAAAATCGCGCCTAGCGGCACTAATATTCAGAGCACCTCGCGAGGGAAAATCAGCATCTTTGCCTCGCACTTCAATGGACCCCTTACCAACTATTTTCACTGCCAACTGCGCTGCATCCAATAAAGTGCGGCTATGGCTTTTAGTTATGTTGTAGGTTTTATTCATGGCATTTTCACTTAGGGCTGCTGCTACCATTCCGTCGGCGGCGTCTGTGGAGAAAGTGAAGTCCAAAGTTTCATTGGCGCCGTTTACTCTGAGAATTTCGCCCCGCATAGCCTGGAGCATGAACTTGGCAATGACCCTGTCCTCTACGTCAAGCGGTCCGTAGACTGCGCTCGGTCGGATGATAGTATGAGCCATACCGTGTTTCCTGGTGTAGTCTTTGACCAGCAACTCACCGGCATATTTCATAATGCCGTATTGTCCTTGTGGGCGACAAGCGTAGTCCTCAGTGACATCATCAGTGAAGTCACCGTAGACCATGCTGCTGCTGACATACATGAAGCGTTTTACCTTCCCGCGGACACTCGCCTCAAGCAGATTCAAAAGCCCCTGACTCATT
>CAIMXI010000356.1 GCA_903845365.1 uncultured Geobacteraceae bacterium | reverse complement strand
TTGAAGGATTCCACTCCAGCCATCGTACATCTTCTGGTACAGGAGCAATGAAGGATGCGTACGAGGCACGAAGGGAAGATATTACCACCTATTTGGAAGCATTCCCTTGCCAAGATGGTCAGTGTGGTATGGCGGTACTGATAAAGGGACGCGTAGCCGGTGTCGAAATGGTATCAAGGCCAGCAGCGTACCGTCAACTGCACGAGAAGCTATTAAACAGTTATGCAATGGACATCCCTCAGTCAAAACCGGGTCAGAGTCCGCCTGTTATTGCCAAGCTCAATAAAATACTGGAACGGATGATGGAAGCAGAAGAGCAACGCTTTCCATCGGTGGGAATCGGCGAAGACTGCCGTTACAAAGCTCAGGGCTTACTCGGTTCTGCCCTGTTAGTAGAAGAGTGGCTTGTACACATGGCTTTTTTCCGTAATGCCGAGTCTCATCGCAGAACCAACTCGGAAGAACCACGCATGGCTTCATTAAGCCGTAGACGAGCTTCAAGAATAATCTAACCCAAAGACGGCATGAGACGGCATGATTGGCAGCTTGATGTTGTGGCTGTCAATTGTGCCGTCGATAGTATATTCAAAGGTATGTGGAGATGCGACTGTATGAATGAAATCAATAGAAAACGTTTTACTGGTTGTCTCCTTGGTGGCGCTGTCGGAGACGCATTGGGCTGGCCAATAGAATTCGATGACATGGAATGCGTTATCCAGAAATACGGACCTGCTGGAATTCAGGACCTGGTTCCAGGCGAAGGCGGCAAGTTTGAGATAACTGACGATACCCAGATGACACTTTTCACCGCAGAAGGTTTGCTTCGAGCCTGGGCTTCAGCTCGTCATACTGGTGGAGTACCGGATTTTGCAGCTACGGTCAGGAACTCGTATCTCTGTTGGTTGAAAACTCAAGGAGAAACAAGCTCTTTGCAATCAGAAATACGTCCCGGTTGGCTTTTATCAATTGAAGGTCTGCATCGAAGACGGGCTCCGGGTAATACCTGTCTGAATGCATTAAGCGGTGATGGCTTGATTTCAGAAAACGGCATCGTAAGCAACGCAAGTAAAGGATGCGGTGGTTTAATGCGAGCTGCTCCAGGAGGGCTATTGGCTGCGAGGATTATCGATGGAGACAGTGCGGGTACTGCTCGCTTGGCATTTGAAATCGGCTGTGCGACTGCCAGTATTACCCACGGGCACCCTTCAGGCTATTATCCGGCTGGTATATTGGCTTCCGTTATCGCTTCCATAATTTCTGGCGGTTCAATTGAAGATGGTATCAGAATCAGTCTCAGTTTTCTGTATGATCGACTTGGTGCAAAGGAAACAATTGACGCTGTTCAGTCGGCACTCGACTTGTGGTTGCAATATCCGAATGTAATACCTTCGCCAGAAACTGTTGAATCGCTTGGGGATGGGTGGACTGGTGAGACTGCACTGGCAATAGCTTTATACTGTGCATTAGTTGCAGGAGATGATCTTGTTAAAGGCGTAAGACTGGCTGTGAACCATTCCGGTGATTCCGATTCTACCGGGTCCATTACCGGCAACATCCTCGGAGCATTGCTTGGTGAATTGGCGATTCCCAAAGAGTGGCTGAGTCAACTTGAACTGGCTGATGTTATCAAGCAAGTCGGAGACGATCTATTCACTACTTTTGAAGGTTCAGAATACTGGTTGAAGCGGTATCCGCCTATGTGAATTATTTTACATATATCTGTGAGTAGTAGATTTTCACAGATGTAATTGAAAATGTTGATAGCTGAAATATTCCTGCGCCCAAATAAATGGATTAAAGTACGACCAGTTCAGTTCAATGTACTTTTACAAGATTTTATACACCTATAAAAATAAAAAAATAAGACAAAAACAGATATATTTTAGACAATATGAGAATTTAAGTTGACATTCTTTCTTATTGCTGTATCCTTTTTGACAAGTCATCAAATAAAGGAGGCAGCCATGAATTACCTTGCCAGTGAAATGCTTGAGAAAATCGAATCAGCTAGAAAAGATCAAACCGACCTGGAGAAGTTGTTAAATTGCACCTCTGATGGACTAAAGTCCTTCAGAAATAACCATCCAGCAATCACAGGATCGATAGAGGGCGCTATTGGAGTTACGGCAATCTCAGTTGGCTTTTCTCTTTTGGGTTCGGTTAGCGGTGCAGATAAGATTCCTGAATTAATCGGGGCTGCCTTCGGAGCTGGTGTTGGTGGCCGAGTAGGAGGCGTCATTTCATCAATTGGAGGAATAGGTGTTACGATGATGGGAACCGGTTTTGCGATCCCTGCGGCTGTGGTAATGGCTATTGGCAGTGGCATTGGCGTTCTGGCCGGATCAGTCACGGGATGGTTTGGGGTTGATCTGGCAACACAAGCACCGTCGTTATTGGGGATGCTTTTTGACAATATTTCGGGAGCAGCACTGATAGCGTTCGGGTGCTATATGCTTTGTTTAGCCGCTAAGGATTTATGGAGGGCGGGCGGTGAATTTATCACTTATTTAAAAAGTATGGGCGTTAACGAAATCCCCGTGAAGGTGCTGACATGAATACATCTATTCTCACAGCAAACAACATTATCGATATGCGAAACAAAATGGGACTTTCGAGGGATGATCTGGCGAACATGCTAGGCGTTTCGAGCAAAACTGTAGCTAGGTGGGAAAATCAAAACAATAATGAGCCTCCAAGTGGCACTGCTGCAATCGTGTTGTCAACGATTATCTCAAACGCCTTAAATATTCCTCTACAGGACGGGAAACCAGAGCTTATATCAGAAATGGAAAACATCCATGAAAAATCAAAAATCAAAGAGAATCCTGATACAATTTTTTCGTTATTGGATCAGGCAGCAAATGAAGAAAAGGCTGAAATCTGTAAAGCCTTAAAGCTTCCAGTAGGTTCAGACGTATACCAGATCAGTAAAGAGTACAGGTCTGCTGCAGGGCATACTATTGGCAACTGGTTTCGGGGTGATCACGATATGCCTTACAAAGAAATTCTTGCTGATATTGCAAATAAACTGAAACCAAAGAAAGATAAAAGTGTTTATCTGTTAGGTGATGGCAGATCTGAGGAGGATATTGAAAACAAGATTCTGGACTACTTCGCCATAAAAATTGCCGATGAGCTGAACAGATTGCAACCGGAAGAGCGTGCTAAAAAATTGGAAGAGATCCAGCAACATCTAAATGAAGGGAAAAATCCTGATGTTCATATCGGTACAATAAAAGAAATAGAAAAAGTGCTAACTGCAACTACAGTAACATCTCTCTCGGTTGCATCCTTACTTACCGGCCCTTTAACAGCAAGCTTGTTTTACTCTGGAATATTTGCCGGACTATGGGCGGGCGTGTTTGGTATGAGTTCTTCCTTACTGTTATTGACCGGAACAGGCGTCGGCACCCTGGTTTCCTTGCCAGTTCTATTGTTATTACTAGGCTCTCCAAGCTATAGAAAAACGATTCCTGTGACATTGCAGCTAATCAATATCAGACGACGTGTTACACAGATGATGTCATAGTTGATACACCGATTAAATAATCCACACAACAATACAACACAAAGGGGAATAAAACATGCCTAGTGATAACAAAAACATCTCGACTGCTGCATCTTTCTTAATTAGAGCCGCTGAAAATGGCGATGCAGAAGCACAAAATGCTCTTGGTGATATGTATTTTCAAGGTGATGGTGTAATCGAAGATGTAAATGAATCTATTCGCTGGTACCTCATGGCAGCAGAACAAGGTCACGCAGATGCACAGACTCAACTTGGCGAAATGTACTGGGAGGGTAAAGCGACTCCTGATGATGCAAAAGACGCTTTATATTGGTTGCTTCAAGCCGCAGAGCAGGGGCAAGCAAAAGCACAGTTATACCTTGGGTGTATGTACTACACTGCTGATGGTGCTCCCAAGAATGATGCTGAAGCTATTAAATGGTATCGTCAATCTGCAGAGCTAGGACAGCCCAAAGCTCAGTATTTTCTAGGTATGGCTTATTACAACGGAGACCTTGTAGAAAAATGTTATGAGGATGCACTGAAATGGGTTCTGCTTGCTGCAGAACAGGGTGATTCAGCTGCACAGAGTAGTCTCGGAGATTTCTATTATATTGGTGACGCTGTGGAAAAGGACGACAACGAAGCCCTTCGTTATTATCTTTTAGCAGCAGACCAAGGTGATGCGGATGCATATCAAAGACTTGGAGATATTTATTTTATAGCTGAAGGATTAAGCGGTGATGAAAAGAATAATAGTCTAGTTGAAGCGGAAAAAATGTACCGAATTGCAGCAGAAGCTGGGCATGCTACAGCACAAAATAGCCTTGGCGTCATGTGCCTCTCTAAGGAGGATACAGGAGGATGGTTTAGTGAATCCCCTGAAATTAAAGAAGCTATTGAATGGTTTTTTCTAGCCGCTGAGCAAGAACACGCTGATGCTCAGAACAATTTAGGATTCATGTATGAAAATGGTAAGACTGTACCGGAGGATAAAAGACTTGCAGTTTATTGGTATCGAATGGCAGCAAAACAGGGACATGCCGATGCTCAATATAATATTGCTTCAATGTACATCAAAGGTGAAGTTTTTAGGGAACTTACTCTTGAAGTATTGCAAGAATCTGTTGATTTATTTCGCCTTGCAGCAATTCAAGGGCACGCCGATGCACAGTTCAGCTTAGGATCAATTCACTTTAACGAAAAGATAGGCAATGAATTCATGGATCACGAAGAGGCACTAAAGTGGTTCATTCTAGCTGCCGACCAAGGTCATGCGGAAGCTCAATACATCCTTGGTGTCGTTTATTCAAATGCTGAAGGTGAACACAAAAATGAAGAAGAGGCACTAAAGTGGTTTCAGCTTGCTGCAGCTCAAGGGCAATCGGACGCCAAAAAAATACTAAAAAAATCCGGTCATAGCCTTGAAAATGTTGCACTTGGCTCTGCTGCTGTAGGTGGCGCAGCGGCCGCAACAGCAGGAATTATTGCTGCAGGGACATCTTCAACAGCCGCAATTAGTGCAGTTGGAGCCGCAGTAGGTAGCGTTGCAGGAGGAGGAATTGGCGTGCTCCTTGGCGCTGGTACTGGGATTGTATCAGGAGGCACCGCTGCCGCTGGCACGGTGTTCTTTGCAAAAACCGGAGCAGTACTTGGCACAGCAATCGGAAGCTGGGCTGGACCTGTAGCAGCCGTTTTCGGAATTGGGACAGCACCTGCATGGGCGGTGCCACTTGCAATTGCAGGCGGGGTTGTTGGAGTGGGGGCAATGTCGGTTGTTGGATATAAGTATCTGAAAAGTAAATAAAAAACTCCGATTGAAGAATAAGTCGGTTAATCTCTTTTTGTCATTAGCGATATTCCGTACCTTGTAGTAAATATTGATGTCCTCTTGGTAGTATTGTTCCGATGTTAACTAACGCTTTCATCTAACTGACCTAGGTTTGAGGATGAAACCGTATGCTGCTCTGTTGTACGTCCATCCCGGCTGCTCTTGTCGTTATAGAGGGCATTCAGTTCCTTGTCATGAGTAACGAGAATTCCGTTCATAAATACGGAACTCTCTGACTTCTTGTAAAATTTCCCGACTTATTGGTGGACCAAAATGAAATCATACCGAAAAGAATTGTGGTTTGAGACAAAGCAGCGCCGTGAATTGATCAACATCACGGCTACTGTTTCTGAATGTTTGAGGGAGAGTGGAATTACCGAAGGTATCCTGCTTTGTAATGCGATGCACATAACAGCCAGCGTCTTCATAAACGACGATGAATCGGGCTTGCATCAGGATATTGAGGTATGGCTTGAGGGGCTTGCTCCAGAAAAACCATATTCACGATATCGCCATAATGGTTATGAAGATAATGCGGACGCTCATCTGAAACGTACTGTAATGGGACGTGAAGTCGTAGTCGCAGTGACTGCGGGTAAACTTGACCTTGGACCATGGGAGCAGATATTTTACGGAGAGTTTGACGGAAAAAGGCGGAAACGGGTGTTGGTTAAAATCATCGGCAGTTAGGGCACCAATGATTTGAGACATCGAAAGCATTTTCCAATAGTCAGCTCGAGACCACATAACATGGAGCACAGATGAAACTTACTGATGATCAAATCAGAAAATTGATCCCATATATAATTGAAGCGACTAGCCTTAAGCCGTTCCAGGTGGAGCATACCGTTGAGTTGCTACAGGAAGGGGCTACGGTTCCCTTTATCGCCCGGTATCGTAAAGAACATACTGGTGAATTGGATGAAGTACAGATTCGCACAGTTGAAGAGCAGTTTACTTACTTCTGCGAATTGGAGGAGCGCAAAATAAGTGTGCTCAATACCATCCAAGAGCAAGGAAAGCTTACCCCC
>CAIMXI010000355.1 GCA_903845365.1 uncultured Geobacteraceae bacterium | reverse complement strand
CCATCTGTTCTGCGATCTCCCTGGATGTTGAGCCTTTTCCTACCATCAGCAGCACATCCAATTCCCGCCTGCTGATCTTTCTCGTGCGGAAGATGGCCTGTTCCTCCTGAAAAGCAGGTTTGTCGTGCTGATGAATGATCATCTCATGCCGGCGAATCCGGCCGGTAACAGCGGCAAGCAGTTCTTCGGCAGTGAATGGCTTTGGCAGATAGTCATCGGCTCCTTCTGACATCCCTTGGCGCACTTCGGCGCGCTCTCCCAAAGCGGTAACAAAGACGAAGGGGATTTCAGCAAGCGCTTTATCAGATTTTAAAGCCTCCAATACGGCATGCCCATCCATGTCAGGCATCATGATATCGCACAGAATCAGATCCGAACGTTTTTCATGAAGCATGGCAAGAGCGGACTCCCCGCTAGAGGAGGTACGGACATCAAAACCTTCCATCTGCAACATGACTTCCATCATGCTGAGGTACGCGGGGTCATCTTCGATAATCAGGATTGAGTACATAGAGGTAGCTCCACACGTATCGTTGTTCCTTCACCGGCTCTGCTCTTCACCTTTATGGTTCCGCCCATCTGCTCTAATGATTCTTGTACAATCGAGAGTCCGAGACCCATACCACGCCGCCCCTCAACATTCGGGCTGCGATAGAAGGCATCGAAGATCAGCTTCTGATCCGCCTCCGGGATACCGATACCACTGTCACGTACCTCCAGAGACAGCATCTTGTTCTCCAGACAGATATGCAACAAAATATCTCCACCCGGAGGGGTATAGCGGAAAGCATTCGTCAGCAGGTTCTCCAGTATTCGCCGAAACAGCATTTCATCCAGCAGAGCGCTACCGCAATCCTCCGAAATTATGATGTTTAATACGTGGCCATCTCTCCAGAACGTTACTATTTCTGCGGCAATGGAGCGGCAGAGGCTCTCGATATTCAGCATTTGAGGAGGTCTTATCGGTATGTTAAGCCCGGACTGAGTGAATGATATGACCGAATTCAGCAGATTGTTAAGTTGACGGGCGGCACTCTGGATATGTTTATTCTGCTCGTTCATTTTTTCCGAGGTCAATCGCCCCCAATAGCGATCAAGAATATCGGCGCTGCCGGTTATCAGACCGAGCGGGGTACGAAACTCATGTGCGACGATGCGCAGTAACCTAGCCACGGTGCCGCTGGTTTTACTGGCATCTTCCAGAGCCTGCTGTAATTCCTCCACAATCTGTCTGCGCCAGGTAGTGTCGCGTATAGTGGCAATAACCCCCATTATTTCGCCATTCCTGTTCCGTAACGGAACGCTCAAGTCCGAGCACCAACCCGTTTTTTCTGTCCCCGGCACAGAATATGGAAAGTCTATCGTTGCAGGGACGTCTCCGGCCAGTACCTTTTCCAGACGTTCAGTCAAGCCTGTAGAGTAAACAAAAGGGAACAGCTCGGACGGATGTCTCCCTAACACCTCAGCGGCGCTCATACCAGACATCTGTTCCATGAATGGATTCCAGACCTGATAACGTAAATTCAGATCATAGACTATCACCCCTTCACGGGCACTATTGATGACCTGTTGGCTGAATTCATTTGCTTCCCGGAGTGCCACCTTGGTCGCACGCATCTGTTCGTTTGCCAGTTCCAGCTCTGCTTTCTGAGACTCAAGCAGATTCCTCTGCTCTTTCACCAGCTCATTGCGCTCCTTCAGTGCCAGATGGTTACGTATCCGCAGTTTGAGCAACTAAAAATTAATCGGTTTGCTCAGGTAGTCGGACGCACCCTGCTCAAGTCCCCGAAGTTCTCCGTCAAATGTATCCAGAGCTGTCAGAAATATAACCGGAATATCGACAAACGCCTCATCCGACTTGATGATGTTGCAGACGTCGAATCCGCTCAAACCGGGCATCATTACGTCCAGAAGGATAAGATCCGGAATATCCTCCTTAATCAGGCTGATGGCACCGTGACCGTCCAGGGCTGTGATGATGTCATAGTCGTTCATGAGCACCGAAGCCACAGCCTGAACGTTTGCAGGATCATCATCCACTACCAGTATTTTGAATCGTTTCTTCGTGGTTGCCATTTACTTCTGCGTTCTCCATGTTTCAAATACTTTTCCTGATATCGCTCAATGTACGGTGTCGGCAAATTGCTGCTGAGCTGCCGTAAGTTCAGGAATTTTGCGCTGAAACGAATCAACAATCTGCGGATCAAAATGCCCATCACTGCAGCGTATAATCTCCCCGACCGCATCGCCCACAGACCAGGCATTTTTGTAGGGGCGCTCGCTGGTGAGGGCATCAAACACGTCGGCAACCGAGACAATTCTCCCGAAAAGGGGTATATCGTTCCCTTTGATCCGGTGTGGATAGCCGGTTCCGTCCCAGCGCTCGTGATGTGTCAGTGCGACAGTTGCCGCTGCCTTCAGCAGAGAGTTGTTCTGATGGGAGCCGATTATCTGGTTACCTATTTCGCAGTGG
>CAIMXI010000354.1 GCA_903845365.1 uncultured Geobacteraceae bacterium | reverse complement strand
GATGAAATAGCGACGTACGACCACACAACAGCGTGGTGCAATCGGTGTGCGACTATTAGTTATATTGAGTTCCTGCCTAATTTGGCTGAATTACAGTTTGAATATGACCGGCGTGTCAGACCCTTATCTGCACAACCAGTAGCGAAGCTTATCAAGAAATTGCTTTAACCCCTTCTTGCTCACAACCAACTTCTTACTGCGTGCGGTTTCAACCTGCTGGAGCTGTTTACCCTTGACCTGATCAAGAGGAATGTCTTTCAACTTCTTAACTCCCTGCTCATAGAGTGCAAATGCATCAGCGCCATTGCCAGCAAGATCAAAAACAGAATCTTCAGGAACGTCCTTCCAGCAGTGGCACTTGAAGTCACAATCGTAAGGGTCGCTGCACCAAGGGCCGATATCGATATTGGGAATTTTCCCTTTCAGTATCTTCGTCTGCCTTGCGATCTCCTTTTTGACGTAGGCTTGCCGTTGCAGAACCTCCTTGGTGGCATTGTGATGGGTAAATAGTTTATCGAGGTCAAGCTCACCGTTACGGCGATAGCTTGTATCAAGATGTACGACAAATGCTTTGGTTATGGTTAGTCCGGAACCGGTAATGACGTGATACTGTATTGCCGTGTCATCAAGATAAATATCCTTCACCTTACTGCTGCCTTTGACCTCGTACAATTCCCAGCCGCCACAAACCTTGCGAATGATATCTGCTTTGACGAAGACGCCATTGTGTATGAAAGCTGCTTCGTAGATGACCTTGGCTCTGGTAAGGGCTGCTTTGGTTCTCTGAAGTTGCTCGTCAAAAGTCAGGTCATCGAACGGAATCAGAACGCCACCGGGAAAGATTTCCTGCGCAAGCTCGCCAACTTTATGCCCCTGAGCGAAAGCTTGATTTGCAGATTCAGATTCTTCGCGTAGCTCCGGATTGTGGGTTAAAAGCCAGAGTGCCTTGTGACACTGAAGCCCTTTCATATAGCGGGATTTGCTGAGTGAATGTGTTTTTGTCGGCATGGTGACTTTCCTTTTCTGATCGAAATTCTTGCAAATCGGATTATGTAGTGTATTCTACCATTCTAGCGCGTCAATACTTGACGTGCGATTGTATTATAAATGGAGGTATGAAAATGGGTACACTTAGCAGGCAATGGCTGATTCTGAAGACGTTTCCTCAAAGAGGCAAAATATCGACAACAGCGTTGCGCGATCGTCTTGCCACTTACGGTGTTGAAACAACTCTCCGCACCATTCAGAGGGATCTGGTCTTTCTTGGAACAGAGTTCCAACTGGAATGTGACGAAAATAACCCGGCCGGCTGGAGTTGGCCGAAGGATAGGCCTGCTTTTGATATATCAAATATGGATCCGGTAACAGCATTAACATTCACACTTGCTCAGAACCATCTGGAGCACATGTTTCCCAGTGGAGCTATGGAAGTACTGGAGCCGTATTTCAAGGCGGCGAATGTGCGGCTGAGGCGAACTACAGAATCCAGTTTTTCTCACTGGCCGGACAAAGTGCGTGTGGTCTCACGTAATCTGCCGATGCAGTATCCAGAGATTCCCGAAAACATACGGGAAACCGTCTACACGGCGGTATTAGAAGAGCGCAGGTTTAATGCGACGTACCGCACGCTTGGCGGCACAGTTAGAGACTATGACGTCAATCCTTTGGGAATGGCATTTGTAGAAGGTTTGACGTATCTAGTTGCAACTCTGAACAAGCATGAAGAGCCGATTTTGCTGCTTCTCCATCGAATGGTGGAAGCCAAGCCTACCGACCTTCCAGTAACTATTCCTGAAGGCTTTAATCTGGATGAATACATCGATGAAGAGTTGAAATTTCCGATCGGGGACGACATCAAGATTAAGGCGTTATTTAGTGATAAAGCTGATGTTGTGCGCCTTCGGGAGACACCCATTTCTGATGATCAAACAATAACTGAAAAAACTGGGGGGTGGATGCTGCAGGCAACAGTCGGCAACTCGTATCAGCTTCGCTGGTGGCTACGAGGATATGGGGAGAGAGTAGAGGTAGTAGGGCCCAAAAATCTACGACAAGAGTTTCTTGAAATGGCTCAGAAGCTTGCAAACCTATATGTCCCCGTTGGCATCAAAAGCAATTGAGTGTGAAGCAGAACAGCCAGTTAAAGTAGTTGACGTCCATAAAATCTCATTATATAAATTAATTATGCTAGATCTTATTAATTGTACATAGTCAGGAGGGGTTATGGGGATCTCAAGACCAGCACAAGTTGTGAAATGTAGTGAATGCGGCAAAACTGCGGCAGAAGCGGGAGGCGGGTGGTTTTATATGTGTTCAAAATGTGGAAGTTACACGTGCTTTAAATGCAACAATACAAATCAGTGCCAAATGAAAATAAATCACATGACATGCTACGGGAGCCGCCTTAAAGCCAATGCTAATTGCCTTGCTCCGCTTTATTTTAAGTAAAACTTATTTAGTAACTAATAAAAATCCTAACTTGGCACATTTTCCAAGTAGTGATCAGCTATGTATTAGTCGGAACAATCTCCATAGCATTTAGATGGAATTAGTTCCATCTCATGCAGGTCGAATATACCGATAACTAAGCTTTAAATCCAATCGGTCGACCTTAGCTACCAACGACATGACCACCGGTAGGACTTTTAGTACAATATGAGCCAATCTTCACGCTGGGATTCCCACAGTAAATGCAGTCACGAGGACCATTATTGACTACATGTGTTTTAGTTGGACTTTTTGAGCATAAAGAACCAGCTTTAGATCCACTCTGACCACAATATTTACAACTACCCATCTGGTTTCTCCTTTTTTGTTTTTGCATAAGGTATCATAGTCAGTTTAGTTGTCAAGGGCATAGCGGAAACCCTCGAAAAGGTCGAACAATCGCTTCCTTACACTGTCTCAGAAGCAATTCCGGGGACTGCCATAGAATTGCAAGATAGCGTGGTTGAATTTCTCAGGGAACACGGCAAAGGCTCTCTTCGGTAGGAGCGGAAGACTTACTGACTCTCGTTCATATCTTGACAGGGATGGTGATAGGCGGCATGACCTCTATCGCTAGTGTTAAGACAATCGAAAAGAAACCACAATTTTTGGAAGCGTTACACACCAGGACACAGCTATTAGCCGATTCGTTTTAAAAAGTTGTTTTTGCCCAGTTTAAAATATCTCTCGTAAATACAATACTAACGACAATTTACCTCTGTTTGATTCTTCCACTATGCGACATCCACCTACCAATGGCTAATATTACGGACGTTTGTTTCTAGGTTGATTCCGGTAATTGGCAACCTGAAACCCAATTTCGTAATAGTAGTACTCAGTTTGGGTATGATGTTTGTGGTACCTTACACCGAGCAAAAGTGATAATCCTTTTTCTGCTAATCCCTTAACATCTGGTTCAGTTCAAAAGCCCGTTCCTCGCTAATGCCAAGTTTATCACGGCGTCGTGCAAGTATGCGTAACTCAGACTCGTTTAGGTCACCATCGGCGTAGCAATCCTCCAAATCTTGCAGATACTCTCTCTCTGCATCGGTATAGAATGGTTTGTTAATACTTTGTTCCAATTGATCTGCACGCTCAGTACTAATGCCAAGCTTAATGCGGTGCCTTTCCAATAGCCGACGTGTGCTTTCAACGATATTTCCATCGCAAAGGGCGTCATTTAGGTACTCTAAATATTCTTTTTCCGAAGAATTTTCAGTGACTTTGTGGGATTTAACCGAATCAGTGGCTACAACATCAAAGCTAGCGGTATATTTCCAAATCATTTCCTTTCGTAATTTAAGATGTTCTTCAACTTCAGCGTTCCAATTTATTTCTATTGGTGATTTGAAAAGTTTTAGAGATGACTGTACATTATTCATAAGCTTCTTGTTTACCGAAAAATCTTCTAGGTACTTCAATTCAACGGACAAGGTCTTATACCTGTTTGCCAAAGCAGACTGTGCAATTCTTTGCCAGGCAGGTTCATGCGGATACCAGATTAGGTCATCCGGGATGTGTGGCTGTCCAGTAGGGTTTAGTTCTCGATCCTCTATTCCAAATTGGAGTTTATCTTGTTTGCTGCTATCATTAACCTCTTTATGATACTGCCCCGAAATTCCTGTACCAACTCTATCTGAACAATTAGCAACAATGGTTGAATTATATTCAGAGTCAATAGTTGTACTTGCACTAGCTTCAACATGCACATGCCGTGCACCAATTGACTCTAAGAGGTATACAAGTTCAGTACGTTTTTCTTCAAACATTCTGTCATGAAAAGACTGCACCTCATAATAGTGATTCGAGCGTAGAGGGTGGCATATATACATTTCACCAACCTGCGGATGTCCTGTCTCAAATTTCCATTTGACATTACGCATCATAACTGAGCTAGCGAACCGGAACTCTTTCACAGGCCAGATTGGAATGTCTTCTACGCATAAAATCATTTGCCTGCTGTCTTTTGGCATTTCAGGCAAATATGCAGACTTTGAATCGCTGACTTTTGATAATCTTTCTTTTGCTTCGCGGTGAGAATTAGGGTCTTCGACTCCGGCAGCTAAACCAAGAAAAACAAGGGCGTCATCAAAATCTTTAGACTCTGTTGATATCTCAGAAAGCAGAACGCATGCTTCATAAAAGGTTTTCTGATCTCGTGCATATTCCGGCTGGCGGCACTTCTCTACAAAATCAAGCAGATCCACCTTGGCTTGATTATTTTGACCAATCGACAATAAGAGTCGGGATCGCAAATTTATAATTCCTAGATAGTCGAATGTGTCGATACAGCAATTTGAAAGATCCTTATACTTTGATTCTAAACTTGTTAGAGTCGACGCTAATAATGAATCGCAATGATCTATAATAGTACTGCACTCAGCTGGTATTGAATCCCCTATCATGTTTTTGTCTAAATATTTAAAACAGTTTAAAAATAATTTTAAATAATCACTCTTACATTCTTCAATCATGTCAACTAGCAGAGCAATAAAGTCACCATTCAATTTATTATTGCAAACGGTGAGAATATATCGTTTACCACGAGAATAGACATTAAGACCTGACTCTTCTTCATAAAACAAAATATCTATGTCGTTCCATGCAATAAATAAAGGCACAAAACTATCATCATATTTCACGGAAATCCCCTCTTCGGTTGCAAGCGCGCTTTTCTTCGCGCTCCCGAAAATAGTAAAGTCCGCAAGATAGAAAATATATTCACTACTGTCACGTTTGTGGGCAATCCTTGCATTGAATATTTTTTCTGAATCAATCCTTTTCCCCCACGCATCATCTGAGTTTTCAGAACACGGCTCCAATTGCTTAACTCGATTTTTTAGAACATCAATATCCATACAGACCTCGTCAATAAATGTTTATTATGGATTGTAAATAGCTTATTTTACTATAAATGTCGAAAAACTGACATTTGAGTGTAGGACGGTAGTAACCTAAATAGTGTAAATTCAGCTACTGGGAATATATTCACGCCTTGTCGCCAAGATGTTTTGTAAGTATTTATGTCCAGAATTCAGACTATTTTAGTACGAAGTAAAAACCCACGTCCTACGGACGTGGTAATGTTTCTTGGCTATGCTGGTCCCGGATGGGTATGGCCGACCGACCGATTTGGGCACAGAGCTTATTCACGGCGTACAGCAATGTTTTTCATTTTGTGTAACTGGAACCATCAATAATTAAGGAAATGCTGTGATGCCCCCCTATGGGGGCTGATTTAAAAGCCGTGTCCTTTGGGCGCGGATTCTTTACACTGCCTGTTTACGAGGTCTGCCATAAGACAAAATTCATCAATTTGATCTTTTACAATACTTTTAAAAGAACATCATATATTACCTTTGAATCTAAAGAAACTTCATTTATTATCACAAGTTGTCTTTATAAATCTAGTGTACAATCTATGTTTATACTAGTGTTCTTGTCAAACACTTTTGGAAAATAATTACCGACACTAAATAGATTCAGCAGAATCCCCGTCTAAGATCCATGTGAAACTTGAAATATAGCTGTCGCACAAGTAAATATATCTAAATATCATTAGGTTAGCCAACGGTTTTAAAACCGAAAACGGTAAAGACTCGTCTTGGTTGCATTACCTGTTGCTGTGCATGATGGCCTCCACCTGAAGCTCAGTTCCTCAATACGAAAGGGACGTAATGCTGATTGGTCGCTATGATTTCAGTTGCACTCTGCAGACCGAAATAAAACGACGTGATTTGTCGCCCCTGAATGGTATCCTCCTTTCCATACAAATTCAAGGAGGCCGACCATGGCACATAGCGCAGAAGAAACTGCAACCATCCTTTCCATGTTGTTCAACGAAAATTTTGATCAGGATTACTCCGAACCATACCGCATCACCTGGCCGCAACTCCGCTCGCTGGCTGGGGTCCCATGCCTCACCGACAAGTTTCTCAAAGAAATCAATACGTCACTTTCGGAAAACCGTGGCGATCTGCTGTTGCCACTAAATAACTTCCTGCTGGTAACACGGGAGCGGGATCTGGAACATTTCCGCACCATGCCTGACAGACTGCTGGAGCGACACCTTCCTGGTGCTGAAAATGAAGACGGTGATTCCGATGACAGTTACCACGAGGAATAGCCCCATAAATTCAGTGAACCGGGATGTTATCCGGGCTGCAAAAGAAGGTAATGCTCAATTACTGCAAAGCCTTCTACTGCATGACAGTCCGGCCCATATACTCGTAAATGCGCTATGTTATTCAGCCGGTAACGGACACCAGGACTGTTGCAAAGTGCTACTGGACAAGGGTGCCAATGTGAACGGTGTTGGACTTTATGGATCCACGCCTCTCGCAACTGCGGCAGGCGCATTAGAGGTAGATATTGTCATCATGCTGTTACAATGCGGAGCCGATGTTTTCGCCAGGGATGAAATCGGCCGAACAGCACTATTGACAGCGGTACTGAATTCGGGGGAGTTGACTCTATTACGGCTGATACTGGATGCCGGAGCGGATGCAAATATGGAGGACAGCAGGGGCTTGACACCGCTTTGGGCGACGCTGCTCGAAACTGGAAATCCAGAAAGTATGCGACTGCTTTTGGAATATGGCGCTGACGCCACAAAGCCGTATTTTGGGAAAACTTTGTTGGAGATTGTACGGAATAAGGGTTTGATGGAGTTTGAGAGAGTGCTTGTCGATTTTCAAAAATGAAGAGAGCAAGAACCATGTCACTGCATGAGGCACTGATAACAGGAGATGTTGGAAAAGCGAGGCGGCTGATCCGTCGCCGCGCCGGTATCAACACTCTTGTAGATGGCGAAACCCCGCTGATGCTTGTAGTCGTGCGTCCCGGCAACGAATATCTGACGCAACTGCTATTGACTGCCGGTGCCCATGTTGATATGCAGAATGAAGTCGGCGAGACAGCATTTATGCTGGCAATGCACTTTGCAGATAATCAGGAGAATATTAACATTTTGCTCCACGCCGGAGCGGATACCAGTCTGATTACGAAGTATGGTTACGCTGCATGTGATTATGCTCTCACACATTCCGGTTATGACCGGCTGTTTCAGGACAATGCCGAGCGGCGAGCAATCAAGGCAGTGCTTGAAAATGCCGACCTCACCGTCGTTAAGGAAGTTTGCCAAAAACAGGCAGTCGACGCAAATCTAATGCGGTTGTCACTACTGGGGGCGGTCTATGCTGAAGATGTAGCACGCGTTGATCTGCTGCTTGAGATGGGCGCACCTGGCAATGCAGTATCAATCTTCGGTAGATCGGCACTCATGCAGGCCGCCTGCCGCACTCATACGGAATTGGTTTCGTTGATGCTCCGAAACGGTGCCGATCCGTCATATCAGGATCATGAGGGGAGGTCGGCACTATCGGAAATGGCGACTTGTGTGCCCGGTTTGAGGATAAATGAGCTTATTTATTGTGAGGAGTATGCTGTGGAGGTGCTTGGGAGGAATAGGCTGGCGGAGATAAAAGCCGCTCAAGGGGAGATTGAACGGCTGATAAAATGAAAATCAAACGGGCCATAATGCAAAAGCATCGTCAAACGCTACTTTGCTACCATCAGTAAGAACTAAAAATGGTTTTGGACTCCCAGTACCTCCTCCTTCAATTTCAAGGTTCCACGCTTTGTTCAGCGGTTCTCTGCCAGGATCCAATGCGTAAATACTTACCAATTGGTTATCGTGAGTTTCGCTTATTCCTGTTGCCAAAACCCAATGGCTAGGTAGCCCCAGAATAACGGGATGATTTTGCTTTATATGGTCAACTAAAAACGTACGCACTTTTGAGCTTCCCCCATGAATCGATGCAGTTTGTATTTTTCTATAATGGGACAAAAATTCAACAAGGTCCGTTCGCATTGTACCATCCGCAAAAAAACGACCTGACTTATTATCGAATTTACCCATTAATTTCTCAAAATTAGAATTTCCGTGACTTCTACTTAGCGAGATGATCCTATCTCGTGTTTCAATCCCAGCAGCAATAAGTGCCATTAAAATACAATATGGGCCACACGCTCCATCTGCATCTCCTTGTCTTAAATGGACATCTCTTCCTCTTATTTTTTTCCCATTATTGTGTAATATTGTTAGCTTGAGTCGCATCAAGTAGTCCTCCCTTTTTTACACTCACAACTTTACATTTGCGCCACCCACGTACACGCATCCAACGGCTGCCAGACAATACCATCATCAATATATCCAAAACAACGAGAAACTTTTATTTGTGCCTTGACCAGCGGATCAGACGGATATTTGAATGCTTTGCCAAGCTGTTGACCCAGCTTTTGCGCAACATAGCTGCGGCACTCTTCAGGTAAGCCGATCATGCTGACAAACTCCGCCGCTACAGCACCGCCAAACTCCATAAAATCGGCAGAAACCGGACAGAACCATTGCCACATTACGGCCTTGCCCTTGAATGACTCTTTTTCCACCCATTCTTGAGTGTGCTTCAGAAGTTCATCAAGTGACCGACTAGCAAACTTCGTCGGCAGATGATCTACGGCGATCTCAAGTGATGGCACTCCTTCCCTGTTGTCCTTGTCCAATGTTGGATAAAATTCCTTCTCCCGACGCTTGTTGCTTTCATTTCCTGTTGTCATGTTCATTCCTTTTGGCAAAATGAGATAATATGTCATTTACTCCGCATTTTCTTGCATTGAATGACACTCCTTCATAAGTCGCTTTCCCCAGTTTACCCAACAGGGCTTGCTTTTCGTTATATGTCGTACAATTTCAGGAATTCGATGGATGGAGTCTGGAAGCAGTAACTTTGCAGTCAATGCCACTTTGTCCACGTGATAGTGAAAATAACGGATAAAGCTTTCTACATTTCCCAGTCTGGCCGCCTCGAATCTTTCCTCAAAAGTTTCTTCTTTTATTACAAGTTGTTTGAATCCTCTGTTTGCTCTTGGCCACCATGAAAGATAAACCTGATTGTATGCTTCTTTCCACTTATCCGGAGCGCAAGAAGGCAATTTAGGCAATGGAGTTTTCTTATAACTTGGCACATCACTCAGCATTAAATAGCTATCCGCAACTCGTATCCACTGATCAAGAGATTTATTTACGCCATCCTCAACTAGAAGTCGCATAAATGAAGAGTGTGATATTTTTTCAGCTCTGAGAATATGTTTACCTAATTTGTGATCCAAGCAGCTGTCTACTCCGAAGTTGAAATATGCGCCTCCACCCGCAAACCAGCCGTTAAATGCAATCTGAGCTATTTCATGCATAAATTGGGTCGCCTCTTCTGGATTGTTGAATTTGATACTGTCAGCCATTACTGCCTTAATCAGTTTGATTTCGTTTGCTGTAGGTTTTGTTTTCATATTGTCTCCTGTCTTTGGTCTAACTGCTGTGAAAGTTATCAGTCCCTTTACGCACTTTACCGTGCAACATACATAAAACTGTTAATATTTAAGCGGCGGATATCTTTTCAACCACTCTCTTGTTTCCTCAAAAGCCGTAAACAAGTCCTCTCCAACCTGCCTGGCAACATCGCCCAATTCAAGCTGATTCAAGCAGTCACCGGGAATAGCCTGTTCGCCTAACTTTGCACCAAGAATGTTGCCGGTAATGGACCCGGTAGAATCTGAATCGCCGGAATGGTTGACAGCAAGCCGCACTCCCCTCATAAAATCGCTACCTGCAACCAGCGCACAATACAAACCGATTGCCAGAGCCTCTTCACCGGACCAACCTTTGCCGAGCATTTCAATTGCTTTAAGTGAAGGCAGCACCTCCTTATTTCGCCAGAGATCAACCGCAGTGTGAACAGCAGCAACCGTTTCCTCTGCTCCGTTTCTACCTGAAAGAATTTCGAGGCTGATGGAGATGGCATCTTCGAGCGATCTGCCGATTATGATGGTAGCAATAATAGCTGCCAGCACACCTGCGGGGAAATAGCCTGATGGATGGCCATGTGTGAGATGCGCTGTTACGCAGCCGATATCGAAGGCCAGCCGCGCTGAGGCATCAATATCATGGGTGATGATCCTGGCAGCAATAAGCCCCGCAGGAGCCGCACGCATGATACCACCGCAGCCCTTACTGTTATTATCAGCGAAACTGGTTTCAAGTAATGCCCCTTTACGCAAAGCGGAAAGGCAGGTGTCACCGGGAGCGCGTCGTTGATGCAATCCTTCAATACCAAGTAACCAACCAGTACAAACGTTTTCAACTTCATACTCTCCCTGCGTGTGCAGCCAGCTGAGATACGAATGTTTTACCGTAGCGGCAAAGTCGGGAGCTTCACCGCTCCGGCAGGCCATTGTCCAAGCCCGCAAAAGTCCCTCGGCAGTGAAAAGAGTCAACTGGGTGTCATCGGTGATCTCATAAAATCCGCCAGTTCCAGGCACCATGTTAATGATGCCATCCGGGCCAAAGCGGCCAATTATTTCACTCATATCTGCGAACTCAACTGGCCAGCCAATAGCATCGCCAACAGCGCCACCCAAAAGGCAGCCGGTAAAATATTCACTACTGTTCCGATTCATAGTATCCCCTCCCTGAAAATGCGCTCATGGCTAACTGTGATATAAATACTACAAATAGGCGACGATTTGCGTCGTTTATAAATAGCACCAGTCTTTTATAACAGATGAATTAGATTATTTAACACGACGCAAACTGTCGCCTGGTTATGTAATAGTTACAACATTACATCAACAGAGGAGGCAGAACATGGAACTCAGAAGAAATCTCCGTAAGCACCGCAACACCTCAAAGCTGGACAGTGAAACAAGAAAATACGTCCCACTGTTTGGCGCATGGCTTCTGGATATGGCGCTGGCGCTCGACTGGTATCAACCTCTATCACACAGAAGCTGGCCGGATATTTTTACCGAAGCCGATTTTTGTGCTATTACCGGCTTGACTCCAATTGGTGATGATGATGACGAAGAAGATGCGCCAAATCGGATAACGGCAGGCCATTGCCGCAAGCTGCTGATGAAACAGCGGGAAGTGTTGGGGGCAATAAAGCTGTCGCCGCAGTTGCCGCTGTTCAAAAATATCGGCCTGCTTTCCGGTCTGCTTGATCTGACCGAGGCGGATAAGGCGGTACTTACGTTTGCCGCCGGAATGGCCATGATCCCGGAATTCTCCAATGCCATCTGTCCACGCAACGAAAAAACCTCGACTCCATCGTTTTGTCGGTTGTTGGCGTCCCTGACCGGCATTAAAGAGCGTGAACTGTTGCGCTCGTTTGGCTCTGACAGTCCGTTGATTACCAGCGGTCTGATTAAAGTCAGCCGGAGCAGTTGCGATCTGGAAAGCAAAGTCAGCGTAATGAAAGGGCTGGAAGATGTCTTGCTGGCACGCCACAAAAAAGTCGATGATCTTGTCGCCCGGTTTATGCGCCGTGCCGCCCCACCAACTCTTACGCTGGACAGCTTTCCACATATGCACAAAGACCGCGAAATACTGAATGAGTACTTCAGCAATGCCTTGACCGCCAAGACCACCGGCGTGAACGTTTTGTTTCATGGTAAACCGGGAGTGGGCAAGAATGAGTTTGTTCAGGCCCTTGCTAAAGAGCTAAACGTCGACCTGTATGAAGTATCGTATGCAGATCAGGATGGCGATCCGATCAAGGGAGATGACCGTCTGCGGGCATACGCACTCTGTCAGCGCCTGCTGGCGCGAAGCCGCAACGCCATGCTGCTGTTTGATGAAGTTGAGGATGTCTTCGGCAGCGGAGGTAACTTCTTCAGTATGTTTTTTGGTGGTGATGACGATGAAGCTGAAAGCAACCGAAACGGCAAAGCGTGGATCAATCGCACTCTGGAGAATAACCCGGTTCCGGCTGTCTGGATTAGTAATCGGATCGGCCAGATCGATAAAGCGTACTTGCGTCGCTTTGACTACAATGTCAGCTTTCCGGTGCCTCCCCAGAGTGTGCGTGTCACTATAGCACGACACCACCTCGACTGTTTTGAACCACCAGATGCGTGGATTGAGCGCCTGGCTGGTAATGAAGCGATTATTCCCGCGCAGTTTGAGCGGGCGGCAAAAGTAGCCCGCATCGCCAGTTCTGGTAATAACCGGCGTGCATGTGAACTGGTCGAGCAATCGCTTGAACGCAGCATTACCCTGCTTGGCCAGCGCCGCACCCCAAGTCGCAATCTGCTCCGCACAGGTTACAGCCTGGAATGGTTGAATACCGATGTTGAAATTGTCACGCTGGTGGAACGGCTTAAACGGAAACCCAGCGGGACGTTTTGCTTCTACGGTGCTGCCGGTACTGGCAAGAGTGAGTTGGCCAGATACATGGCGGATCAGGTCGGCAAGCCGATGATTCTCAAACGGGCTTCTGACATCCTCAGCAAATGGGTTGGTGAGTCCGAACAGAATATTGCCGCCATGTTCGCCGAAGCACGTCAGCAGGATGCCGTTCTGGTGTTGGATGAAGCCGACAGTTTTCTTTCTGACCGTCGTGATGCCCAGCGGAGCTGGGAAGTAACACAGGTAAATGAACTGCTGACCCAGATTGAGGCATTTGAAGGGATTTTCATCTGTACAACCAACCTGATGACGAAGCTCGATCAGGCATCGCTACGCCGTTTTGCGTTCAAAGTGCGCTTTGATCCGCTCAAACCAGATCAGCGTGTTGCCTTGTTCCGCCAGGAACTTGTCAGGATGGGCGGCAACGTCACAGAGTGTCTTGAATGGGAACGTCAGATACAGGCGTTGGAGCAGATAACTCCCGGAGATTTTGCTGTGGCCGCACGGCAGTTTGAACTTTGGGAGGAACCGGCGACGCCTGGTGGGCTTTATGAGGTACTGAAGAAAGAGTGTGCTGCCAAGGGAGCAGGCCCTAAGAAGATCGGGTTTGGAGCAGCGGAATGATCGTGATGCCATGAATATCGTTGCAAAGACTTCGATATTCAGTATGCTACGTGAAGCGACGGGACCAGTCGTTTAATAATCTCATACTGGAGTTATGGCTATGGACACACTCTACCGGCATTGGCTGATTCTCCGCATGATTCCACGCCGGACGCGTATTTCGACGACTGAGATTCATGATCGACTAAAAGACGGATATGGTATCGAAACGACTCTGCGAACCATCCAACGAGACCTGATTGCATTGGAAGCAAGCGAGTTTCCTCTGGAATGCGATATCAACCGCCCGGCAGGTTGGAGATGGCGACAGGATGCACCGACCTTCGACATCCCCAATATGGATCCGATAACAGCACTAACTTTCAAGTTGGCGGAAAAGCATATTACCCGAATGATGCCGCACGGAGTAATAAGCGCATTGAGACCATACATAAAAGCTGCTGATGAACGTCTGAAACTGACTACAGAATCGTCACTGTCACGTTGGCCGGACAAGGTGCGGGTAGTTTCCCGTAATCTTGCTATGATTCCGCCGGTGGTCGCGGAAGATATTTCAGACGATGTCTATTTGGCTTTGCTGGAGGAGCGACGTTTTACAGCGGATTACAATACTGTGACCGGCAGGAAAAAAAAGTATGAAGTTAATCCACTGGGGATGGCGTTTGTTGATGGGCTGACGTATCTAATCGCTTCGTTGAATGAGCATGAAGAACCTGTGTTGCTACTGTTACATAGAATACTACAAGTGGATCTGCTGGATAAGCCGGTCACTACGCCAGTGGAATTTGACCTTGATGCCTATATAGCAAAGGAGTTGACGTTCCCTGTCGGTGGGAAAATTAACATCACGCTGCGGTTTTGTAAAAAGGCAGATGTTCAGCGGCTTGAGGAAGCGCCTGTTTCCATAGATCAAAATATTGTCACGCTTCCGGATGGACATTTTGAATTGACCGCAACGGTTGAAGACACGTTACAGTTACACTGGTGGCTGCGAGGTTTTGGTACGCGAGTTGAGGTTGTTCAGCCTGATTCACTGAGAAAAGAGTTTGCTGATATGGCGTTGGAGTTGGCAGAGCGCTACAAGAGTTGAAGCCTGACAATAATCCGGTCTGTCAAATTTAAGAGCATTAGACATAATGTCTGCCAGTAACCAAGGAAGATCATTTTGCTTCAACATCCAGAGCAACTGTTGAAAAATCTACTGAGACTGCAGCATCTGGAGATGCTGCCGCTTTTTAACAATTGCTCATGTCGGGAAATGCCATTCAACTCACAGGTAGTAAGAAAGTTTTCCTAGTTGACCAATCGCTAGGAATGATCCAATTCAGAATTGAAGGACAAACAGAGCCATATTGGGCGCAAAGAAACGCCATTTCATGCAATTAGAGATCGGATCCCTTACGCACCAATGTGGGCTGGTGAATCAAAACGGGATAGATGATCCGATTCTATCCGATCCTACTTATCTTGTGCAGCGGGATTTACTGACTGACAAACAAAGTAAAAAGGTAGCACTTCTATTAAAGTACAGGGGGTTCATAGGTATGATTGAAAACAATTGGATCGTAGATGACTTGCTACATCTGATTAAGTACTTGCGTGACAACAAAAGCACCGACGATATCAGTCAGATGATTGATGGGTACGGAGAGTACGCGATTAACAGTTACGTGAGAGATAGCAAACGCGAGCATAAAAAACCAGCTACGATTGAAGAGCTAAACTTGATTTACAAGAGCTGTTTGAAAAAGCTTATGGCGATACAAAGTCTGCAAACAGCAACAGACTTATCCGCAAAAATGAAGTTAGTAAAACTAGCATTAAAAGCGAATCCGGCCGGTTTTATATCCGGTTTTGCCATCGACTGGGTTTTAAATAACATCGATGAGTGTAATAAATTGATTTTACTCAGTACCCAGATCAAATTTGTGTGTTCCATTGCCCACAAATATTCTGAAGATATAGACGGTAATCAGATATTGGCGATAGTTAGACATTCGTTATGCAACACACGCGAGACTGATAAATTTACACAAATAATTAATGTCGTAGACGGAAATAAAGACCGACCGGAGTTAAAGGGCAACCACACTAAATATATTGATAGTGCTATCAGGTTATTCAAATCTTATAATAATATAGCCGATATTTGCCAGGCTACTAGGGCTCTGTACAGAAACGCAAAAAATGAATATGCGACTAAGTATTATATCCGCGAAATCACTGCCGATCTAACAAGCTTGCAGGCCGCCGATATCAGGACTACGCTTCAGCGATTTGCGGACACTGAACTTAGTGGTGAAATAAAAAACTGGACCGTGTTTGTCGCCAGTTTGATGCCACAAACTAATTCGGTTGGTGTCAGCGATTGCGTCACCATGAGCGTAACATCAAAACTCTTGTTAATTGCTAGTGCGCTAAATGGCGATTCTGCTTGCGACTTGAATAGTAAAGTAGCCAATATAATTGACCGTACATCCGGAGAAATAAACCCCCGTTTTTATGATGAGTTGAGAAATGAGTACATGATACCGGAAATCAGTTTATCGGAGTTCAGCAGTGACATTAAGAACCGAACTTCCGATACAATTGCATCGATCTCGGAAATAACCAATTCTGCCGCTTCAAAACTTAAAGAAGGCTCCTCGAAAGCGTTGCACTCAATTACGGGAATATTCGGTAAAAGCAAAATTGCCACAGAACCGATTAAAACGGATCGCACTCTATCACCTTTAGAGACTATTAAGTATCTCGGCGAACTGATGGAAGAAGGCTTATTATCAGAAGACGAATTTCAGACTCAAAAGCGAAAACTTTTGGATAAGATTTAATTTAATCTAAGTAAACCCCCGGCTGTGCCGGGGGATATTTACACGCAGCAGCATTTTATTGCGTTTATTCCAGTCTGGTTTGATTTCAAAATCATAAAAGATCATTGAGTTCCTCCATTATAACGCAGTGGAGCTGCAGTGATTACAATTGGCATTTCTATTTATGGCTCTCATCTATTGTTCCACGACCTTATATTTTCTCGGACTTCGCCGTTTCTGATTCAGCTTGCTGTTAAGAATCTGAGTGTACTTATGCTCAGCATCCGCTCTATTACGCCTAAACCAAGTTTCCTTCTGTCTACTGAGACCTCGTGCCGATCCAGAATGTTTCTCAATCAGAAATCCGTTCGGGGTAACGACCAGATACAACTCGTACCAAGCTCCAAAAGTGCTTTCCGCTTCGAGTCGGGTTCTTTGTAACACATGCTCACCAATGCAAAGATCAAGTGGTAGTGCTATTTGCTGAAAATCCGTATTTTCTTCCACCCTGACGGCTCGTTGTCCCATTGTCTCTACTCCTTGTCCCCTACCCCTTCTTGTTCCATACTCCTGGCCTGGTTCCTCATAGCTTCCAGCAGTATCATACGAGCCATATCCACGACCTTTAGACCGCGTTTTTCCGCTTCTACCAAGAGCCATTCCTCTAAATGCACTGGTATCCGCATTGCCGGGATTCTGCTCGGCATCGTATTCGCCTTACGCCAACCAACCTGACGTCCACGCGGTTTCTTTTCTAGTTGTTCAGTCATCTAGCGCTGATGGTTCCAGGCAGATGCAAACTGCTCGGCAGCAACAGATTCCGAAAAGACGCCAGCAACGAATTCGGTGTCGTCAAACAGTACGATACTCCCACCACTTTTTGCAGGCCTCACATAGACAGGTGCTCCTATTGCCACAAGACGGTGTGCCTCATCACGTTGCGGTGCAGGAATACACTCAAACCAGTCAGGTGTCGCAATTGCCGGTGCCTTTAGTCTTTCTTCAAATTTCTC